>JBCDDH010000056.1:0-24011 GCA_039180415.1 Planctomycetota bacterium | reverse complement strand
AGCCCGGCGGGCGATCGATGCGGCGTTGCAGAAGCTGCGGATGGTCGGCGCGCACCTGCTGGGCACGGTGTTCAACCGGGAGGTCCAGAGCGACCGGTTCCGCAAGAAATACGCGGCCCCGCCCGAGGGCTCCCCGATGCTCGATCCGAGCTGGCGGAACCAGGGCTCGGGCATGTTCGCCGCGGCGGTGCGGACGCACGGCGGCCAGGACGGCACGGTCGAAGCGCCGCCGAGCCAGACCGGCATCTACCGCGGGCAGGGCAAGCCCAAGCCCGAGCCCGCCGCCTCCCCTTCGGAGCAGACGCAGGCGGGCCCGATCGATTTCGCGGTCGAAGAAACCGAAACGCACGACGCGGGCTCCGCACCCGCACCCGCACCCGCACCCGCACCCGAACCGGTCCCGCCGATGGCGGGTGAGGCGTCGGCGGATGCGGACGATTTTGATTATGTGTTTGACGACGGGCCGTCGCCTCTCGATCAGACGGCCGCCCCGGCGTCTTCTCACGACACGGCGATCGATTTCGGGGCCTCCGAATCGGTGGAACCGGACTCTTTGGAGCCGGAATCTCTGGACGTGCCATCGCCGGGGCCGCAGCCCGAACCGGAAGCCGCACCCGCTGGCGACCGCCCCCATGAAGCCACGCCGCCCGCCAGCGTCGGTGAAGCGCCCGCAAACCCGGATTCCGCTCCGGACGAAGTGCCCGCGTATGTCACTGAATTGCGTCAGGCCCAAGCGCAGGCCGAGGACGCTCGTGGAGACGAGTTGATCGATCAGTACATCGATTCCGTGCTCGACGCGGTAGGTTCCGAGCCGCCCCGCCGCCGTCCGTCGGCCCCTCCCGACGCTTCGCCGCCGCAAGCGTGAGCGGTCGCCATACCGACCGCGAAATCCGTCTGCCCGCCGCCTTCGTTTCCCGCCGATCTGCTTGTTCACGGATGGCCAAGCCCCACCCGCAAAGTTCGAGACGCCGCTCCACCGTCCCGGGTTCCGCAGACGCGTCGGGGCTCGCGGGCTACGGGCCGGCCCCGTTTCGTGTGAAGCTCCGCGAGTGTTTCGTACACGACCCGCACGACGTGCGCCGGCTCGAACGGGACGCGCGGCACGCCGACCCGGCCACCCCGGTCGACTGGCTGTTCGTCGCCGACCCGGATCAGGCCTCGCCCTACACGCTGTTCGATCGCCTGCGTTGGGGCGGCCAGGCGGTGATCGCGGCGCGGACCGAAGCCCAGGCCGCCGAGTTGCATCGGCTGTTCCGCAGCCGCGACGAATGGCGGATCGACCATGAGCCCGAGGCCGTCGAGTTCGCCCCGCGGACGTGGTGGAAGCCGTGGGCGCAGACGCGCGGGATCGCGTTTGTCGTACGCAAGGTGCTGCTGGAGTTGCCGGAGAACCCGACGCTCCGGCACTCCTACGACGTCCGGCTCGAGCCCTGGCCCGGCGTCGAGGGCGGGTACTGCGTGCAAAAGCGCATCCCGATGCCCGAACAGATCGCGCGGCGCCTGCTCAACAACCTCGCGCCCGAAGACCGCCCCGAAGGCGAAGCGCTGCAAAACACGATCCATAAGCTGCGACGGAAGGTGTTCCCGCTTTTCTTGACGCGTGAAGCGGGCTTTCTCAAGATTCTGCAGCGCGACCTGCCCGAAGAGCTACGCGACCGCGTGCCCGACGTGTTGGACCTGGAGTACGGCGACCGCGGGTACGTCTGCTGCCTGCGGTCGCGGTGGTTACGGCTGGGTGGCGATCCGGTGGACCCGCTGTCGTTCGCGACGCAGGCGGCCGAGCTGGTGCAGGCGCTGCACGACGCGGCCAAAGTGGTGCACCTGGACCTGCGCCTCGACAACTTCCTGATCACCGAGAACGGCGTCAAGGCGGTCGACTTCGGCTCGGCCCTGCGGCGTGGCGAAGACATCTCGACCAGCCCGGTGCTGGTCAAGCTGTTCACCGAGATGCTCTCGGCCTCGCAGATCCGTCGCGACCTGATGCGGATGATCGACAAGGGGGCGATCCGGAGCAGCGCGTTCGCCCGGGCCTACTCGCCGCCCGGCCCCGCGGCCGACCTGTTCAGCCTCGTGGGCAACTTCGGCCGGCTCGACGAGCACCCCGACTTCCGCGGGTTGATCCAGCCCAACGCCCGGCAGGACGCGATGCTCACCCGGCTGCGTCGCGAGGTGTTCAAGCCGTCCGATCCGAAGCTTCCCGGCGTGATGCGGGTGCGTGATCTGCTGCGGGTGCTCCAAGACGGCCCCGGCCGGGCGCGGAGCGTGCCGCTCAGCGGTAGTTCGGTGGCGGCCACGGTGTCGGCGGAAGACACCGCGATCGGCGACGCCAAGCCGTCGCTCCCGTTCACCCTCGCGGTGCCGGTCGGGGCTGACGATTCGGGGGAGTTGGAAGTCCGCCCGGCGGTGGGGTGAGCGGTAGAGATCGGTCGCTTCGTGAGCCCGCGGTTGGTGTGGCGTGAGGTATCTTTGAAGCGTGTTAAGCGTCGGCGGCGTCCAACTCCAGACCAACCTGCTGCTCGCGCCGGTGGCGGGGTACTTCGATCTGGCGTATCGCAAAGTGGTGCGCAGCGTGCGGGGCGTGCCGTGCCGGCCGAAAGACCTCGGCGGCCCGCGGGACGTGGGCGACGGCACGTACGGCGCGGTCGGGTTGACGTGCACCGAACTGCTCTGCCCGCACGCGCTGCTGCGGGAGGCCGACCGGGCGATGTGGCGGGCGGCGACCGACGACGAAGACCGGCCGGTCGCGATGCAGCTCTACGGCAGCGACGCCGACATCCTGTGCGAGGCGGCGCGGTGGGCCGAGGCACGCGGCGCGACGATCATCGACATCAACATGGGCTGTCCGGTGGACAAGGTCACCAAGAAGCACGGCGGCTCGAAGCTGCTCTGTAACCCGGGCGGCACGGTGAAGTTGGCGGAGGCCGTGGTTAAGGCGGTCCGAGTGCCGGTCACCGCAAAGATCCGGCTGGGCTGGGACGATTCGTGCCTGGTGATGGACTCTTTGCCGCCGCGGCTGTGCGACGTGGGGATCGCGATGATCACGGTGCACGGCCGAACGACCGAGATGCGGTTCAAGCCGAGTGTGCGGCTGGACGGGATCGCGGCGACGGTCGAAAGCGTGAAACGCGCGCACCCCGATGCGCCCGTGATCGGTAACGGCGACATCGCCACGCCCGCGGACGCCGAACGCATGATCGGGTTCACCGGCTGCGACGGCGTGATGGTCGCCCGCGGCGCAATGGGGCAGCCGTGGCTGTTCCGAGACATCGCCCACCGGCTGGCGACGGGTTTCGACGCCGAGCCGATGCCGCGAGCGGAGCGGGCGCGGCTGGTGCTGGATCACTTCGAGCGGTTGGCGGCTTGCCGGGACGAGGGCGTCGCCCTGCGGACGATCCGGCAGCGCATCAGCAAGTACTCGGCCCACCTACAGCCGTGGCCGGGGCTGCGTCGCGGGGTCGCGGCGCTGACCAGCGCCGACGAATTCCGCGAGTTCTGGCACGCGGGCGTGGCGGCGTTGACGGAAGCCGACGCGTCGCGGAACGGCGTGGCGGCGGCGGCCGGCTGACGATCCCAGAAAGATTGCCGGCTCCGCGTTGTCCGACCCGGTCCGGCGCGGTACGGTGGGTTATGCCCCCATCGCCAAACCCCGCCGACGCCGAATTCGTGCCGACTTCCGGGAACCCGACGACATCCGACGCCTCCCCCGATCCGTCCGCCGACGCGGGCGATCTGCTGCGCCAGGCGGGCAGCACCAGCCACGAGACCGAGTTCTTCAACCCGATCCCCGCGGGGTACGTGAAGGGAAAGCACAAGTTCGTGATGGTGTTCGGCACCGTGATGTCCGGGCTGGGCAAGGGCATCTTTTCGAGCTCGTTGGCGAAGCTGCTCAAAGACAAGGGGCTGCGGGTGTCGCCGGTGAAGATGGAGGGATATCTCAACCTGGATTCGGGGACGCTCAACCCGTATCGGCACGGCGAGGTGTTCGTGCTGGACGACGGGCTCGAGACGGACATGGACCTCGGGACGTACGAGCGGCTGCTCGATCAGAATCTGAGCAAGGCGAACTACACGACCTCGGGGCAGATCTTCCAGGGCGTTTTGGACAAAGAACGGCAGGGCAAATACCTCGGTCGGGACGTGCAGATGATCCCGCACGTCACGTCGGAGGTGAAGCACATGCTGCGTAGCCTCGCGGTCAAGCAGCAGGCCGACGTGGTGTTCGTCGAAGTCGGCGGAACGGTCGGCGACTACGAGAACGCGTTTTACATCGAGGCGTTGCGTCAGCTGGCGTTCGAAGAAGGTCCGGAGAACGTGTGCTTCGTGGCGCTGACGTACATCATCGAGCCGCCGGCGTTGGGCGAGCAGAAGACCAAAGCGGCCCAGCTGGGCTTGAAGAAGCTGCTGGAAGCGGGCGTGCAGCCGCACATCGTCGCGACCCGTGGCATGAGCCCGCTGGCCGAGTCGGCGCGGCAGAAGATCGCGATGTTCAGCAACGTGCCGATGGCCAACGTCTTTTCGATGCACGACCGCAAGAGCATCTACACCATCCCCGAAGCGCTGCGGGCGGCGGGCTTAGATCGGCAGGTGCTCACCCGTCTGGACCTGCACGACCGCGTGGACACGGTCACCGAAGACCGCAACCGCACCGATTGGCGGCGCTTCGTCGAGCGCGTCGAGCGCGACCGCCGCTTCAAAGCGAAGATCGGCATCACCGGCAAATACGCCGGGCTGCGCGACGCGTACGCCTCGATCGACAAGGCGCTGGAACACTGCGCGGTCGAGTTCAACGCCGAATTGGACGTTGAGTGGCTGGACACGACCGAGTTCGAGCCCGACCAGGCCGGCGACCGGCTCGCGGACTTCGACGCGGTGATCGTGCCCGGCGGTTTCGGGCACCGCGGCACCGAAAGCAAGATCGCGTGCGTCGGGCACTGCCGGGAGCAGCGCGTGCCGTACCTCGGGATTTGTCTGGGATTTCAGATGGCCGTCGTCGAGTTCGCGCGGAACGTGTGCGGTCTGGACGGCGCCGGCAGCAGCGAGTTCGATTCGTTGGACCTCCGCGCGTCGCACCCGGTGATCGACATCCTTCCCGAGCAGAAGCAGATCGAGGGCCTGGGCGGAAACATGCGGCTGGGCGGCAAGGACGTCCGCATCACGCCCGGCACACTGGCGGCGTGGTTGTTTGCCGACTGCGGGCCGGCAACGCGGCGGGCCTACGACCGGGGCGAAGCGTTCACGATCCGCGAGCGGTTCCGCCACCGCTACGAGGTCGATCCCCGGTTCATCGAACGGCTCGAGTCGGCGGGGCTGGTCTTCTCGGGCCGGCACCCGCAGCAACCGATCATGCAGGTCCTTGAGCTGCCGACCGAAGGCCCCGATGGCGTCGGGCACCCGTACTTCGTGGGCGGCCAGTTCCACCCCGAATTGACCAGCCGGCCGCTCCGCCCGCAGCCGATGTTCCTGGGGCTGGTCGCCGCGGCGATCCGGCACGCCCAACCGGACGCCGATCCGGCCGAGATTTCGCCGCGGTGGCTCCGGATCCCCGGGGCGGTGGCGGCCGGTTGAGCCGCAGATTTTCATGAATCGCAGCGGCTAAACCGCGATCGGCCGGTACACTTAAGGCCTTGGCACACGGCGTCCGACGCCGCGGATTTTGCCGTCGTTTTTCTGGAGAAAGCCCCGCCATGACCGTTCGTTTCCTGGTTCGTGCCAGCCATATCCGCCCCACCACTTCGCGGGCCTGGGGCGCGATCGCCGCGGTCTGTGCGCTGCCGGTCCTGCCCGCCGCCGCCCAATTGGGCTTGGGCGATCTGTTCAGCGACGACCTGGATTCTGCGACGCCCGACCTGTTTGTGGGCTTCCACGACGAACGATTTGCACCCAACACCAACAGCGCGTCGTCCGACGTGGATCGTTTTTTGGGTTTCGGCTACGCGAACTTCACCCAAGGCAACGCCGCCCCCGGTGGCTCGGGCACCGGCATCGTTGCTCGGGTCAATGCCGTGGATGATCTGCCCGGCGAAAGCCCGGAACGCGCCGCGTTGAACTTCTCGCCGGACCTAACCCTCGACAGCTCGACGCAAGATTGGGTGATGACGGTCAATGCGTTCGCCGACCCGAGCCCGGGGTTCACGGGACAGGAAACCCTCGCGTTTCTTGCGGGCATGTCGTCCAATACTTCGCGTGTGAATTGGCAAGGCGGCACGGACACCGACGGCCTGTTCTGGTCGCTGACCACGGACGGCCGCGCGACCAACGACCTGCTCTCATTTCAAGGCACGCCGGGCGCACCGGCTACGGCTTTCCAGGTGCAGACCATCGACGGCACGCCGGCCGACGTTGATTTCGCCGAAGGCTTGTACGAACAACGCTGGGTTACCTTGGCGGTCGGCTCGCACGACAACACGCCGTTCTTCGCGATCCGCACGCACGAGCCCGACGGCTTCCCGAACGGTTGGCAGGTCCTCGAAAGCTTCGACAACACCGGCGGGCCCACGGTCGGTCGGGCGTGGTTCGGCGTTGAAGACCCGTTCAATTCCGCCGGCAACGCCGCGGTCACCTTCGACAATGCGTCGATCTCCACGCTCCGGCCCGGCGACACCGACCTCGATGGCGACGTGGACTTCCGGGACGCGATGCAGCTGCTGAATTCGTTCTCCGGCGACGGCGTCGCCGCGGACACCGGCGGCGCGGTCGCTCCGGGCTTCGACGCCGATCTTTGGCTCTGGACCGCGGGCGACTTCGATCAGGACCGCGACGTCGACTTCGCCGACGCGCTCCTACTCGTCGGCAACTACGACGGGTTCGACGCTTCGGTCCGTCCGCCCGGCGAAGTTCCGTCGGCCGGTTCCGCGACACTGGTCGTCGACTTAGTCACCGGAGACTTGGCCATCGAGTCCGACGCCCTCCTGTCCGGCGTCGCGATCGAAGGCGAGAACCTCGAAGGTTCGGAGAGCGGCTTCGACCTCGCGCTCGCCGCGACCGAAGCGTCGTACGTCGCGCTGTCGCTGGACCAGGAGTTCATCGAAGGCGACAACTTCGGCGTCAGCACCGGCGGCGTCACCGACCCGTCGGCGTGGTCTTTCACTTACGGCATCGGGGGCGAAGCGCAAACCGGACAGGTGGTGTTCGTCCCGGAACCGGCGTCGGCGATGCTGGCATTGGCGGGACTCGGCCTCGCGCTGCGGCGCCGCCGCGTGGCCTGATCTGCAGCGTCAGGCTTTGATTTCCATGTCGAGGGGGTGGATATGCCGATGTGCTTTACGCACGGACGCGTTTTCGTGCCGCGCGTTTGCGTTTCAAGTTTGGTCAAGGAGTCGACATGTCGTTTTCGATGGATCGTTTACTGGTTGCGGGCCTGGCGCTCGGCGCCGCGGCCGCCTTCACCGCTTCGGTCACGGCCGAGCAGGTCGAGCTCACGTCCGGCGACACGCTTACGGGCGAGATCGTGTCGGAGACCGACGAGTCGTTGGTCATGGATCACCCGGTGCTAGGGCGGGTCACGATCGCCAAGGACCAGATCAAGCAGCCCGAAGCGCCGCTCGAGCCGACGACGATGGCGGAGCAGTCGGCGCAGATGTTCGCCGACTTCGTCGATTCGTGGTTCTTCCCGGGCTGGGACAAGTCGGTCGCGGCGGGGTTTTCGGGCACCGAGGGCAACTCGGAAACCTTCAATATCTACGCCTCGGTGGCCACGGGGTTCGAAGACGAAGAAGACCGCTGGAAGTTCGACGCGAACTACTTCCGCAACTCCACCGACGGCGAGGTAACGCAGAACCAGTTCCGGGCCGTGCTGTTTAAGGATTGGCTGCTGCCCGAGTCCGACTTGTTCTACTGGGCGCAGGGCACGGCTCAGTTCGATCAGTTCACGGATTACGAGACGCGGCTCGGCGGCTTTGCCGGTGTGGGTTACGCGTTGATCGACGACGACGTGAACCAACTCCTCCTGAGGGCCGGGGCCGGCGGGCAGTACGAGTTCGGCGACGTGAACGAGTTTACGCCCGAGGCCTTGCTGGGCGTCGATTGGAAATGGATCATCAGCGAGACGCAAACCGTCACGCTGTTCAACTACCTCTACCCCGCGTTGGACCCTGCGTTCAGCGAGTTCCGCAACCTCAGCGGTGCGATGTACGAGGTCGAGCTCGCAGCGGGCGATGGCTTGAAGCTGCGGCTAGGGGTCGAAAACGAGTTCGTCTCCGACGTCGACGAAGGTTTCGACGAGAGCGATTTCAAATACTTCGGGGCGCTCGCGTTCGATTTTTAATCCGAGGGCACGGAAATCTGTGGCAACCCCCGGCTCTCCGCGCGGGGGTTTGCTTTGCGCCGAAAAACGGAGCGTCCGATACACTTTGGGCAGCGAACGGCCATGCTTTGCCGGATGAAAGAGTCTCCTCGGCTGTTCGCACGATTGGAGGTCGCCCCGTGTTGCAAGCTTCTGCCGGACGGGGCTTTGGGAGGTTGGCCGTCGCTGCGTTGGCCTGGGGTCTCGCGTGGTGCGGCGTCGGGGAAGCGTCGGCCGAGCCGGCGGTTCAGCCGTACGCGGAGTCCACGCGGTTGTGGTCGCACGACCGACGGGTCCTCCCGTTCCGGGTCGATCCGGCGCCTGAGCAAGACCTGACACTCGAAGCGGCGGTGGATCGCCCCGAAATACTCACGGCGTTGGGCCCGGCCCGCGTTTTAGCGGGCGAGTCGATCGGGTTCGTTCGCGTCGAAGCCAAGGAGCCGGGGGAGGCGCAGCTGACGATCGGAAGCCGCGCGATCCGCGTTTCTGTGGCGAGTTCGCCCACCGGTTTTTTCGCTCGGCTGCGTGGTCCACGCATCGTGTCGCCGGCGGACGGCGCCGCGGTGTGGGGTGACTTTAAGCTAAGCGTCGAGGTGTTCGATGAATTCGGCCAGCTTTCGCTTGCGGGCGAGGAGGTGTTGTTGCGGCTCCCAAGCGGCGATTCGCTTTTCCCCGTGTCGGCGTCGTCACCGGATGAAGGGCCGCACCGCCGATTTGTCTTCGCGATCGAGGCGAGCGCACTGGAAGCCGGCCCGCAGACGCTGGTGGCGGAAGTGCGCGGCGTCCCGGGCGTGGCTTCGTCGAGTGCACCGGTGAACCTGAAGGTTTACGAGCATGAAGCGCTGAGCTTCGTTGCGGATCGCGAAGCAGAGGCCGATGCGGATGCGCCCCGGCCTCGGCGTGCGGGTGGGCAACGCGACCTGAAAATCGCCGACCACGGCGAGGCCTCCGACGGGCGTTACGTGCTCCAGTCCGCGCGGGGTCGCTCGATCGCGGTCCCGATCCCGGTCGACGCCCCCGGCGGGTGGTACGCGGTGCGGGTGCGGGCCGGCGGGACATCGGTGAGCGCGTTGCCCCCGATCGTGGGCGTGTTTGTCGACGCGGAAGACCGCGCTCGCACGATCGGGGCGTTGGCGGATACGGCTTGGCATCATGCTCCGTTGGGGCGGCCGTTCTGGCTGGACCCGCCGGATGCGGACGAGCGCCAAGACGAGGTGGATGCTCGGCCCGGCGAGGACGGCGAACCGCTTTACGCTTGGCCGGCGGGCCACCGTGTGTTGACGCTGCGTTTCGAGAACGACTTCGCGGCCGGGAAGAAGTTCGATCGGAACCTGTTCCTTGATCGCGTCGAAGTCGTCCGCTTGCCGGGCCGCTCGGCACCGCCAGCGCTCGCGCGGGTCAGCGCCGCGCTTCCCGCGCACGCGGTCCGCGGGCCGTTCGCCGGGCTTGACCCTGCGTTGGACGGCTCGGTGTTGGCGGGCCCGCGTCGCATCGTCGGCTTTGTCGGCGGGCTCGAGCCCGAAAGCCTGCCTGAAGTTCAACTCGTGCTGAACGGAAACCCCGTCGTCCAGACGCGAGACGCTCGGCCGAGTTTTTGGCTGACGCCCGGCCAATGTGCCCCCGGCGAAAACCACATCCAACTCGTGGCGACCGATCCTGCTACCGGCCAACGTGTCGCCTCAACCACACACCGCGTTTTCGTAGATGAAGCCCTTGCGCACACGCCGACACGAGCGGTGCGTTTCTTTGCGATGCAAGACGCGTCTTGGCGACCGCCCCAGAACGGAGCCATCGTCCGCCACAACCGGGCGGGCCGGCGTCACGTCGTCGCGTTCCATAGCCGGGGTCACATCGACTTGAAGCTGCCGGAGGGCTTGTCGGGTCGAACCCGGATCGAACTGCACGGCTTGGGGGACCTGTACGACGGGTGGCCGATCGCGCGCGTTTCGTGGGTGATCCCGGGAGAGGACGGAGCGTTACGCACGCTGGGCGAAGCACGTTTCCAGCGCTGGGAAAACGTGCACGACCTGGGTGAGTTCGAGGTCCCGACGGACGCCGAAGCGTTACGGGTCGCCTTCGTCAACGACGCCTACGACGTAGACACCGGACGCGACCGCAACCTGTATCTGTCCGGCGTCACGCTATGGGAATCGCCCCCGGGGATAAAGGAACATGCGACCGCGGCCGTGGTGCACCCACGAAGCGGCGAAACGATCGGCTTGGCCGACGCTATGGTGGCCGAGGTCAGGTCGGCGAGTCGGGTGACCTGGGCAGAGGCAGTGGTCGATGGCGAGCCCACGGGCTTGCGCTTTGCCGTGTCGCCGGGGCAAGCACGGGTCATGGTTCCTTTGATCCAGCGCGGGCGGGCGACCGATAGACCGGTTCCGGTGACGCTTGCGCTGCGGATCGGGGACGGCGACGACGTGCTGGCGGAAAGCCCCGCGGTCAGCGTGACGCTTGACGCCAAAGCCAACGACCCGGCCATCGGCGGCACGCGGTACGCCCGGGCCGTCGCCTTCCTTAATCGGGTTGCGCTGGGCCCCGAGCCGCGGGCGGTGGCAGACGTGCTGGCCGAGGGGCCCGAAGCCTGGCTAGACCGCACGCTCACCGCCGGGTGGATGGGCCGGCCGGGCCTGCGCGACGCGTGGCTACAGGCGTCGCTCGGGCGACAGAACGAAGAACGACGCGACCACCTGAACCGCCGCGCCGCCGAGCACCTGCTCCGCACGCCGAATCCCGTGCGGGCGCGGCTGGCCATGTTCGTCGACAACCACCTGACCACCTGGTGGCTCAAGGCCTCTCCTCGGTTTCGCATCGAAGACCACGCCCGCTGGGTCGAAATGGGCGCCGCACCGTTCTCGGAACTGCTGTTCGCTTCGGCGACGAGCCCGGCGATGCTCCGTTACCTCGACCAGCAGCGGTCCTTTGCGAATCGGCTCAACGAGAACTACGCCCGCGAAATCATGGAGCTCCACACCGTCGGTGTGAACGGCGGTTACGACCAGGCCGACGTGACCTGTCTCGCCAAGCTGCTCACCGGATGGCGTTTCGACGAGACCGCGCGGGAAGACGCGTTCGGACGGTTGACGCAGGGCACGTTCCGGTACCTGCCGCAGCGCAATCTGCCCGAGGCCCAACGGATCTTCGGGTACGCCTTCCCCGAGGCGAAGCCGCTGTCGTCGCGGTTCGACCGCGCGCGCTCCGCGGTTGAGTTGCTCGCGTCGCACCCGTCGACCGCCGAGTTCATCGGCGAGAAACTCGTCGCGCACTACGCCGGCCTCCCCGCCGACGCCGCCCTCACCCAAGCCGCCGTCCGGGCGTTCCACGAGACGGCCGGCGACCTGCGGGCGGTGATCCGCGCCGTGGTGCTGCACCCAGAGTTTCTCGACAAAGCCCGGGACCGACGCCTCGCCCACCCGCTGGGGTTCGCCGTCCGTCTCCAACGCATCGCGGGCACGGCCAATCCGCGCCAGGTGGTCGGATACACCAACCAATCCGGCTTCGGCCTCTTCGATCGCGACACGCCCGATGGTTATCCCGAGGAAGATGACGCCTACGCCGATACGAACGCGACCCTTCAGCGTTGGCGTTACGCCGGCGACGTCTCGGGCGGTCTGGTCCGCAAGCTGCCCGACGGTTTGGCCTACCCCCGCAACTTGACCGACACGCAAGCGCGGGCCGATTGGCAACAATCGTTGGTCGATCACCTCGCGGTCTTGATCACCGGCGACCTGTTAAGCGAGGCTTCCAACGACGCGGCGCTGTCGGTCCTCCGCGAGACCGAGGAGCAAGGCTGGGCGCGTAACCGGCTGCTGGCCCAATTCGTCGCGCAGCTTCCCGAAAGCGCGCTGCGCTAAGCCGACCCGAAAGCCCAAGGCCCCGCCGCCGCGGGGCCTCTCGGAATCCCCAACGGAGCCCACCCATGCGGATGACCCGACGCTTCTTCCTCCAATCCACCGGCGCGATGGCCGTGTACTGCGGCGTCAACCCGCTCGACCGTGCGCTCGCCCAGACGATGGACGACCCCGCCAACCACGCCGTCACGCGGAACAAGACCCTCGTCGTCGTCTTCCTCCGCGGCGGCATCGACGGCCTCAACTGGGTCGTCCCCTACGCCGACCCGCATTACGCCAAGCTCCGCCCGTCTCTCAAAGTCAACCGTCCCGGCCGGGACGAAGGCGCGATCGACCTCGACGGCTTCTTCGGCATCAACCCCCGCGCTCACCGGTTGATGCCGTGGTTCGATGCGGGCCTCGCCTGCGCCGCCCACGCCGTGGGCTACGACGGCAACTCCCGCTCCCACTTCGAGGAGCAGGACGTCTGGGAGACCGGCGTCGCCGGCAACACCCTCGGCTCCGACGGCTGGCTCAACCGCCACCTGCTCACCTCCGAAGGCCACGGCCCCATCCGCGCCGTCGCCATCTCCGACACGCTGCCCCGCATCCTCCGCGGCGACGCCCCCGCCTACGCGCTCTCTGGCCTGACCGACCTCGGCCTGCCCACCAAAGCCGGCGACTCCGACGCCATCGCCGCTGCGCTCGAGCACGCTTACCGCGCCCCCGGGCTTGAAGACATGGACCACGCCACCGGCTTGGTCACCAAGGCCGGTCGCGAAACCCTCGACGGCCTCGACGTGCTCCGCAAGGTCGCTGACCAGCCCTACACCCCCGGCGCGACCTACCCCGACCGCAGCAAGCTTGGCCAGCAATTCCAGACCGCCGCCCAGCTCATCAAGGCCGACCTTGGCCTTGAAGTCGTCCAGATCGACTACGGCGGCTGGGACACCCACAACCGCCAGGGCGGCGGCGCCCAAGGCAACTTCGGCAACAAGGTCCAGGAGCTCTCGGACGCTCTCGCCGCGCTGGCCGAAGACCTAGGCCCCCGTCTGAGCGACACGCTCGTGCTCACGATCTCCGATTTCGGCCGAACCGCGGCCGAGAACGGTACCGCCGGCACCGACCACGGCTGGGCCAACGCCATGCTCGCCCTCGGCGGTCCGGTCCAGAACCTCGGCACCCTCGCCCAAGGAGGCGCCAATAGCGCGACGACCCCCGGTCGTCGCAAAGTCCTCGCGTCGTGGCCCGGTCTCTCCCCCGAGCAACTCAACCAGAACCGCGACCTCGCTCACACCATCGACTTCCGCGACGTGTTGGCCGAAGTCGTCCGCGTCCACCTCGGCAACGACAACCTGCCGACGGTGTTGCCCGGACATGAGTTCAAGCCGGTGGGGTTGGTGGGTTGAATTTTGCATCGGTGCGCGGCTGAGCAACCACTCTGAGCGTGGCTGCATTTCTTGTTTTCGAGATTCCGCCAATTTTTAACCTCCAGAGCCATAATGCCCATATTGACGTCATGTTTACTGGCCGTTCTGACCATTGCCTTGTTCGTGACCGCAGAATCTCATCCCGCCGAGCCCGCGAGCATGCTGGCCGACAAGCCGCTGTTCCGTGACCCGGTGCACGACGGCGCCGCAGACCCGGTGGTGATCTGGAACCGCCAAACCCAGTCTTGGTACATGCTCTACACCAACCGCCGCGCCAATCTCGCGGCCGACGCGGAAGACAACCGCGGCGTGGGCTGGGTCCACGGCACGCGCATCGGCATCGCGGAATCGAAAGACGGCGGGGCCACCTGGACGTACGTGGGGGTCGCGGACATCGACGTCGCCAACGGCCGACCGCAGACGCACTGGGCCCCCGCGGTTATCGAAGGCCGCGGCGAGTACCACATGTACCTGACGCACGTCCCGGGGGTCTTCGAAAACTGGGCCCACCCGCGGGAGATTGTTCACCTCACCAGCGGCGACCTGATCCACTGGGAAAAACAGTCGGTGTTAGAGCTGGCGTCCCCCCGCGTGATCGACGCGGCGGTGCTGCGGCTGCCCGACGGCGGTTGGCGGATGTTTTACAACGAAGAGAACAGTCGCAAAGCGGTGTTTTACGCGGACAGCGAAGACCTCTACACGTGGCAAGACAAAGGCCGAGCGTTCGAAGGACCGCCCGGCGAAGGCCCCGTCGCTTTCGAGTGGCAGGGCTCCTACTGGATGATCCTCGATGAATGGAAAGGACTAGCCGTCTATCGCAGCGACGACGCCGCGTTATGGGAGCGGCAAGACGGCCCGCGGCTGCTGGCCGAGCCGGGGACGGGGCCCGACGACGAAGTCAAGGGCAGCCACGCCGATGTCGTTGTCAACGCCGACGGCCGAGCGTACCTCTTCTACTTCACCCACCCCGACCGAAAGCCCGGCATGCAGCTCGATCGCTACCCGCTTCGCCGCAGCTCGCTACAGGTGACGGAGTTGAAGCTGATCGACGGGCGCTTAACCTGCGACCGCGACACGCCGACGGCCATCCGGCTCATGCCGAGAAGATAAAAGACACGAGCAAGCAAGGTGGATAAACGAAGTGGCCCGATGTTCTGGCGGTATGCGATCTGCTGATCTAGCCCATCCGCACGTCGCGGCCGGACACTTCATCGCTTTGATTCTCAGCCCCGTAGTATTCAACTCGGATGGTGAAATACGTCGAGGCGTGTCCGCTACGCTTGGCGGATGTGAGGTTTGCTGTAAGCGATTACCCCCCCCCTGCAGCTTTGGAACGGGGCGCGGCCTTCGGTGCCAACATCCTTTACGATCTTGCGATGTCGCAAACTGACCTCCAAACGAAACCGCGGAGTTTTTACGTGGCGTTGGCTGACCGAGCCCTCAAGAACGAGGCGTTCACCGACGCGGAGCTGACCGCCCTTTTGACCGACCCGTCGATCGAGCTTTTTGGTTTGCTCAACGCGGCGTACGAGGTGCGGCTCGCCAACTTCGGGAAGACCGTACAGGTGCACATTCTGAACAACGCGCAGAACGGGCGTTGTCCGGAGGACTGTTCGTACTGCACGCAGGCCAAGACGAGCGAGGCGGGCATCGAGCCGTACGCGATGAAGCCGGCAGAGGAGGTGTTGGCCGAAGCCGAGCGGGCATACCGCGCCGGGGCGCACCGGTATTGCATGGTGTTCTCCGGGCGCGGGCCGAGCGATAAACGGACCGAGCAGCTGGCGGGGCTCGTCCGAGAGATCAAGACGAAGTTCCCGAGCCTGGAGGTGTGCGTGTCGGCGGGATTGTTGGACGAGCCGAAAGCGCAGAAGCTGGCTGAAGCCGGGTTAGACCGATTGAACCACAACCTCAACACGTCCCGCGATCGCTACGGCACGATCTGCACGACGCACACCTACGACGACCGCGTCAACACGCTGCGGGCGGCGCAGAAGGCGGGGCTCTCGAAGTGCTCGGGCCTGATCGTCGGGATGGGTGAGCCTCCGGGAGAGGTCGTGGAAGTCGCGATGACGCTGCGGGAGCTGGGCGCGGAGTCGATCCCGGTGAACTTCCTCTTGCCTTTCGAGGGGAACGCGATGAACGTTCCCCACATCGGCGGGAGCGCCGGCGAAAAGACTTCCGGGGGCTTGACACCGGAGTACTGCCTACGGGTGCTCTGCATGTTCCGGCTGTGCTGCCCGACGAGCGAAGTGCGGTGCGCGGCGGGGCGGGAGTTCCACTTGCGGAGCTTGGAGCCGATGTGCCTGTACCCGGCCAACTCACTGTTTTTGGACGGGTATTTGAACGGGATGGGGGCGGAGCGCCGGCGGACGTATGCGATGATCCGCGACGCGGGGTTTGAGATCGAGTCGGACCACGCGGTGGATGAGTTGTTGGAGGAGTTGCCGGGCGATGTAGACCCGGCAACGCGTTCCGAAATCACCGTGGACGGCCGGCAGCCGGAGCTCAAGAAGATCGAGCAACTACGCCCGACGCGCTCGCCCCAGCCCGCGGGGGCCGCTTCGGGGCGGGCTTCGACGCTTGCTTGATCGGTACGGCTTTGGCGCACAAAAAAAACCACGCCGAGGCGTGGTTTGGGAAAGGACCGGTCGCGGATCATCGGCTTCGTCGGCTTCGCCCGTCGCCGTCCCCGCCGCCGCCGGCTTCGTCGAACAGGCGATTGAGGTCGAGGATGCTGGTGAACTCCAGGCGTTCCCGGCCGACGTTGAGGTTGTAGATCAGCAGGGCGCCGATGCGGTTGTCCAGGATGAACAAGGCCTCTTCGCCGGGTCGTGTCTGAGCAGTGAGCAGCGAGAAATTATCCCGGGCGATGACGAGCGTGGCTTCGGCCTCGTTGACGACCGAGTCGGAAAGACGGGTGATCAGCATGCCCGAGAGGACGACGGCGGAGGCGATCAGGCACCAGCAGGCGGTGTGGATGCGATTCATGGTGAGCTCTTCGAGGGGGAGGACGCGGGAAACGCGTCGTGGGTGGACAGGAACAAAGCAGGGGCGGGAGCGGGGATTACCGGCGGCCGGCCCCTACGCCTTCCGCGTCCTCGGCGACGTTCGCGCCGCGGAAAATCTCGAACTCGTTGCTGGAGCCATTGAAGAACATCGGTGCCACCCGCGAACTCTGCAGGTCGATGACATAGATCGCCGCTTGGTTGGTGCGCCCGGTGACGTCGCCGGCGATGAGGGTGAAGTTCGTGCCGCCGCCGAATTGGGCTTCGGCGGTCTTTTGGCCGCCCGGCAGGACGAACAAGCCGACGAGCAGTACGGCGTTGAGCGCGATGAGGAAGGCGAGCGATTTGGCGGTCATGGGGAACTCCTGTGGGGGCGGGCCGAGGCTTGAATCGCGTGGCCCAGGAAAACAACTCCGGGAATCAGGTGTCTTCGTGCGTGCGTTTGGCACCCATGAAGCTGACGGCGGCGACGCCCAGCGTAAGCACGGCGGCGACGACATAGGCCACCCAGGCGGCGCCCTCTCGGGCTTCGCTGACGTCTTGGGCCAACGTGGGCGTGGATGTCAGCAACGCGGCGGTCATCGTGATGACGGTCGTGGCGATTCGCATACTTACATCATACCGGCCGTTGTCCCGGGCCGGCGGCGGGTTTCCTTTTCGTCGGTTTGCTTGGGTTAGCATGTGTTGATGGACGCGACGGGTTACGTGATCTTCTGGGTCTTGGCGTTTGGTTGCGGGTCCGTTCCGTTTGCGGTGATCCTCGGCCGGGTGAAGGGCGTGGACATCCGGAAGGTGGGTAGCGGGAACCCGGGAGCAACGAATCTGGGCCGAGAGGTTGGGCGGAAATGGGGATTCCTGTGCTTCGTGCTCGACTTGGTTAAGGGGCTGCTGCCGGTGTTGGCGTTTAAGGGCGTCGGGATCGCCCGCGCGGGCACCGGTTGGGATTGGGTGGAGGCCGTGGCCGACGGGTCGTGGTCCGGCGGCGTCGAGCACCTGAGCACGACGCTCGCCGCGCAGTGGGTCGGGTTAGGCCTCGCCGCGGTGCTCGGGCATATGTTCAGTCCGTGGATCGGGTTCAAGGGGGGGAAAGGCGCGGCGACTGGTTTAGGCGCAGCGCTGGGATTGTTTCCGTTTGTGACGCTGCCGGGCTTGGTGTGCGGGGCGGTTTGGGTGGTGAGCTCGAAGCTCTCGGGCTACATCGGCGTCTCGAGTTGTTTGGCCTCATCGCTGCTGCCGATCCTGACGCTCGTGAACGGCAATCGTCTTGGGCTCGCGAGCGGGCCGCTCATGGTGTTCGTCGGGCTGACCGCCCTGCTCGCGGCGTTGGTGATCGTGCGGCACCGCGGGAATCTCCAACGCACGTTCAAAGGCACCGAACCGAAGGCGGCGTGGACGGGCCGGGCTTAACGCGTCATAGCCGCTTACGTTCCAGCGCGTCGTTCCACCAGATCAACCCCGCCACGGCGAAGAGCGCCAGGGCGATGCCGCCGCCGATCACCATCGAACGCGACCAGTCGCCCGAGCGCAACGCGCCGTAGATGCCTCCGCCCAGGCAGGCCAGCCCGATCGCCGAGATGACGCCCACCTTGGCCCAGGTCAGCACGAGGTCGCCGCGTTGCTGCGCCACCGCGGTGCCCGAGACCACGCCCTTGCCGGTCCGTCGATCGAACGCCTGGCCGCACTCCGGGCATCGTCCCTGCGGCGAGCTGCCGAGCAGGTCGTAGCCACACTGCACGCAATACGCCGAGCCGTCAGCCGCATCCATACCGGCATGCTAGACGACCTCGGCGAAGCCGCCGCCCCGCGAGCCTTCCTTTATGATTGCCGCCCCATGAGTACACCCTCCGCCGCCAAACCCGTCGTCGTTGTCGTCCGTGACGGCTGGGGCCATAACCCGCACGCCGAGCACGATTCGTTCAACGCCATCAAGCTCGCGAACACGCCCCACGCCGACGCACTTACCGCCCGGTATCCCCGCACGCTGATCCACACCTGTTGTCGTCACGTCGGTTTGCCCGAGGGCACGATGGGTAATTCCGAGGTCGGCCACCAGAACATCGGGGCCGGCCGGGTCGTGAACCAGGAATCCGTTCGGATCACCGTCGCGATCGAAGACGGCTCGTTCCACGACAACCACGCCCTGTGTGACGCCGTTGAGAACGCCACGAAGCACGGCAAGAAAGTCCACCTGCTCGGCATCGCTTCCGACGCCGGTGTGCATGGCCTGATGGATCACCTTTACGCTTGCGTCGGGTTGTGCAAGCGGCGCGGCGTCGCCGCCGACAAGCTCTGTCTCCACCTGTTCACCGACGGTCGGGACACCGGGCCGTTCACCGGGAAAAAGTTCCTCGAGCAGATCGAGGCCAAACTTGAAGACGTCGGGGTGGGTCGCATCGCGTCGATCGTCGGCCGGTATTACGCCATGGACCGCGACAATCGGTGGGAGCGGGTCAAGCTCGCCTACGACCTGCTCACCGACGGCAGCGACGCCGAGCCATACGAGTCGGCGCAGGCCGCGATCCAGGCGTACTACGACGCGCCGACCAACGACTCGCAGACCGGCGACGAGTTCGTCACGCCGCGCACCGTGGGCGACGCGGGCAGTTCGCGCATCGCCGACGGCGACACCGTGATTTTCTACAACTACCGCGGCGACCGCCCGCGCGAGATCACGCGCGCCTTCATGCAACCCGACTTCGAGGGCAACGTCCCGCCCTCGCCAGACTCGGGGAACAAGGGCTTCGACCGCGGCGAAGCGCTCGACCTGAGGTACGTCTGCATGACGGCGTACGACGAGACGTTCACCGACTTCCCGGGCTTGAGCGTCGCGTATCCCAAGCCGCCGAAGATGGAAGACGTCGCCGGCGAATACCTCAGCAAGCTCGGCAAGACCCAGTTCCGCTGCGCTGAAACCGAGAAATTCCCCCACGTCACCTTCTTCGCCAACGATTACCGCGAAGAGCCGTTCCCCGGCGAATCGCGGCAGATGGCCCAGTCGCCCAAGGTCGCGACTTACGACAAGCAGCCGGAGATGTCCGCGCCCGAGATCCGCGATCTCGTGGTCAACCGCGTGAACTCGGACGATTGCGATGACTTCTTCCTGGTCAATTTCGCGAACGGCGACATGGTCGGCCACACCGGTAAGCTCGATGCCGCGATCAAGGCCGTTGAGACCGTGGACGGCTGCGTGAACGACATTGTCGAGGCGGTGCTGGCGAAAGGCGGCAAGCTGATCGTGACCGCCGACCACGGCAACGCCGAGCAGATGTTCGATCCCGACACCGGGGCACCGCACACCGCTCACACGCTGTACGACGTCGAGTGCGTTGTGGTCGATCCCGACTTGGACGCCGGTACGGAGTTGCGTGAGGGCGGCAAGCTCGCCGACGTGCTTCCCACCGCGTTGCAACTGATGGGCCTGGAGCAGCCCGCGGCGATGAGCGGCACGAGTCTGCTGGCTACCTGACCCCGGCCGCCAGGCCACGACAAAGACCCGAGCTTCCGCATGAGCGTGACGCCGTGGCACATCCTCGCGTGGACGCTTTGGCCGCTGTGGCTATTCATGGTTTGGGTGTGCGCGGGGCAGGCCCGCAAGTTTACGAAGCGGCTCAACCAGGCCGATCGCGCGGGCTACGACGAATTCCGCCCGCCAGCGGTGGTGTTTGTCCCGTTCAAGGGCCTCGACGCCGAAGCCACCGCGAACCTGCACGGCC
This sequence comes from Planctomycetota bacterium, assembly GCA_039180415.1. GTDB lineage: Bacteria > Planctomycetota > Phycisphaerae > Phycisphaerales > Phycisphaeraceae > CAZIXN01. Next base: position 3,749 of record JBCDDH010000056.1, on the reverse strand, counting down.
TGCTCAAGCTCGATTACCCCGACTACCGCCTCGTCCTGATCGTCGAAAGCGAAGACGACCCGGCGTACGCATTCCTGCAAGACGAGTTAAGCAAGGCGCCGCACGTCTGGGCCGACGTCGTCGTCGCCGGAGAAGCGCCGCCCGACACCGGGCAGAAGGTCCACAACCTGATCGCCGGCGTCGCCCACGCCGAGGCCACCGACGACCACGACCCGCAGGTCGAATCGGCTTTCGGCGGCGAACGCGCTTGGGTTTTCGCCGACAGCGACGCGATCCCCGGCCCCGATTGGCTCGGCAGCCTCGTCGGCCCGCTCGGTCGGCCCGAACGCACCGCGGTGACCACCGGCTACCGGTGGTTTGTCCCGCCCCGAGGCCCCGTGACCCATTGGAATCGAGCCGCGGTTTGGGCCAGCGGCATCAACGCGGGGATCGCCACTTTCGCCTCGCACGGCTGGTTCCGCTTTGCCTGGGGCGGGTCGATGGCCCTGTTGCGATCCACCGCGATCGAAGGCGGCCTGATCGCGCGTTGGAAGGGGGCCCTTTCCGACGACTACCAAATGACCCGCATGGCCCGAGCGTTACGCCGAGCCCGGTTGGCCCGGCCCGAACACGGCGATCCCGCGCCGTGTGACGCTCGGCTGATCTTCTTGCCGGAGTGCCTCGTCGAGTCGCCGATCAATTTCCGGTTCGGCGCGTTCCGTGAATTCGTGGTCCGCCAGTACCGCATCACCAAGGTTCATGCCCCGCTCTTGTTCTGGGCGGCGTTCGCGACGTTGATTCTGTACGTGACCGCCGCAGCCTGCGCCTGGGGCTGGTTGATCGTCGGCGTGTTCGTGGGGGAATCGGGGATGAGCCTGCTGGCATTCGGCGTGCTGGCTGCCGTGTTCGGTTTGCATCAATGGCGCGCCGCCAGCCGACGCCAGACGATCCGCGTCCTCTTCGGCAATGGCACCTACGACCGTCTCGCCGCGGTACACCAATGGGACCGCTGGGCACCGGGGTTTCTGCTGCTCGTCAATCTGAGCATGATGTGGCAAGCCGCGTGGGGGCGGACGATCTCTTGGCGTGGCAAGCGATACCGCATGCGTGCCCCGCAAAAGATCGAGCGCCGCCGGTGACGCGCTAAATCGGAGAACCGGGGTGCGAGCCGGGGGCGTTGTCGCCCAGGTCGTTTTCTGCCATGCACTCGAAGCCGCGTCGCCGAAGGATCTGTCCGGCCAGCACGATGTCGTCGGTGTGCAACGCGACCACGGGCAGCCCGCGTGGCCGGACCAGCAGCGGATACGCGAAGTGGATGTTCAACTCGGCCGAGAGCAGCGCCTCGCAAGCCTCGGCCAGCGCAGATTCACGCGACAACTCGACCGCGATCACGTCGATTTCGCTGCAGCAGTGCTCGAACCTAAACAACAAACGACGGGTCAACGCCGAGTTCGAGGTGAGCAAGCGAACCACGGCGTGATCGGCCGAGTCGACCACGCTCAAGCCAGCGAGCGTGATTTGCTGCCGATCGAAAATCTCCAGCAGGTCCAGCAGGCGGCCGACGCGGTTGTCCAGAAACACACTGAACTGCACCGCCATCGGCGGCTCGTAGCCCCGGGCGGTCTGGGTTTCGGTGGGGGCCTGCGACATGGAGGGATGCTAAAACGGAGAAAACGCCACGACAAGGGTTTCGTGAAACGGCGTGCTTCAGGCGGTAGCAAGGGCGTGTTGCGCGGCGTACCAGTCGACGGTGGCGGCCAGCCCCGCGTCGAAGCCCACCACCGGTCGGTAACCGATCAGTGATTCGGCGCGTTCCAACGCGGCGAGCGAATGCTTCACGTCGCCGGCACGCTCGGGGCGGTACTCCGGTTCCAACTCATTGACCCCTAGGCGATCGGCCATCTCCCGAGCCAGCTCGTTCACGGTCACGGCCCGGCCGCAGGCGACGTTCATCGCCTCGCCTCCGATCGGCTGTTCGCACCGGGCCGCGAGCAGGTTGGCGTGTACGGCGTTGTCGATGAACGTGAAGTCACGCGACTGCTCGCCGTCTCCATAGATGACCGGCCGCTGCCCGTTCAGCAAAGCCTTCGCGAAGGCCGCGATCACCGCGGCGTATGCGGAGTTGGCGTTCTGCCGCGGCCCGAAGATGTTGAAGTACCGCAGGCAAGCGGTATCCAGCCCGTAGCTGCACGCCCAGGCCCGCATCATCGCCTCACACCCGACTTTGTTCCCGGCGTATGGGCTGCGCGGAAGCGGGGGCATCGTCTCGACTTTGGGCAACGTCGGCGTGTCGCCGTAGGCCGAGGAACTCGCGGCGAAGACGACGCGTTTCACGCGCGCGGCGCGGGCCGCTTCGAGCACGTTCAGCGTCCCGGTGAGGTTCACCGTGTGGTAGCCGGCCGGATCGTCGACGCTGCCGGGAACGCTGCCCCACGCCGCTTGATGGAAAACGTAAACCGCCTTGTCGATCACGCGTCGCGTCGCGTCGGCATCGACGATCGATGCTTGCTCGAAGGCCACCCCCCCCGGCTGCGTGTCGGCCACGGTTCGCAGGTGCGTGATGTTGGTGGCCTGACCCCGCGACAGGTCGTCCAACACGATGACGTCGGCTCCGAGCCTCAGCAGCGCTTCGCCGAGGTGCGAACCGATGAACCCGGCACCGCCGGTCACGACGCAACGCACCCCCGCGAACGCTTCGCCGTGCAATGCCTCCCAATCGACCAACGCCATGCCGTGCTCCTGCATCCGAATCGCTCGACGCGACCGGTTTGATCTCAATACTTCGGGACGCTCGGATCAATCTGCATCGACCACGCATGGATGCCCCCCTGCATCGACCACGCGTCCGTGAATCCTTGATCCCGGAGGTATTTGGCAACCCGCAACGACCGCACCCCGCCGTGGCAGAACACAACAACTTTCTTTCCTCGGAAACGCTCCAATTCGTCCAGACGCTTGGGGACCTCCTGCATCTCGATCACGGCCGCGCCGTCGATCGAAGCCGTCTCCACCTCCCGCGGCGTGCGAACGTCTAACAACAAGTCGCAGCCGTCTGCTTCACGCAAATCGGCAACGCCGCGTGGCGTCACTTCCCACTGCGGGTCGTGTGGCGGCAGCGTCATCAGGCCGACTCCCCCGGGCCGGGTGCCGCTTCGACGCGACAATATCCGTCCAGATTCAGGGTGACGATCTCACCGTCGTCTTTTTCGAGCACGAGCCGGTCGAGCCAAAGCTTGTCGTCTTTGCCGTGGGCGAACCACGAACCGGTCTTGCGTTGCTCGTAGGCCTGCACGGTGCCAATGGTTTCGGACGTCCAGCCCTTGAGCTGCATCTGCTTTACGACCCGGACACGCCGCCCCGGCTGAAGCAGTTCGGGATCGAGGCGGAGATCGATCGGGTTGGGGCTCGCTTCGTCCATGTCGGCTGTCCGTTCTTCGAAACGATCACCATAACCGCCGGCCCGCCCCAGAACAAAAACCTGTCCGAGGCCGATCGCTGACGCTGACGCGCGGGCTTGTTATGATTCCGGGCTTGCCACGGGCAACGCGGCCTCGGCCGTAGCCCCACTTGGAGAGGTGTCCGAGTGGCTGAAGGAGCTGGTTTCGAAAACCAGTGTGGCGTCCGCGTCACCGTGGGTTCGAATCCAGCTCCTTCAGCCACTCGGACACCTCTCCAAGTGGGGCTACGGCCGAGGCCGCGTTGCCCGTGGCAAGCCCGGAATCATAACAAGCCCGCGCGTCAGCGTCAGCGATCGGCCTCGGACAGGTTTT
>JBCDDH010000055.1:0-24253 GCA_039180415.1 Planctomycetota bacterium | reverse complement strand
GTGAGCCAAGCGTCCAACCACCCCTGGGTCGCCTGCGTCGCGGTCGGCATGGACAGGGCGGAGTGTAGGGCCGCGGGGGTCCACGGGTCGGCCTCAGATGTGTCGACGTCGGGAACAATCCGGGGAGATGTTTTGTTGTTTTAACAAGCAATGTACGCTCAACGAAAGGAGTTTCGCCATGAACACGACGCCATCCCCGACCGTTGCCCGTTTCGCCGTCCGCCCCGCCGACGCGCGCGGGCCGACGAACTTCGGCTGGCTCGACTCGAAGCACAGCTTTAGCTTCGGCCGTTACCACCATCCGGACCGCATGGGCTACCACGGCCTTCGGGTCCTCAACGACGACCGCGTCGCTCCCGGGGCCGGCTTCCCCGAGCACCCGCACCGCGACATGGAGATCTTGTCGTGGGTGCTGGAAGGCTCGTTGGCGCACCGCGACTCGACCGGGACCGTGGCGACGCTGCCGCCGCACACCGCGCAGCTCATGTCCGCCGGTTCGGGCGTGACGCACAGCGAGTTCAACGCGTCGGCGACGGAACCGGTGCACTTCCTGCAGGTCTGGATCGAGCCGCGAACGGCCGGCCTCAAGCCGAACTATCAGGAGCGGCCGACGACCGACGCGGAGCGCGCGGCCGGCTGGGTCACGCTGGCGAACCCGGACGGGACCGGCGGCGCGGCCGTGATCCAGGCCGACGCGACGGTGCGCATCGCGGACGTGCAACCCGGCGGCGCGATCGAAATCGACGTCGCCCCCGGCCGCGTGGCGTACGTCCACGCCGCCCGGGGCCGTGGTGTGATCGAAGGCCGGCCGTTCGAAGCCGGCGACGCGGTGACCGTGGAAACACCGGGGGTCCTGCGGTTCGCCGCCGCGGACGACACGCCGCTGCATCCGATGTGGTTCGACTTGCCCGCTTAAGTTGCATTCCGCGCTGAAAACACCCGGGGCGCCTTGGTAGGGCGTCCCGGGTTTTATCATGGCCAGATGAAGATGCGCGAACGGATGGGTCGATCGTTGGCGGCGCTGGCGTGCGTCGCGGGCCTGTGGGGGTGTGCGGCGACGCCCACACCGGGCCCCATCGTGCCGCCGCTGCTGCGGAGCACCGCGACTGCAGACCCCGGGGCGTCCGACCCGGGCATCGCCATGGCCGGCGACACGGCGGGCTTTACCGACGCGTCGACCGCGCCGGAAGGGGCGTTGGCGGTTGCGTTCGTCACGCTGGTCGACCTGCCGCTGGACGTGTCGCTGGAGCCGGCCTGGTCGGTCGTGGACGAGGACGTGTTCCCGGCGATCACGAGCGGCGTGTGGCGGAGCAACGGCCTGCGGATCGGCCTGCTTCCGAAACGCCGGCTCACGGAGTTTCTGCACGCGTTGCCGGCGAACTGGGGCAACCGGCGTCAGCGGATCTGGGGCGGCGACGAGCCGGCGGTGCTGGTGCGGAGTCGGCCGATCCGGGCGGCGTTTTTCGCGGACCTAACGGTGCCGCCGTTCGCGCCGCAGCGCGAGACGTTTCAGGGCCACACGACGGCGTTGCTGATGAAGCTTCGGCCGTTGCCCGGCGGGTTCACGCGGGTGACGATCACGCCGCAGCACCACCGGCCCCGCCAGACGATCCGCATGCGGACCGCGCAGGAAAAGCTGCTGGACGGCCGGGTCTTCGAGGAGCTTTCCGTGACCGTCGCGGTGCCCGAGGAAGGCCACGAAGCGCGGTATCTGGTGCTGGGCCTGGCGCGGGACCCGCGGACGCTGCCGGTGGATCAACGCGACCTGCCGAGACCCGGGGAGACGGACGAACCGCGTTTCGAAACCCCCGAGCCGGCGGAAGACGGAGGCTCGGAGGTCGCGGCGGACGGGGGCTTGGACGTGGTGCTCCAGAGCGAAGGCGGTTTGCCGGACCCGCCCGATCCGGAGCCGGAGAATTTTGGTGAAGTCGTCGATCGGCGGGTGGAGCCGCTGCCGCTGAACCTGGGTCGAGCGCTGATGACCACGGGGATGCGTGGCGGCGAGGCGCAGGTGTTGATGATCCTGGAGATCCGCGGGCTGCGGCAGTGACGTCAACGCGCGCCCGCGGCCAGATGAGGCCGATGCAAGTGCGTGCGGAGCATCGCGGTGAGCCGCGTCCGGAACCGGGCTTGAGCGAGATCGGGACGCGGGTCGTTGAGCGTGGCGCGCACGAGTTGAAGCAAGTCGTCGGAGAAGGTGCACGGTCGAAGCATGGCGTCGGGGGTTGCGGATAACTGGGCGTGCCGTTCGACGAGACGGACTCGGCCTCGGCGTTGAGCTTCGGCGAGGTCGCGGCGTAACACGTCGGACAAGCCGGGCGTGGCGGCGAGCTGCCGCAGGGTGAGCAGGTTGGCGGCGGTCGGCAAGGCTTGGTCGCCGGGGCGGTCGGCGGGGGCGAGCGGGTCGCGCCAACCGCCCGAGGGTGATTGCTCGCGCAGCAGCGTGGCGGCGAGGGCGTCGGCGTGGCGGGGAGCGAGCGGGCCGTGGCGGTGGAGCGCGGTGACGGCGATGAGCGTGTGCAGCGCGTCGCCGGCGGCGGGAGGCGGGGCGAGGCCGGGGCCGAACCGCCCCCGTGGATTCGCGCCGGCCGTGAGCACGCGTCGCCACGGATCGGCGGTGCCGGGTTCGGCTTCGAGCAACGCCAACGCGGCGACGAGCGTCCGGCGTAGGCCCGGAGGCGGGGCCGGTGACGGCTTGGCCACCGGCGCGGCCGGCGCCCCGCCTTCTTCGTGAACGCTGCGGGTTTCCGGCGCGTCTATAGGTGCAGCCACGTTCGGAGGCACGGGGCCGGCCATCGGCTCCGAAGGCGGCGGGGCTTGGCCGGCTTCGGGTGGCGGCGGCAGGACGGCGGGCTCGGACGGCGGGTCGAGTCCGAGGGCTTGCATCGGAGCCCGATCGACGGCCGGGTTCTGGAAGGAAACGATCGGCACGACGGCGCCGGCAGCGGGTTCGGGAACCGGCGGTGCAGCCGGACGAAGCAAAGCATCGATCGCACGCAAAGCCCGGCGGGCGTGACGCGCGTCACGCGGCGGCAAGTCCGGGTTGGTCAAGGCGGCGCGGTAGTGGGCCGCAGCGGTTTGGAGCGAAGCGATCCGGGCAGCCGGGTCCGCGGTGTCGAGGGCGACACCGACGGCCGCGCGGGCCGGGGCGAGCCCGTCGTCGTTCGGAGGGTCGGCGAATGCGGCGCAGGCGAACGCGGCGGCCGCGCAGGCGGCCACGATCCCAAGCCGGGTCCGGGACGGGAGACGGGCAAACACTTTGGTTTGATCGGGCGTCGCGGCGACGCGGATCAGCGGCGCCAGACCGGGGCGGCGACTTATCGCCCGCTGCGGTTCGGTCCGAAAACCCGTTCGTTTCAGGCCACCGCGGCGGACGGGCCGACGCCCAGGGCCTGGTAGATGCGGCGCGTCGCGTCGGATTTGTTGAGGGTGTAGAAGTGCAGGCCCGCGACGCCGGCGTCCAATAACCCGCGGCACTGCTCGGTCGCCCAGTGGATGCCGACGCGTTCGACCGCGGCCTGATCGTCGCCCGCTCGGGCCAACGCGCGCAGCAGCGCGGCGGGGTAACGCGAGCCGGCGGCGAGTTCGGCCATCCGGCGCATTCCCTTGGTGGAGGTGATGGGCATGATCCCCGCGACGATCGGGATGGTGATCCCCGCGAGTTCGCAGCGCTCGCGGAAGTCGAGGAAGTCGTGGTTGTCGAAGAAAAGCTGGGTGCAGATGTAGTCGGCGCCGGCGTCGACCTTGGCCTTGAGGTGGTCCATCTCGTCCATGCGGTTGGGCGTGGCGGGGTGGCCTTCGGGGAAGCCGGCAACGCCGATACCGAAGCCGCGCGGATCGGGGTGTCCGTGCTTTTCGGAAAACTTTTGGATGAAGCGGATGAGGTCGCCGGCGTAGCGGCAGGCGTCGCGGGCGCGGTCCCAGTCGGGCTTGTCGCGCGGGAGGTCGCCGCCGAGCGCGAGGATGTTGCCGACCTTTTCGTTCGTCCAGCGTTCGAGGATCGCGCTCAGTTCGTCCTCGTCGTGGCAGACGCAGGTCAGGTGCGGGATGGTGGGCAGGTGGGTTTCGTGCTTGATGCGGGAGACGAGCTCGTGCGTGAGGTCGCGGGTGGAGCCACCGGCCCCGTAGGTCACGTCGACGAAGCTGGGCCGCAGCGTTTCGAGCTGCCGGATGTTGGCGAACAACGCTTCGGAGGCTTCCGCCGTCTTGGGGGGGAAGAACTCGAAAGAGAACGTGGTGTCGTGGTCGGCGAAAATGTCGGCGATGTGCATGGTGCTCGAAGCGTATCACCGTTGGGGGTGAAAACCAGCGGGCCCGCGTTTTCGCTAGGTTCCTGCGATGCCCGAACCGAGCGTGCAGTGCGACGTGGTGATCCCCGCCCGCAACGAGGCGGAAAACCTGCCCGCGCTGATCGAAGCGCTGCGGCCGCTGCGAGAAGCGGGCGTGATCCGGCACGTCGTGGTCTGCGATAACGGCTCGACGGACGACACGGGCGGGCTCGCGCGGGGCGGCGGGTTCGTGGTGGTCGAGGAGAGCCGGCCCGGCTACGGCGGGGCGTGCTTGAAGGCGTTGGGCTGGTTGGCGGACACCGCGGGCCGGCCTGATCGCTTAAGCGACCGGGCCACGAGCGTGCCCGTGGCCTTCCTCGACGCCGATCTGGCGGACGACCCGGATCAACTGCCGCGGCTGCTGACGCCGATCGCGGAGGGCGAGGCGGATCTGGTGCTCGGCCGGCGGGTGCCCGAGCAGAAAGGCGCGCTCGACCCGCACCAGCGCTTCGGCAATCGCTTCGCTTGCGTGCTGCTGCGGCTGCTGACCGGGCACCGGTACCGGGACCTGGGGCCCATGCGGGCGTTGACGTGGGAGGCATTGGGCGTGCTGGAGATGCGGGATCGCACGTGGGGCTGGACGGTGGAGATGCAGTACAAAGCGGCGACGCGCGGGCTGCGGATCGTGGAGTTGGACGTCCCGTACCGTCGGCGGCGGGCGGGCGTGAGCAAGATCAGCGGCTCGCTGAAAGGCAGCGTCAAAGCGGGGGTGGTGATCGTGCGGACGATCGGGGCGCTGTGGTGGGCGGAGCGGGTTCGGAAGCCGCGGGCTTCTGGTTCCTCACACCTCACCGCTTGATTTCTGATTCACAGCGTGCCGTCCCAGTTCGCGGGCAGCAGGAGCACGGGCAGGTCGGTCTGACGGATGAGGTTGGCGGGGACGTCGCCGGAGATCAGGCGTTTGAGGGCGCCCTTGCCGGTGAGCCCGAGCGCGATCATGGTGCACTGCCGGGCTCGGGCGGTGTTGAGGATGGCCTTGGGCGTGTCGTCGGAAAACAACATGACGCCCTCGGCCGAGACGCCGGCGTCGCCCAGGCCCTTGACCATCAGCCGCAGCGTCTGCTCGCCGCGCTCGGTGGCTTCGGATTCGTGGTCGTCCTGGTCCTGGAGCGTGGCGACGTGGGCGATCACGACCTCGCTGGCCAGGCGTTTGGCCAGGTCCGACACGGGCGTGATGAGTTTTTCGCTGGCCCAGGGGCTGCTGACCGCGACCAGCACCCGGCTGCGGGTGGACGATTCGGCGGAAGTCGGGGCGTCGGTCACGGGCGGGGTTTCCTCGGGTTACGGAACGACTGGGCCGGGCAAGCCCCCCAACGAGCCCGAAACTTTACCCGGCGGTGAATCTTTCCGCCACGGCGTGAACGTTTTGAGCGACTTCCGCCCGCGTCGCGCCTACCGTTGGCAATGACCATCGCACCTTCCTCGGCCACGCTGCTGGGCGAATCCCCGCCCGCGATCCAGACGCTCGGCCAACTCCGCGAAACCGGCTACCGGTACCGTCCGGTCAAACAAGAACTCCGCGAAAACCTCGTCGCCCGCCTGCGCGCCCACGGCGGGATCGACGAGCTGTTCCTCGGGGTCCGCGGCTACGAAGACACGGTCCTGCCCCAGATCGTCCACGCGGTGTTCGCGCGGCACGACATGCTGCTGCTGGGCCTGCGCGGCCAGGCGAAGACGCGGATGATCCGGCAGCTGCCCAAGCTGCTGGACCCGTGGTGCCCGGTGATCGACGGGTGCGAGATGCCCGACGACCCGACCCACCCGATGACCAGCGCGGGCCGCCGCCGCCTGCGGGAGCACGGCGACGACACGCCGATCCGTTGGCTGAGCCCGGACGAGCGTTTCCACGAAAAGTTGGCCACCCCCGACGTGACCATCGCCGACCTGATCGGCGAGATCGACATCGTCAAGCACGCCGAGGGCCGGTACCTCAGCGACGAAGAAACCATGCACCTGGGCCTGATCCCCCGCACCAACCGCGGCATCTTCGCGGTCAACGAGCTGCCGGACCTCGCGCCGCGGATCCAGGTGGGCCTGTTCAACGTGCTGGAGGAACGCGACATCCAGGTGCGGGGCTACCCGATCCGGCTGCCGCTGGACTTGACGCTGGTGTTCAGCGCGAACCCCGAGGACTACACCAACCGCGGCCGGATCGTCACGCCGCTCAAGGACCGCATCGGCAGCGTGATCCGCACGCACTACCCGCGGAGCGTCATCGAGTCGGTCAAGATCACCGGCGAAAACGCGTGGATCTCCCGGAACGGCGGCCAGCCCGACGGCGATCCGCACGAGCTGAAAACGCCCAAGGTCGAGGTGCCGGAATACCTCGCGACCGTCATCGAAACGATGGTCGCCCAAGCCCGCGAGTCGTCGCACATCAACCAGGCGTCCGGCGTCTCGGTGCGGTGCTCGATCGCGTGCATGGAGACGCTGGTCAGCTCGGCCGAGCGACGGGGCCTGATCACCGGCGAAGACCCGGTCTTGCCGCGCGTGTGCGACCTGGCGCACATGCTCGCCGCGACGCGGGGCAAAATCGAGCTGCTGATGGCCGAAGACGGGCAGGAAACCGAAGACCGGCTGGTCGAGTCGCTGCTGGGCGAGGCCGTGAAATCGGTGTTCGACGACGTGGCCGACATCGCCGACTTCGAACACGTGGCCGACGCGTTCACAACGGGCCTGAACCTCACGCTGGGCGACGACACCGCGGCGGCCGAAGCGGTCGCGTCGATGGAGCACGTCGACGGCCTGCTGCACGCCGCCAAGGAGCTGGCCCCGAACCTGGGGCTCGACTCCAACGACACGCAGCAGCTCGCGTCGGCCGGCGAGTTCGTGCTCGAAGCGCTGTACGTCCACAAGCGCCTGAGCAAGCAGATCACCGCCGCCGGTGGACGGTACTCACGCTGAAGCCCGGAACAAAAGTTCCGGTGGGAGCGAGCGCGGTAACCCGCCGCGTCGCATCACCGTCAGAACCCGCTCGCGTCGAGCCGCTGCCCGATCCGCAGCACGCGGTGCGTCTGGTCCAACTCTTCGCACGCCGCCACGAACGCGTCCGGGCTCTGCGTGTTGAACGTGAACAGGTCGTAGTGGCAGGGGCTGACGCAACGCATCCCGCAGGCCTTCGCCAGGGCCGCGGCTTCCTGCCCCCAGAGGTTGCCCGCGACGCGGCGGGTCGGCAGGTTCCCGTTGATCGGCAGCAGCGCGAAGTCGATGTCGAACGGGGACAACGCGTCGACCAGCGTGCCGTGCCAGAGCGTGTCACCGCTGTGGTAGACGGCCGCGCCGCCGCGGGGCGTGTCGAAGGTCGCGACGTAGCCGAGATACCTGCATCGGCCTTGCTCGTCGTGGGCCACCGTGTTGTGGGCGGCGGCGACGCCGTGGATCGTGAACGGGCCGACCGTCACGCTCTGCCCGGCGTCGAGGCCGAGCGGCGCGTCCGCGTCGATCTTTAGGCGGTCGGCGACGAACGCGCGGTTGGCCTCGGGGATGACCAGCTCGGCGTCGAGATTGGCTTCGAGCAGCGGGTTCAACGTCGCGGCGTCGAGGTGGTCGGTGTGGTTGTGCGAGGACGTGACGGCGTCGAGGCCGATGAGCCGCGCCGGGTCCACGGCCAACTCACTCATGCGGGTGTGCGGCTTGTCCGTATCGGCGTACTTGGCGGTGAGCGAATCCGACAGGTACGGGTCGAACAAGAGCATGCCGCCGGCCGTCTTGAGCAGCAGGCCGCTCTGCCCCAGCCACCACACGCACCACCCGCCGGCGGCCTCCGGGTCGGCGGCGGCGATGTCGGCGAGCAGGGCGTCGTCCTTCTGGGCGGCGGCGATCAGGCTCAAAGCCCCAACTCCGCGCGGACCCGGCGGGTGCCCTCGCACATCGCGCCGAGTTTTTGCCGCGACGCCCACCGCGCTGTCTGCGACAGCCCGCAGTCGGGCGCGAACACCAACCTCTCCGGCGGGGCGTGTTCGAGGCAGGCCTTGATGCGCCGCACGATGTCTTCGGGCGTCTCGACGTAGTAGCTCTTGACGTCGACGATGCCGACCGCGGCGTCGATGCCGCGGGCGGCCACCTGCTCGATCAGCGCCAGCGGCTTGAAGTTGAGCGTGGCCATCTCGAGATGCATCTCGTCCACGTGCATGTCCAGGAAATCGGGGAACATCAACTCGGGCATCTTCTTGCCGACGCTGCGCCCCTTGTAGTTGCCGAAGCACATGTGCATGCACACGCGGGCCTTGCCCACGGCCGGCTCGACCGTGCGGTTGAACAGGTCCACGAACCGCTTGGTATCGGACTTGTGGGCGTAGCAGCTCATCGACGGCTCGTCGACGCAGATCTCTTGGCAGCCGGTGTCGACGAGGCGTTGGATCTCATCACGCACAAGCGGCAGCAGCGCCTCGGTGATCGCGTAGCGGTCGGCGTACTGCGCGTTGGGCAGCAGCCGGCCGGACAAGGTGAACGGCCCGGGGATCGACGCCTTGAGCGTGGTCGTGTCGGGGACGCTCGTAGCGGCGACCGACCGGAGGCGTTCGAACTCTTCGACGGCGCCCAGCCCGCGGGGCGCGGCGAGGGTGCCGGTGATCGCGTGCTTGCCGCGTTGGTCGTGGGCGGGCGGGCCGAAGCGGCGCGGCGGGTGGGACTCGAGGTCGATGCCCTCGAGGTAGCCGTAGAACGAGAGGTTGAAGTCCAGGCGGGTCTGCTCGCCGTCGGTGATCACGTCCAGCCCGGCGGCGACCTGATCGTGAACGGCGGCCACGACGGCGTCGCGTTGCATCTCTTCGATATCGTCGGGGCCGAAGGCGTCGAGGCGGGCGGCGCCGAACTCCAGCCAACCGGGGAACGGGTAGCTGCCGATGACCGAGGTGCGGAGCGGGCGTGCTTGCATCGTGGGGTTCCGTGCGAGTCGGGAACGAGGGATCGACACTGTAGACCGAAGCCTCGGCGCTTCCGTTAACCTGCGTCCTTCGCCCCAGGAAACACGCCTATGCCCGCCCCCGACGACCGCCGGTACCTCGACTCGCACGAATGGCACAAGCTCGAAGCCGACGGCACCGTGACCATCGGCATCTCCGCGTTCGCCGTGGACGAGCTCACCGACATCACCTACCTGGAGATCGCCAACCAAGACGGCGCCCTCGCGGCCGGCGACACGTTCGGGGAGATCGAGTCCGTCAAGGCGACCAGCGACCTGTATTGCGGCATCGACGGCACGGTGATCGAAGTGAACCAGGCCGCGGTGGACGACCCCGAAACCATCAACCGAGACTGCTTCGGAGAGGGCTGGATGATCCGTGTCCGGCCCAGTGACCGGTCGCAGCTGGACGGTTTGCTGGACGCGAAGGCCTACGAGGCGAACCACGGGTGAGGCCTCGGCCCGCCGCCCGCGCACCGCGACGCCGAGCCCGTAAAATGCATATCGCATGATCGTTGACCTGCACACCCGCATCTGGGATTCGTTGGATTCGCTGGGCCCGGCCGTGGCCGAGCAGGCGCGCCGGCGTCGCCCCGAGCCGTGGGAGCGCGGGACCGCCTCGTTCGACGCGCACGAAACCGCCATGGCCCCCGTGTCGTGCGGCGTGGTGCACGGCCTGCACGCCGCCGCCCTCGAGGCGCGCATCCCGCACCAGGCCGTCGCCGACGCGGTCGCCAAAAGCCCCCACACCCTGCTGGGCTTCGCGGGCCTGGACCCCTCGGCGTCGAGCGATTCGCTGGCCGAGCTGGACGAAGCCGTCTCGCTCGGCATGGTCGGCGTGAACATCAGCCCCGCCGCGGCCGGCTTCCACCCCTGCGCCACCGAAGCGATGGCGCTGTACGAGGCCTGCGAACGGCGCGGTCTGCCTATCTACGTCGAAGCCGGCTCCCGCCTGGGCCGCGCGGCGAAGATGGAGTTCGCCCAGCCGTTCATGCTCGACGAGATCGCGCGGAGCTTCCCGGAACTCAAGCTGATCGTCGGCGGGTTCGGCGACCCCTGGCCGTACCAGACCGTCGCGCTGCTCGCGAAACACCCCAGCGTGTTCTGCGACGTCTCGGGCATGGCGCGCCGGCCGTGGCAGCTCTATAACGCCCTAGTCGCCGCGTGCCAGGCCGAAGTGATCAACCAGGTCCTCTTCGCCTCCAACTTCCCGTTCGGCCACCCGGAAAAAGCGATCGTGACGCTCTACTCGGTCAACACGCTCAGCCAGGGCACACCGCTGCCGGGCATCCCCCGCGAACAGCTGCGGGGCATCGTCGAACGCGACGCGCTCGCCTTGCTCGGCTTGGCGAACCCCGCCAAAGAAGGCGAGCAGGACCCCAAGTCCTCGTCCGCGTTCGAGAAGGTCGTCATCGAAGGGGCGGCGTCGTGACGGAGTCGCGACAAGCCGGCAACAAGAAGCCAAATCCAAAGAGGCACGCCGCCGACGCATGTCGCCGTTCAGGCCTCGTTGCGCTGGCTTTCGGCTGCTTGCTCCTTGCTTCTTGCTCGCTCCCCGGCTCGCCGAACGGATTGACCGTACGCGGACAGCTCGAGGCCGACGCGGGGTCGGCTTCGCCCGTCGCGTTGCGTGGCGACTTCGGAACCGCGTACTACCGGCACGCCGACGACAACACCGTGACCTTCGTCTTGCTCGAAGGCCCCGAAGCCGAGCCAAGTCAGGCCGCGATCGTTCGGATGTTTTGGCGGCCCCGCGCCGGCCGGACCCCGCTCGAAGGGTCCGCCACCAACTGCACGATCACCTACCTCGTCTTCGCGGACGACCCCGACGACGACCGCCGCAACCCCGGGCAGTTGGGCCTGTATAGCGGGGCCGGCTTCCTGCACCTGGCCGCCAAGCCGGGGCCCGCGAACCTCAGCGCCAGCATGTGGGACGCGTCGCTGGCGCTGGAAACCCGCTCCGACCGGTTCGTCGATCTGCTCGGAGAGGCCACGCTGACCGGATCGTTCCGCGCCCGCCACGACCCGGGCAAGGTCGGCGCACTCCTGGCCGCGCTCAACGAGCGGGTCTACCGCCGGTTGGGCTTCCCTCGCGTGGTCGCCGTCCCGTCGAGCGACGATCCGTCTGCCTCTTGACGGCCCCCGGCCACGACCAACGAACAGCCACAAGACCGGCATACCCGCTTAACCAAAATTTCGCCGAGTTTTAAGGCTGAGCGCTTGAAATGAACGATTAAAGACATAAGCTGCAAATAGTCATTTCGGTCGGAAAATATTTTCAGAAGTTTAGTGTTCCGTCTTTAACCCAAACGCAGTCTGCCGCGTCGCGGATCCTGTTCCATTGATACATCGACTCGATCGGAAGCAACGTTCGTTGCGTGCACGAACGACGGATTAATCAAACCACGGCTGCCAGCCACCTTGCCCCCCCTTGGACCCGCGTCCCGAATCGTTCGGGCGCGGGTCTGATTTTCTGTGGAGCCGAGCCGATCGGTTAAAACGCAAGCGTCCACCGCACGCTCAGCGCACCGACGCTGTTCTGAATGCTTTGGCTCTGGAACTGGTCCGTCAGCCAGGTCGTCGAATACGCGAGCTCGAAGCTGTTGGTGCCGCGGACGTATCCGACGACGACGCCGACCTCGAACTCGCCGACCAGGGGTTCCTTGCTGACACCCGGTCCGGGGTCGCGTTCGTAGTTGCCGTCGAGGAAGGTGGACCACTCGACGTAACGCAGGCCCGCGCGGAGGAAGCCGTAGGCATTGAAGACGCCGCCGCGGCCGAGCTTCTGGTCGAACAACGGGTCGAGCGCGACACCCCGGGCGTGAGCAAACGGGTCGCCGGTGAGGGACTGGGGGTCGCGGAACTGATCGGGTCCGAAGTCGTCGGGCAAACGAACGCCAAAGCGGTACATGAGCGAACCCCCGAGGTCGCGGCGAACGGTGCCGACGTTGATCTCGGCGAGGGGCACGGCTTGGGTGTCGAGCGGGATGCCGAATAGATCGAAACTGCCGGTGTCGAAACGAAGCTTGCGTTGGTACTGGACCTGAAACGCGAACTCGTCGCGGAGTTGGTCGTCCCAGCCCTTGGGGTCGTCGCCGTCGAAGGTGTCGTGGATAGCGACCTGGACGCCCTTGGCGTGCGCGCTGGGGCCGACGAGGCCGACATCGACGCGGAGGCCGTCGAAATGATCGAAGCGATCGCGGTTGACCTGGCGTTGAACAAACGCGCTTCCGAACAGGTACCCCGCGTAGGGCCGGTCATCCGGATCGGGCGGGTTGGCGAGCAGGTCGTTGGGGGTGTGGATCTCGTGGCCGAAGCCGAGGCCAAACGCGGCGCCGTCGCTCTTGGGCAAGAACGCGTCGAGCACGTCCTTGGTGGTTTGCGATTGCCAGGTGACGGTAGCGCCGAAGCCGTTGGTGTAGTGGCGATCGGTAGCGCCCCAGGGCTTGAGGAACGTGCCGTCGTTTTCGGAGGTGACGCCGATACGAAAGTACGGCTCGGATTCGCGGGCTTCCACGGAGGGGCCGTCGTCGACGGGTTGGGCGGCGGACGGCGCGGCGGACAGGCCGAGCCACAGCATCGCCGAGATCAAGAAACCGCGCATGAATCGACCTTCCGTGCACGCCGCGGGATCGCGGCCCACGGAGAGCATACCTCGGCCAAGCGGCGGCCCGATCTATTCAGGCGGCGGCCGCGACGCTGGCGTTGACGTAAACCATGACGGCTTCGCCGATCTGGCCGGCCTTGAGGAAGTTCAACAGCGCGGTCTTGCCCGCCTCGGTCAGCTCGGCGTCTTTGCGCATCAACAACCGGCCGTCGTGCGTGACCACGTCGTCGGCCAGTTCTTGGCCGATGATCAGCTGGCCGATGGGCACGGCGGTGGGCACGCGCTGCCCGGAAGGCGTGACGTGACGCTCGATGGCTTTGAGCACCGCGGGGTCGTGCTTGCCGGGGAGCTTGACGAGGAAATCCACCGCGGCGGGGACGGAGAGGCCGGACTGTTCGAGCTCGGCGACGTCGTGCAGCGCGTGCAGGACGCGCGAAGCCAGCGGGAGCGTGTCGCGCCGCCGCGTCGGGCCCGTCGATTCGTCGCCGTCGTACCGCGCGGCCTGGTATTCGAGGATCTCGGCGACGCCCTCGAGCCGGGGGATGTTGGCCACCAGTGCGGCGACCTGCGCCCGCGCCGCGGCGACCTGCTGCTTATCGCCCGGCGACATCCGGCTGGGGCGATCCAGCTTCTCGCGCAACGCTTCGGGGATGGCCATGAAGCCCAGCGGGCTCACGAGCGCCGCGATCTCCGCTTCCCACGGGCGCGGCATGTTCAGCGGGCCGGCCAGCTTGCCCATCCGCGACTTGAGCGACATCGCCCGGGCGTGGGCCTCGGGATCGACCACGGCCAACAGGTCCACCAGCAGCTTCACCGAGCCGCGCAGCGTCTGCTGCAACAACTGCTTCTCGGCGGTGATCAGCCGGTGCTGCGTGATCGCCGTCTCGAGCGTGGCGATCAGCGTGGCGGTGTCGCAGGGCTTGGTCAGGAAGCGAAACACGCTCCCGCGGTTGACGGCGGCGGCGGCGGTGCCCTGATCGGCGTTGCCGGTGAGCATGACGCGGACGGTGTCGGGGTGGTCGGGGGCGATCCGTTCGAGCAGTTCGACGCCGGTCATGCCGGGCATCTGCATGTCCGCGACGACCACCGCGAACGGGCGCGCTTTCGTGTCGTCATTGGCGAGGATCTCCAGCGCGGCTTCCGGGCCCTCCGCGGTGGTGAGGGCGAAGTCTTTACGCAGCTTGCGGCGCAGGCCGGCCAGAAGGTTGGCATCGTCGTCGACCAGCAGGACACGCGGCGAGATGTCGGCGGGGTTCGTCATCGTCGTTCCTATCCAGGCGACGCCGCGCGTTCAGGCGGCGTTGCTTCGGCTCCGGCCGTCCGCGGCACCGGGCGGATGCTCGGCCCACGCTTTCCAGTCTTTGAGTCGGTGCGAAAGCCCGAGCGATTCGACATACGCCGCGTCCGGTTCCCGCTTGCGGAGCAGCGCGTCGGCGACGTGCACGGCCAGCAGCGGCGAGACGGCGTCCACGCCCTGAGCGTCCGGGCGGTCTTGGGGCGTCGCCTCGGCGGGGCGATGGTGGAACGCGACGGCCTCGACGATCGGCTGCGGCAGGTTCCACAGCGCCAACAGATACGCGCCGACCTCCGCGTGCGACGCACCGAACTCCGCGCGTTCCAATTCGTCCAGCGTCTCCTCGGCGTCGCGCTCCCGACGGATCACCTCGTCGTAGGTGCCGGGCACGCCCAGGCTCAATACGAGCTTGCCCAAATCGTGCAGCAGCCCGGCGGTATACGCCCCCGCCACGGCGCTGGGGCGATCGTCCAGCTCTTCCATGATCGATTGCGCCAACTGAGCCACGCGGAAGCTGTGCGGCTGCAGCCCGACCGTCGCGGGATGCGGACGCTTCGCTTGCTCGAACAGGTGGATCGAGAGCACCAGCGCGTGCAGCAGGCTCAGCCCCAACAGGCCGATCGCCTGACGCAAGCCCCGCACCGGCGACGCGTACCCGAAGAAGCTCGAGTTAACGAGTTGCAAGACCTTGGCCGCCATCGCGGGGTCCTGCTCGACCGTCTCGGCCACGTCGTCGAGCGTCGCGTCGGGGTCGGCGATCTGCGCGGTGAGCCGCTGATAAAGCGTCGGCGGGCTGGGCAGCGCGCCCAACCGCGTGACCAGCGTGCTCAGCGCGGGCGTCCGCAGCGTGTCGCGCAGGTGCAGCGCCCGGTCCACCGCGGCGGTCAGCGTCGCCGCGTCGCAGGGCTTGCTCAAGTATTGGTGCGCGGTGTTCACCAGCTTGATCGTCATCTCCTGTTCGGAGTAGCCCGAGAGCACGAACCGGACCGCCTCGGGAAAGCTCGCCTGGACTTCACGCAGCAGCGCCCCGCCGTCCATCCCGGGCATCCGCATGTCGGTGACGACCACATCGAAGTGCTCCCCGCGTTGCTTCGCTTCACGCAGCAGCCCCAAACCCGCGTCGCCGCCCTCGGCGAAGTGCATGTCCCACGCGTCGCGCTGGCCCCGCAGGCTTCGGCGCAACGACCGGAGGATCGCCGGCTCGTCGTCGACGAACAGGATGCGTAAGCGGGGCGAGGCGTCCGACGGAAGGGAGGAAGTCATGCGGCGGCTCCGGAGGCTTGCGTCGCGCCGGCCGACGCCGCGGCGTCTTCCGACGCGACGCCGGGCTTGATCGGCAAGCGGATCGTGAAGGTCGTGCCTTCCCCCGCGGTGGTGGTGAAATCGAGCGTGCCGGCGTGCTGCTCGGTGACCACGCGGTGCGCGATCGCCAAGCCCTGACCCGTGCCCTGTCCGACGCCCTTGGTCGTGAAGAACGGGTCGAAGATGCGCGGCTGCACGTGCGCGGGGATGCCCCCCGCGTCGTCGGTGATGTCGATGCACACGTGACCCGGCCCGTCGCGCCGCGTCCGCACCGTGATATTGCCCAGGCCTTGGCCTTCCCCTTTGCCCTGCTCGGCCAACGCCTGCGCCGCGTTGACCACGAGGTTGAGCACCACCTGGTTCAGCTCGCCCGGGAAACACGAGACCACCGGCAGGCCGTCGGCGAACTCCATATGCATCTCCGCGACGTACTTCCATTCGCTGCGGCACACGGTCAGCGTGTTGCTCACCGCGTCGTTGAGATCGATCGACGACATCGCCGCGCCCGAAGCGCCGCTGCCGCCGGGGTGGCTGAACGACTTCATCGAACGCACGATCGTCGCGACCCGCTGCACGCCCTCCGCCGCCTGCGTGATCGCCGCCGGCACCTCGTCTCGGAGAAACGCCACGTCCGCGTCCCGCTCGACGCGCTCGAGTTCCGCCAGCTTGGCCGCCACCGGTTCCGGCAGATCGGAACCGTCCGCCGCCCCCGCGTGCAGCACGTCCCGCAGCTCGACCGCCGCGTCCAGCACTTCCAACAGGTCCGAAAACCCGTCCCGCAGAAACTCGACGTTGTCGCCGACGTACTGCGTCGGCGTATTGATCTCGTGCGCGATGTCCGCCGCGAGCTGCCCGATCGACTCGAGCTTCTGGCTTTGCATCAGCCGCCGCATCATGTCCTGCCGGTCCGAGATGTCGTGAACGAACGCGTTGAACACGAACCGGTCTTCGTCGACCATCAGGGAGATCGACACTTCCACCGGCAGCCGCCGACCGTCCTCGCACACCGCGACCATCTCACCCCGGCTGTTCTGACCACACGCCGCAAGCACGTCCGACAACGGGTTCGTCGGGTCCGGCTCGCCGCTCACCGGCAACAAGAACTGATCGACCGTCTGCCCCAACGCCGCGTCCGCCGAGACGCCGAACAGCGCTTCCGCCGCCGTGTTCCAGTCCGTCACCCGCCCGGCGATGTCGGCCGTCAAAAACGCGTCGTTGGCCGTGTTGAGTACCTGCTTGGTCCGCGCCTCACGGTCCCGCAACTCCGCCGTGGCCGCGTCCAACGCCTCCGCCAACCCCGACGCCCGGGTCTCAGACTCCTGACACCGCGCGATCGCGCGGTCCAGCTGCTCGGTCAACGCCCGCAAACCCGGTTCTCGGCCATTGCACATACCCGTTTCATCGACTCTCGCTCCGCCAGGCTTCACCCACTTGGAAGCCCCCACGCCAAAATCACCCCCGCCCAAATCACCAAACCCGCAAACCCGCCACCACCTCCCGCCTCCCGTCTACCGCCATCGACACACAGGGTTTCAGTCGTGGGGCAAGTCTTCCAATCCTGCCTGCATCCACGCCGTCGCCGCGGCCACGATCGGCCCGTTCGCCGCCGGAAATTCCGCCGCCGCCAACCCCGCCGCATCCACCCACCTCACCCGCTCCGCCGCCAGCGCCGCCGGCTCGCGCCCGCCCGACTCGTCGTCTTGCCGGCACCCGAACACCTCCAAACGGACCGCCCCGTGGTCATAGCGGTGCCGAACCTCGGTCAATCGCCCCACTATCCGCACTCGCACCCCGAGTTCTTCCTGCATCTCCCGACGCAACGCCGCCTCCGCAGACTCGCCCGGCTCGAGTTTTCCACCAGGAAATTCCCATAACCCGCCCAGCACCCCGCCCGCTCGCCGCAGCGCGATCAGGACCTCCGCTTCGCCCGACGCGTCGCCGCCCCGCCGACGCCCCAATACCCCCACCGCCACCCGAATTGCCGGCGGCTCCACCGAGCTTGCGCGGGCCACGCCGTCGCCCGCCCGGGGCTGGGACCGATTTGAAGCGTCCTGCATGCCGGCAACTTACCGCAACCAGAGTTCAAGCCGCAACTTAAGCCAAATCCCCGATAAAAGCACCCAAATCATTCAAAAATAGCGGTTTACGAAAAACCACATTCAGCCGTTGATTCTTCATTGACACCCCAAGAAAGCCGCCGATAGGATGCGGACGGCGACGAGGAAATGCCCGATTCGACGCCTTCAAAACTCGGCCGTGGCGCGCCCCCGCTCGCAGGATCGGAGCCCTGGAGCGGGGGTTTTTTGTGCTTTAAAACCGCCAATTAGCTCGCAACCGGCCGACTCTTCCACGCCCGCGCGGGACGCCAGCCTCCGCTTCACATCACCACATAACACCCCGGTTTAAGCTCAACACGCCGATAAAACACATCTTTTGCACATCAACTCGAGAGCCAAACAGCACGTCGGTTCCACCCGGAGATCGAACCGCAAAAAATCCGAACA
This sequence comes from Planctomycetota bacterium, assembly GCA_039180415.1. Classification (GTDB taxonomy): domain Bacteria; phylum Planctomycetota; class Phycisphaerae; order Phycisphaerales; family Phycisphaeraceae; genus CAZIXN01. Next base: position 6,315 of record JBCDDH010000055.1, on the reverse strand, counting down.
AAAATGCGGGCCTGCCATTGACTTTGGATTTTGTTTGGCACATGATACATCCAGTCAAGAACCAAACATTGCTTCCAAATTCACAAGGTCCGCCATGCTCAGCCTGCACCGCATCCGACGGCACATCGACGACGCCCAGCCCCAGCGCCTCTGGAGCGATCTCGCCCAATCCGGCCTGACCTGGCCGCTGCCGCTGCGGGTCCGGCTCGAAAGCTCACCGGCCGCCGCTTGGGCGCTCGCGCTGCGGCGGGTCTGCGAGCTGACCCACGGCCCCACACCCTTGGCCGACCAACTCACCGACCACCTTTTGCATTGTCAGCAGCCGCACGGCGCCTGGTGCGACGAAACCGGTCGCGACGACGCCCTGCTCACCGCCCTGGCCGCCGCCGCGCTCCGCCGACGCCGCCTCCAACCCGGAATGCCGTCGGATCGCACCGAAACCCTCCGCCACGCCCACGCCGCGGCCCTCGCGGCGCTCACCGCCCTGCAACACCCGCAAGACGGCCTGTTCGGCGACCCGCACGCCGCCGCTTCCGTCACGGTCGGCCGAACCCCCGTCCGCGCCGCCGAGACCTGCTTCCTGCTCTTCCTGTTGGCCGAAGACCCCGACGCCCTCGGCAAGCTCCGGCTACTCCCGCTCCGTGACGCCCTCGAAGACGCCGCGTCGACCTTCGACGCGACGCTCCGCGAGACGCACGACATGGCCAACCTGCTGCTCGACGCCCAAGCCGCTCCCACGCCGCAGCCCACCCTCGCTGCCTAACCCCGCGCGTCCACCCCCAGGCTCACGACGGCAGAACCGCCTCCGGGGCGGCTCATGCCTCTCGGCTTGGGGGTGGACCTGCGGGCTTTCCGTCTCGGCACCTGCGACAATGCCGCAGTGAACTTCCTCGCCCACCTCGCCCTCGCCGGCGTTCCGACCCGCGTCACCGACGCAGGGCACGCGGCCCACGCCACCTCATCGGCGGTGCCCGACCCGCTCACGCTGGTCGGCAGCCTCCTGCCCGATTTAGCCCGCGACACCCCCGCGTTCCGCGGCAGACGCGGCGAAACCCACCCGGACCTCCCCGCCGCCGTCCGACACGGCATCGCCCTACACCGGCGGGTCGACCGCGCCACCGACACCCACCCCGCGTTTCTACGCACCCGCGCCCGCCTCGCTCCGCGCTACGGCCGATTTGCCGGCGTTGTCGCGGATGTGCTCTTCGATTACGCCCTGTCGCTGCGCTGGGACGATCCCAAAACCCGCGACCACGCCGCCGCCCCACGCGACTTCCCCCCGATCTCTCGCCCCGATTTCATCGCCGCCGCCCACGCCGCGTTGCAATCCCCCCAGGCTCGCGACGCGATGCCGCCGGCCATGGCCCGCACCGTCGACGCCATGATCGAACACGGCTGGCTGCTCCGCTACGCCGACCCGACCGGCTTGGAACGCACTTTTTTTGAACTCTCGATCCGCTTCACCCGCCGTTACGCCCGCCCCGCCGACCTCACCGACATCACCGCCCATCTCGACGAGCACCGCGACGCCCTCCTCGCCGATTTCGATTCGCTCTGGCGGCATCTCGTCGATCGCCTCGCCGACCAAGAAAACTGACGAACATCACGCCGGCCACCGGCTTCGCGGCCGACCCCGAGGGCGCGTCCTCTATGATGCGACGCTCCGAAGTTTTTTCCCCTCCGCTGGACGCCGCATGACCGCCGACACCTCCGCCGACACCGCCACCGCCCGCCTCGACCTGCCCGACGGGCCCGTCGACCTGCCCGTCGTCGTCGGCACGGAGAACGAACACGCCCTAGACATCGCCGCCCTCCGCGCCCAGACCGGCTACATCACCCTGGACGAGGGCTACCGCAACACCGGCTCGGTCCGCTCCGACATCACCTACATCGACGGCGAGGCCGGCATCCTCCGCTACCGCGGCTACCCCATCGACGTCGTCTGCCAGAACAGTTCGTTCATCGAGACCGCCCTGCTGCTGATCCACGGCGAACTACCCACCGCCGACCAGCTCGACCGCTTCTCCTGCCTGCTCACCAAGCACCAGATGATCCACGAGTCGGTGCGGCAGATGTTCGACGGCTTCCCGCCGACCGCGCACCCCATGGCCGTGCTCGCGGCGATGATCAACGCCACGTCCTGCTTCCAACCGTCGATCATGAACATCGACGACGAAGAGACGTTCGAGGAGACCGCGGCGATGCTGATCTCCAAGGTCCGCACCATCGCCGCCGCCGCCTACAAGACTTCGATCGGCCACCCGATCATGTACCCCGACCCGAAGCTCAAGTACTGCGAGAACTTCCTGCACATGATGTTCAGCATCCCGCTGGACCGCATCAAGGCGCCCGACCCCGATCTGGTGGAAGCCTTGAACCTCCTGTTCATCCTGCACGCCGACCACGAACAAAACTGCTCGACGTCCACCGTCCGCATGGTCGGCAGCTCGGGGGCCAACCTGTTCGCGGCCTGCTCGTCCGGGGTCGCCGCGCTGTGGGGGCCGCTGCACGGCGGGGCCAATGTGGCCGTCATGAACCAGCTCAACGAGATCCACCGGTCCGACATCTCGACGCAGGACTACATCGATCACCTCAAGAAAACCAAGGGCAAGCTGTTCGGTTTCGGTCACGGCGTCTACAAGGCCTACGACCCGCGGGCCCAGGTGCTCAAGAAGTCCGCCGACAAGGTCCTCGACAAGCTCGGCGTCGACGACCCGCTGCTGAGCATCGCCCGCGAGCTCGAACAGACCGCGCTCAACGACGAGTACTTCGTGAAGCGCAACCTGTACCCCAACGTCGATTTCTACAGCGGCATCATCATGCGGGCCATGGGCATCCCGACGAACATGTTCACCGTGATGTTCGCCATCGGCCGCATGCCCGGCTGGATCGCGCACTGGTGGGAAGTGAAGCGCCACAAGTCCCGCATCTACCGGCCGCGCCAGGTGTACACAGGCCCCGCGGAGCGGGAGTGGGTGCCGGTCGAGAAGCGGGGTTGATCGACGCGCCGATCCGGTTGTTGGATGACGAAGCCCACAGCCAAGTCGCGGGCTCTTTAACCCGCATTTGTTTTCAGAACCGCCAGGGCTCGGGGTGGTAGTCGAAGCCGCCGCCGTTTCGGGTGAGCTGCGCGAAGGCGGGGAAGGGCAGGTGCGTGCCGGCGATGCGGAGGCGGTCGGCGGCGATGCGGTCCATCAGCGCAAAGCGGGTCGCGGCCGCGGCGGGTTGATCGCTGTCGAAGCCGACGTACCAGTCGGGGTTCCGCGTGAGCAGCGGGGGCATGAAGATCAGGTCGCCGACGAAGAGCAGTTGCTGGTCGCCGTCGTGCACGAGGAACGCGGTGTGGCCGGGCGTGTGGCCGGCAGCGGGGACGGCGGTGAAGCCCGGGAGCAGTTCGTGCTCTTTCGCGCCGTCGAAGAATTCCAGCTGATCCTGGACGTGATCGAGCGAGTTGTTGGCGATCTGGATGACCATTTGCTTCATGGCCTCGGACATGCCGGAATGTTTGAGCGCGGGCTGGGAGCGCCAGAAGTCGTACTCGGCCTGCGCGATGTGAACGGCCGCGTTGGGGAACGCCGAGTCGGTAGTCCCCGGGATGGTGAAACCGCCGATGTGGTCGAGGTGGGCGTGGGTGACGAGGATGTCGGTGACGTCGGCGGGCTGGACGCCGGCGGCTCGGAGGTTGGCGATGAGCTTGCCGGCGGTGGGCGCGAAGGTGTCGCCCGAGCCGGCGTCGATCAGGACGGTGCGGTCGGCGGACCGGACCAGCATCGCGTGGATGTCGGAGAGGCCGTCGGCGGGCAGGCGGAATTGATCGAGGGCTTGGGCGACCTGATCGGCGTCGGCGTTGCCGCCGAGCGACGGGTAGACGGGGTCGAAGTTGAAATGGCCGTCGTTGAGGAGGGTGACGCGGAGTTCGCCGACGCGGGTGTGGTAGTGGCCGGCATTGGCGGGCGGAGCGGACGGGGCGTCGGGGGCCTGCGCTCGGGCCGCGGCCGAGAGCAAGCCGGTGCTCGCCGCGGCGGCGGTCGTAGCGCTGAGGCCGAAGAAGCGGCGGCGGGAGAGCGTGGGAACGGCGATGGGGTCGGGCATGGGGGGCTCGCAGGCGGGAGGAGATGAAGACGCGTTAGCGTAGCGCAGAAAAAAACCCACGGCCGGTGACCGTGGGCAGATGGAGGTTCGGGGGGTTGGTTTGGTTTATTCGCCCGGTTCTTCCGGACTCTCGACGGGCTCGGCCTGGGCTTGCTGGGTTTCTTCTTCGGCCGGCGGGTGGACGGCGTTGGGGCGGGGGTAGAACAGCATGGCGTCGCCGTTGATGCAGTACCGCAAGCCGGTGGTGTCGCGGGGGCCGTCTTCGAAGACGTGGCCGAGGTGCCCATCGCAGCCGGCGCAGACGACTTCGATGCGGTTCCAGAAATCGTTTTCGGGGACGTTTTTGACGCGATCGGGCGCGGCGGGCCGGTCGAAGCTGGGCCAGCCGGTGCCGGAGTTGTATTTGTGTTCGGTCTGGAACAGGTGCGAAGCACAGCCGGCACAGGCGAAGTCGCCGGGCATGTCTTCGTGCTTGATGTGGTTGAGCGGGGAGGTGAACGGGTACTCGGTGCCATCCTGCCGGAGGATGTAGTACTGGTCTTCCGTAAGACGTTCGCGCCACTGCGCGTCGGTGAGTTCGAGCTTCATGCCCGGGGCGGGCGGGGTCCACTGCGCGGGGTCACTTTCGACGGGCGGCGGGTTTTCGGCAACCGACGAACTGCAAGCCTGCAGGACGACGACGGCCATCAGCATGGTCAGGGAAAGAGTAAATCTCATGGGTGTTGGTACGGCAGAAATGGGGCCAAGGTTCGGGAAAATCCCATCGGCAAGCGGGGCCAGAAACCTGAATACCGCGTGAGCGGCGAGGCAAAACCGGGCGTATCTTGCCCCGGATGAGCGGGACGCAGGACGTGACCAACAACGCGATCGAGCCCGGGGCGACGCTGGGGATGCTGGGCGGGGGTCAGCTGGGGCGGATGTTCGCGGAGGCGGCGACGGCGTTGGGGTACGCGACGCACGTGTTTTGCCCGGAGCGGGGCTGCCCGGCGGCGCAGGTCGCGGCGGCGCACACGGTGGCGGCGTACGACGACCTGGACGCGGTGGAAGCGTGGGCGTCGTCGGTGGCGGCGGTGACCTACGAGTTCGAGAACGTGCCGGCGGCGACCGCGGCGGCCTGCGCGAAACACGCCCCGGTTCGACCGGGGCAGCACGTGCTGGCGGTCGCGCAGGACCGCGGCCGGGAGAAGGGCACGCTGCGGGACTTCGGGCTGCCCGTCACGCCGTTCGTGCCCGTGACGACGTTCAGCGAACTCGAAGACGCGGCGGAGCAACTCGGCCTGCCCGCCGTGCTCAAGACGGCCCGCGGCGGGTACGACGGCAAGGGCCAGCGGGTGATCCACGGGGCCAACGAGCTGGCGTACGGCTGGGAGGACCTGGGCGCCGGCGCGGTGCCGTGCATCCTCGAAGCGATGATCGACTTCGAACAGGAGGTCAGCGTCGTCGCGGCCCGGGGCTTGGACGGGCAGGTCGTGACGTACGGCCCGATCGCCAACTCGCACCGCCACCACATCCTCGACGTATCGGTGGTCCCGTCGGGTGCCGCTCGCGAAGTGGACGCACGCGCGCTGCAAGTCGCGCGGAAGGTAATGGAGAAGCTCGACGTCGTCGGCGTGTTGTGCGTGGAGTTCTTCCAGGTTCGGCAGGACACGGCGGGCTTCGAAGCGTACGGCCCGGTGCTGATCAACGAGGTCGCGCCGCGGCCGCACAACTCGGGGCATCTGACGATCGAGGCGTACGCCGCGAGCCAGTTCGAGCAACAGGTCCGCGCGGTCTGCGGCCTGCCCTTGGGCGACGCGACGCTGCATCGACCCGCGGCGATGGCGAACCTGCTGGGAGACCTGTGGGGGCCGGACGGGCAGGTGCCGGTGTGGCCGGCGATCGCCGATCGGGAAGATTTGGCGTTGCACTTGTACGGCAAGTCCGCGGCGCGGCCGGGACGAAAAATGGGACACTTGACGGCGACGGCGCGCACGGCGCACGAGGCGTTGCGGGACGCGGTGGAAGCGCGGGCGGCGGTGGCGTGGCGGGAAGCGGCGCTGGGGCCGGATTGACATGCGGGTCACGCGGCGCGGCGCCGGGTGTGTGAATCCGCTTGCATTTTGGGCAGGTCCGGTGCTTCGGGCGGGAAGAGGATCGGGCCGGCGAAGCGTTCGGCGACGGCGGCGGCGGTGCGGGAAGCGGTCGCCGGGTGCAGGTCGCTGATCAGCACGGCCTGGGTGGCGG
>JBCDDH010000054.1:0-24297 GCA_039180415.1 Planctomycetota bacterium | reverse complement strand
TGTGAATAGAGATCGGTGCCGTGGCCGCGTGAGCCACGCGATGGGAGACCTTCTCCCGAGACCGTCGCTCGAAAGGAGCCCGACCATGGCCAACCGATCCCTCTTCCGCTCGACCCCCGGCCGGCGCCTGCCGAACACCGACGCCGTCAACGAAGCCGGCGGCACCGCGTACCGCCTCGACGAAAAGCACGCCCTCGCACAGCTCGCGGCGACCGGCTGCCTCAACGGTACGTTCTACGCGTCGGCCGAATCGCAACTCGACGCGGTGCTCGAACTCGCCCAGCGGGTCGAGCCGGAGTTCGTCGCTCGGGCCGCCCTGTACGCCCGGCGTGAAGCGCGCACGAAGGACATGCCCGCGCTGCTCGTCGCCGTGCTGTCGGTGCGGTCGCCGGGCCTGATGGCCGAGGTGTTCGATCGGGTGATCGATACGCCCAAGATGCTCCGCAACTTCGTGCAGATCGTCCGCTCCGGCGTCGTCGGGCGTAAGTCGCTCGGCTCGCTGCCCAAGCGGATGGTCCGGCAGTGGCTGGACGCACGCGACGACGCGCAGCTGTTCCACGCGTCCGTCGGCAACGACCCGTCGCTGGCGGACGTGATCAAGCTCGTGCACCCCAAGCCGACCTCGCCGCAGCGCGCCGCGCTGTACGCGTACCTGATCGGTCGGCCGCACGAAACCGCCGCGCTGCCCGAAGCCGTACAGGCCTACGAAGCGTTCAAGCGCTCGCAAGCCAAGAAGCGCGACGTGCCCGACGTGCCGTTCCAGATGCTCACCGCGCTGGAACTCCGGGCCCGTGACTGGATGGCCATCTCCCGCCAAGCGACCTGGCAGACCACCCGCATGAACCTCAACACGTTCCTGCGGCACGGCGTCTTCGACGACCGCGGCATGGTCGAGTTGATCGCGCAGCGGTTGGCCGATCCGCAGCTGGTCCGGCGTAGCCGGGTGCTGCCGTACCAGCTGCTCACGGCGTACACCAACGCGTCGGATGCCCTGCCGCACGCGATCCGCGAGGCGTTGCAGGACGCGATGGAAGCGGCGCTGGTCAACGTGCCGGCGATCGACGGCAAGGCGTTCGTCCTCCCGGACGTGTCCGGCTCGATGCAGTGCCCGATCACCGGGTACCGCAAGGGCAGCACCTCGAAGGTGCGCTGCGTGGACGTCTCGGCCCTGGTTGCGGCGGCGGTGCTCCGCAAGAACCCGTCGGCGGAAGTGCTGCCGTTCGAGTGCGACGTGGTCACGTCCCGGAAGGCCCGGCTGAACCCCCGCGACACCGTGCTGACCAACGCCCGGAAGCTCGCGGCGGTCGGCGGCGGGGGGACCAACTGCTCGGCCCCGCTGCGTCGGCTCAACGAGCGCAAGGCCAAGGGCGACCTGGTGCTCTACGTCTCGGACAACCAATCGTGGATCGGCTCCAACGCCAACACGTGGATGGGTCGAGAAGCGACCGAGACCCTGAAGCAGTGGCAGATCTTCAAGCGTCGCAACCCGCGGGCGAAGATGGTCTGCGTGGACATCCAGCCGTACACCACGGTGCAAGCCCCCGAGCGTGACGACATCACGCACGTCGCCGGCTTCTCCGACGCGGTGTTCGGACTGGTCGCCGCCGTCGCGTCGGGCGACGCAACCGCCGGCCACTGGGTCCGCCAGATCGAGAACCAGACCTTGTGACATCCGAATGATCAAAAACGCGTCGGCGCCGCTCACCGGCGACGCCGACCCTTGCGGAACCCACCGGGGGTTCTGCGACAGCCCGGGGCCGAATGCCGGCCGTGATTACATCTTTTCCCAAGAAACCAAAATCACGGCCACCGTTGGTCGGCCCCGGCTTTCAACCCACGAAGCGCAAAGAAGCGAAGCAATACGAAAGGAAAACGGAACGAGGCGCGGCGAATGCCGACGGAACTACATCAGAACCGGTTGCCGGGAAACCGGCGTGCAGGTACCCAACCCTGCCGGGTCACGCAGCGTGGCCCGTGGCGGAACCAGACGCGGCCGGAGGCTCCAACGAGCCGTTGTTTCGTCAACCGATGGTCGCCGCGCCTCACGCACACCATGCAAAAGCCCCGGCGAATGCCGGCGGGACTACATCCGGTAGGAGCGCCCGCGCGAGCGGGAGGCCGCGGGTTCGAGTCCCGCCGTCGCGAAGCGTTTCGTCTTCGCGGCGTAGCTCAGTTCAACGTCTCGCCACCCAATGGTCGTCCGGGCCGATGCAACACGTCTCCAGGCGGGAGACACGCGACGCGGCGAATGCCGACGGAACTACATCGTTCAGAAACGCCAGGTTGCGGGTTCGAGTCCCGTCGGCTCCACTCCCTTTCCGGGGGATACGGGGCCGTAGCTCAAACAGGTAGAGCAGGAAACGTTTCGTCAATCCTCGTCGCCGCGCCGCGCGGCTCCCGCCGGATACTCCGAGCAAGCCCGACGAAAGAACCTGCCATGACCGACGCCACCCCGTCTCCATCTCCGCTCGTGCCCACCGGCGACGCCACCGCGATCCTCCCGCTGCCCCACGGCAAGGGCGAACCGATCACCGTCATCGGCAACGCCGCCATCCGCGACACCTTCGACAGCAACTGCTTCCGCCAGGCCATCAACTCCCGCACCGCGCCGGGCGTCACCGACCTCGTGCTCAACCCCGACGCCCACGTCGGCTACGGCGCGCCCGTCGGCTGCGCGATGGCCTCGCCCACGCACGTCTACCCGGGCCCCGTCGGCGTGGACATCAAGTGCTCCATGTCGCTGCTCCAGTTCGATCTCCCCGCCGACCAGATCGCCGACCGCGCGACGCGTCGCGCGCTGATCGACGCCATCTGCGAGCGCGTGCCGACCGGGGCCGGCAAGGGGCAACGCCAAGCCCCCAAGTCCCGCCGGGTCCACAACCAGATGGGCCGAATCCTCGCCTGCGAAGGCGCGACCAAGCAGACCCTCGAGATGCTCGGCATCCCCCGCCAATGGCGGCACCGCTGCGAAGACGCCGCCCACGTCGGCCACGACGACACGACCGACGCGCTGTACCAACGGCTCGACCGACTGATCAAGACCGGCCGGTTCCGCTCGTTCGCCAACAAGGTCTTGCAGTTCGGCTCATACGGCGGCGGCAACCACTTCGGCGAGTGCGAAGTCGTGAAGATCCACGACGACCAGCGCGACGTCGCCGAAACCTTCGGCCTCAAGGACGGCCACGTCGCTTTCCTCTCGCACTGCGGGTCGCGCGGCTTCGGCCACGACCTGGCGATGGGTCAATTCCGCGCACTGCAGGGCAAGTTCCACGGCTGGGCGATCCCGTTCCCCGGGGCCGACCGCGAGCTGTGCTACGCCCCCCTGGGCACGCCCGAGGCCGACGCCTACCTCGACGACATGGCCCTGGGCGCGAACTTCGCGACCATCAACCACATGCTCATCAACGCGCTGGTGCTCGAAGCCTTTCAGGAAGTGCTGCCCGGCGTTCATGGCGAGCTCGTGTACTTCATCTCACACAACATCGCCCGCAAGGAGATCGTGCGCAACCAGCCGTCGTGGGTGATGCGCAAGGGCGCGACCCGCGCGTTCCCCGCCGGGCACCACGCGCTCAAGGACACGCCGTTCGCGAACACGGGCCACCCCATCCTGCTGCCCGGCGACCCGCAGTCCGGCTCGGCCGTCATGGTCGCGCTGCCCGGGGCCGAGCGTTCGCTGTATTCCGTCAACCACGGGGCGGGCCGGTGCATGGGACGCAAGCACGCGTCCCGCACGCTCGACCAGCAATCGATCGACGAATCGTTCGCGCAGCGCGACATCCTGACCAACTGCCGGCAGTACCCGCGCGACGAAGCGCCGGCCGCCTACAAGAACTTCGACGACGTCCTGGACTCCGTGAAGTCCGCGGGCCTCGCGGCCGAAGTCGCGCAGCTGGACGCGCGGTTTGTGATCAAGGATGCGAGCAAAGCTGATGACTGAAAGTCCACAAAATTACTTATTCCCATTTCATGGCGCAATGCTCGACCCAGTAGCTTTCAGCTTTCAGGGCATTTGGGGGACCCTTTGCGACACAACAATGCCAGACGAGCACCTGGAGAACTTCTGGGTAGCCTCAGCCGCGAATATGCTAAGGCTTAAATCACTCGACCATACTCGACGCACCTACAAGAATGACGACACAATCTCCAACTTACGATCCGCGAGTTCTCATCGGATTCAATTCACAACAAACCTTCGTGAAACTTTTTCACGAGTCAAGGGGGTGAGTGACTGCTTTAAACCTCAAGGCTATGTGACAGAACGTATTGGACAATTTGCGGCCATAGGCGCCTTGGGCAGACTTCCCGCAACGTTTTATTGGAGCACCATCGTTGCCGCTCATGGATATCGTCCTGAGTGTTCGACATTGTGTCGACAAATCATCGAACAAATTGCGTGGGCACTTAGGATTGAATCAATTGATGACGAGAGCTATTGGTCGATTCAACCCCAATCCTGCGTCGGCAGTACCAAGACTTACTTCCCTCGGGCAGCCAAAATCTACGGGCTGCTCAGTGAAGCGGCACACATCCATCCGACTGAGACTCGTAAGTACTTTGAAGTGATCGGCAGTGTCTCGAAAATCACATACTCAAGAGAAGTTTTGCCCGGATACGCGGCGGTTCTCGCAGAACTCGCTGACATGTACTCGTGCGCTTGCGAAATCGTCCTCAACGGATTGGGATTGCCTGCCAGTAATATCGAAATAGATCGTGATCAATTGAGGCTGAAAGATACACGTGAAGTTCGGAAATGGGCAGACGAAGTTATTTTGTGGGCATTAGAAATTGACAGAGATGAAACGATCAGGTTTTTCCCAGATTCCGATCATTGACGGTTCCCAAGGCGAAGGCGGCGGACAGGTCCTGCGGTCGTCGCTCGCGCTGAGCATGGTCACGGGGCAGCCGTTCCGCATCGAGAACATCCGCGCGGGGCGGCCCAAGCCCGGACTCATGCGGCAGCACCTCACCGGCGTCCGCGCGGCGGTCGAAGTCTGCGGCGGCGAGGCGGAGGGCGACGCGTTGCGCTCGACGGCGCTGTCGTTCACCCCCGGAAAAGTGCGGGCGGGTGATTACCGATTCTCGATCGGCACGGCGGGCAGCACGACGCTGGTGCTGCAGACCGTCTTGCCGGCGTTGGTGCTCGCGGACGGCCCGAGCACGGTGACGCTCGAAGGCGGGACGCACAACCCGTTTGCGCCGCCGTTCGACTTCCTGGCCCAGACGTACCTGCCGCTGCTCAACCGCATGGGCCCGAACGTGTCGGCGATCCTCGAACGGCCCGGGTTCTTCCCCGCGGGCGGCGGCGCGCTGCGCATCGAGATCGAACCGGCGGCGAAGCTGAGCGGCTTCGAGTTGATGGCCCGCGGGCCGATCGTGCGCCGCCGCGCGGTGGCGACGGTCGCGAACCTGCCCCGCGAGATCGCCGAGCGGGAGTTGAAGATCGTCCGCCTCAAGCTCGGCTGGGACGAGGCGGCGTGCGAGGTCGTGGACGCGAGGAACACGCCCGGCCCGGGCAATCTCGTGACGTTGGAGGTCGAGTCGGCCGGGCCGGACGGCGGCCCCGGGGTCTGCGAGGTGTTGACGGGGTTTGGCGAGGTCGGACGCAAAGCCGAGGCCGTCGCGAACCAGGCGGTGCAGCGGTGCCAGCGGTATCTGAAAAGCCCGGCCTCGGTGGGCGAGTACCTCGCGGACCAGTTGCTGCTGCCGATGGCCATCGCGGGCGGCGGGGCGTATCTCGCGCAGAGCCTGAGCCGACACACCGAGACGCACGTCGATCTGGTTCGGCGGTTCCTCGACGTCACGATCGACGTCAAAGACCGCGGCCGGGATGGCGTGACGATCCGGATCGACCGTTAACGAAAACGCAGGCAAGAGGGTTCGGCCGCCCAACATCGAGCGGCGGACCAAACGCGCGTCTCCTGCACGCAGGAAGACTCATTGCGACTCAGAATCCCCCCGCGAAACGCTCAGCACCGCATGCGGATTCCGTGCAATGCCCGGGAGAGGATTCGAACCTCCAAGGAGTTTTACCTCCACCGCGACCTCAACGCGGCGCGTCTGCCAGTTCCGCCACCCGGGCGTGGTGGGGAGAATCGGGGAGTGTAGAGCCGGCGACCGGCGGTGGCAACGCGGCGGAAGGCGAAGCGGGTGGGCCCGCGATACGCTGGCCGGATGAACGCGCAAGACGGCCTTACGGTGTGCAAGTTCGGCGGGACGTCGCTGGCGGCCGCGGACCAGATCGCCAAAGCGGCGGCGATCGTGCGGAGCGACCCGCGCCGCGCGGTGGTCGTGCCGTCGGCCCCGGGCAAACGCACGCCGAACGACGCGAAGATCACGGACCGGCTGTACCAGTGTCACTCCACCGCGGCGTTAGGCGACGCGATCGACGGCGTGTTCGCGCCGGTGCGGGAGCGTTTCTTGGAGATCGCGTCGGGGCTGGGCCTTGGTGAAGCTCCCGCTTGGCTGACCGAGGCGTTGGACGCCGCGGCGGCGGGGATCGCGGCGGAGGCGGCGGCGGGCCGGGACGCGGCGTTCGCGGCCAGCCGGGGCGAGTATCTGAACGGCCGGGTGTTCGCCGCGCTGTTGGATTGGCCGTTCATCGACGCGGCGGAGGTGGTGCGGTTCGGCGCGGGCGGGCGGCTGGAGGACGAAGCGACGTACCCGGCGATCGCCGCGGCGGTGGAGCGGGCCGGGGGGCGAGCGGTGATCCCGGGGTTTTACGGCGCGGAGGCGGGCGGCGCGGTCCGCACGTTCTCGCGGGGCGGATCGGACGTCACCGGGGCGATCGTGGCCCGCGCGTTGGGCGCGGCGGTGTATGAGAATTGGACCGACGTGTCGGGCCTGCTCATGACCGACCCGCGGATCGTCGAGCGTCCCGCGACGATCGAGACGCTGACGTACCGCGAGCTGCGGGAGCTTTCATACATGGGCGCAACGGTCCTGCACCCCGAGGCGGTGTTCCCCGTGCGCGAGGCGGGCATCCCGGTGAACATCCGCAACACGAACGAGCCGGAGCACCCCGGGACGATGATCGTGTCGGGCTCGGGCCTGGCCGCTGAAGCAGCCAGGCCGGGCGAGGCGATCACCGGCATCGCGGGGCGGAAGGACTTCACCGTCATCGCGCTCGAAAAGGCGCTGATGAACAACGAGGTCGGCTACGGCGAAAAGGTGCTGGGCGTGCTGCGGCGGGCGGGCGTGAGCTTCGAGCACATGCCCTCGGGGATCGACACGCTGTCCATCGTGGTCGAGGACGCGCAGCTGCAAGGCAAGCTGGACGACGTGGTCGCGTCGCTCAAGCGGGAGGTCGAGCCGGACACGATCGAAGTGGACGCGGACCTGGCCCTGATCGCCACGGTCGGCCGGAACATGAAGACCCAGCCGGGCATGGCCGCGCGGCTGTTCGGCGCGCTCGGCTCGGCGGGGGTCAACATCCGCATGATCGACCAGGGCTCCAGCGAATTGAACATCATCGTCGGCGTCGACGCGAGCGACTTCGAAACGGCCGTCCGGGCGATCTACGCGGCGTTTGTCGCGTTGCCGGGCTGAGCAATCCGCGGTCCCGATGTCCCTTGCGGGCTAGGCAGGAACGCCGCCGGAACCGTTGCTTTGGCTTGGTCATCGAGCCGGTACGGGGTATATTGGTTATCGATAAACATCCGGCCCATACTCCGCTCATCGCCTCCCCCACGACGCTTTCAATTTTTGGCCCGCTATGCCTAACCTATTATTTAAGAAATGGTTGCGGGCGCGATCCTCGCTAAATGGTTTTCTTGGACTCGCCGCGATCGCGGGGGGGCCGGCCGCGGGCCAAGACCTCTCGCACCGCCAGACCTCGCTGTCCGTAGCCGTTCAGGACGCCGCGGGCCAAGCCGTCGCCGGGGTGAATTTCGACCTAGCGATGCGGGAACACGATTTCCGCTTCGGCACGCAGATCGATTCCCGCGACTATCTCAACAACGACGCCGAGCGCGACCAGCTGCACGGCTTGTTCAACTCGTTCACCTTCACGACCGGCGCCTACTGGCGGATCACCGAGTCCAACGAGAACAACGCCCGCAACAACCTCACCGCCGCCGCGGCGCTCGCGAACCAAAGCGGCAAACACGTCCGCGGCCACACGGTCATCTGGCCACAGAACAAGGGCTGGCTCAACCCCGAAGACACGCTCCCGCAGTACACCTACAAGCCCTGGCTCGGGCCCGACCCGGTGTTCAATTCGGACTACAACCCTTCGGCCACGCATCTGAAGAACCGCATCGATGGACGCATCGCCGACTTCCTCGCGCTGACCTCCCCCGACGGTAACCCGCACGGCGGGCTCATCGACGACTTCGACGCCACCAACGAAACGATCGACTTCGACACGGAGGTCGCGCCGGGCATCGACGGCGAGCGCGTGGACATCTTCACCCCCCGGCTGGTCGAAGCCGGGCTATACGCCGACAAGTTCGACGCCTACGCCGATTGGTACGTGCAGATGCGGGCCGCGCGGCCCGACGCCCGGTTGGTGTTCAACGAGACCGCGGTGCTCGCGCCGTTTAGCGACGACATGGCCTACGAGGTTCGCGACCTGGTGCAGACGCTGTTGGACCGCGGCGCACCGATCGACGCCATCGGCGTGCAGGCCCACATGTTCAACGGGGTGCGGAGCCTCGGCGACCTGAATCGGAAGATCGACATCCTCGCCCAGACCGGCCTGCCCGTGGAGATCACCGAGTTCGACAACTTCAACGGCGGCGCGTTCAGCTCGTCCGCGGCCGAAGCCCAGAGCTTCGAGAACGTGCTGCGGGCGGCTTTCGAGAACCCCAACGTCGAGGGCTTCACCCTCTGGGGCCACCGCGACGACACGCACTGGGTCGGGAACTCGCCGCTGTTCGACGCCCAGGGCAACCTCAAGCCCGAGGGCCAGCCTTACTTCGATCTCGTGCTCGGGGAGTGGTGGACCGACGTGCAGGGGGCACAGACCGACACTTCCGGGACTCAGGCCGCGACGCTCACCCGCGGCACGTACGACCTGACGATCGAGCACGACGGGCAAGCCGTGCAGCAGACCGTCCGGGTCGCCACGCCCTTCGCGGAACTGGTCGCCGAGGTCGGCCCGGGCGGCGCGAACGCGGCGTGGCTGTTGGGCGACACGAACGGCGACGACGAAACGTCGCTCGACGACGTGTCGACGTTCCTGCTCGCGATGGACGACCCCGACGCGTTCGCCACGCAGACCGGCTTGGACCCGCTGGACCGCGCGGACACCGACCGCGACGGGCAGGTGACGCTGCGCGACTTCCTGCGGTTCGCGAACTATTTTGAAGCCGAGGACCGCGCGGCCGTGCTCGCCGCCGGGCCGGACATCGATCTGCCGGCGGGCGACTTCGACGCGTCGGGCCGCGTCGAACAAGGCGACTTGAACCTCGTTTTGAACAACTGGGGCAGCGGGTCCGACGCGCTGCCGCTGGGCTGGCTGACGGGCCGTCCGGTTACGGGGATCGTCGGTCAGGAGCAGCTCAACGCGGTGCTGAACAACTGGGGCGCGTCGACGGCGCCGGACCTGCGGGGCCTGCCGGCCCCCGAACCGGGCGCGGCGGCCATCGGGCTGATCACGTTGGGCGTGGCCGCGCGGCGGCGGCGCACCGCCGATCTTTCCTGACGCCGCCCGCTCCGTAGACTCTGGCCATGCCCGAGCCGAGCGACCCGACCGCGACGATGGAGGACGCCAGCGCGAAGCTGGTCGCGATGGACTACCTCGGCTGCGAGGCGGTGTGCCTCGAAGCGCTCGTGGCCGCGCGGGAAGCCCGAGACTGGCGGCAGTACGCCCGCGTCGTCATGCCCCTGCAGGAAGCACGGCGGCAGCGGCGCATGATCGCCGCCGACGCGGCGGTGCAGCTCGGCTCGGCCGAGGGGTACGAACCGGTCGAAGCGGGCTGCGTCGTGCTCACGCACCCGGACCACGAAGAACGGGCCATGGCCGTGCTCGACGCGGCGCGACGCGACGGCCGGCACGTCGAAGTACTTTTCGCCGACAACGCCGCCGACGCCCCGCGGTGGATGCTGCGCAGCTTCGAAGGCCCGGAGGTCTCGGTCGAGATCGAAGCGCCGCTCGCCGCGCTCCGCAACGCCCCGCTCCATCCCGACGAAACCAACGGCACGGGCGTCACACCCCGCCATTGGTTCGTGACCGCCAACGAAGCGCTCGGCGACGCCGCGCTCGCGCTGGCCACCGCCCCGCTCGGCTCACCGCAGCGCGTCGCACAACTCGAAGCGTTCATCACCGCTTGTGGCGACCACGAGCTGCTGCACCAAGCTCTGTTCGACGCCGCGAACGCGCTGGTCAAGCAGCCGGCCTAGCTCTTCCCCAGCCCCGATCGGAGACGCCGCCATGCCCATGCAAGTCCGCGTCATGCCGCACCGCGCGGAATGGGCCGACGGGTTCGCCGCCGAAGCCGCGCGGCTCCGCGGAGCGCTCGGGCCTTGCTGCGTCGCGGTGCACCACGTGGGCAGCACCGCGATCCCCGGCATCGTCGCCAAGCCCATCCTGGACCTGCTCGTCGAAGCCGACGCGATCGAACACGTCGATGCGCGGCGCGACGCCGTGGTCGCGTTGGGCTACGAGGCGATGGGCGAGTACGGCTTGCCCGGCCGACGCTACTTCCGCCAAGACGACGACCGCGGGGTCCGCACGCACCACGTCCACGCCTACGCCGCCGGCCACCCCGACGTCGCCCGCCACCTCGCGTTCCGCGACTTCCTGCGAGCTCACACGCAGCCGGCGCAGGCGTACTCCGAGCTCAAGGCGAATCTGGCCGCCGAACACCCCGACGATATGGAGGCGTACATCGACGGCAAGGACCCGTTCATCCAACGGGTCGAACGCGACGCCTTGGCGTGGTGGACCAAGACGCGTCCCGGCCCCGCCGACGGGCTATCGTCGTGCGACTCATGACCGCCCCCGCCCCCACCTCGCCACACACCGGCCGGCCGCGCCCACGCTGGGTGACGCCCGTGCTGCTCGTGCTGCTGGGGCTGACCATCGGCGGATACGCGCTGTACCGGCAGTGGACGGCCGTACCCGCCGTGTTCGCCGACGCCGACGCCAAGCTACGCGCCATCCCCGAACCGCAACGCCTCGAGCTCGCCCGACAGATCGAGATGCGGCTGCCCAGCCAATACTCCCGCCGCATCGAGCCGGGCACCGACGGGAGCCGGACGCTCGACGCGACGTTCGAAGAGCTCAACGCCTGGTTGAACCTCCGCCTCGAGCCGTACCTGAAAAACCAGGGCATCGCGTGGCCCCAGGGCGTCGGCGCGGTGCTCGTGGCGGAACGCGACGGGCGGCTCGTGCTCGCCGCGGACGTGGACCTGCCGCAGCTCCGACAGATCGTCAGCGTGTCGTTCGAGCTGCTCGAAGTCGCGCCGCCGTCCCCGGAAGGCTCCGCGGAGACGCAGTGGGCGGTCCGCGTAGCGGGCGTGCGGGCCGGGAACGTGCCGCTGCCCCGAGCGCAGCTGGCGGGGCTGATCCGCGACCAGCTCGGCGACGCGGCGCAGCGGGCGAGCGTGGCCGAATTCCTCGACGCGTTGGAGCAGGACCGGGCGGTGCCGATCCCCGCCCTCAAGGTGGACGAGGCGCGACGTGCGGCGGTCACTTCGCTGAGCGTCACGCCGACGGGTCTATCCGGCACCCTACGGGTGTGGCGCGAGCCGGCAAACGACTGACCCGATCGCCCGATCGCCCGTGACGCGCAAACGCGAGACACCAAACACATTGTGAGCGTGCGGTGAAATTCTTGTGCGCGCGTGTAGACAAAATTCCATAAATGCCTAAATTGGATGAATTCGGGGGTGCACGGCGGCTACGACGCGCCATACGCGCTGGTCCAGCCGCCGACGATCAAAAAATGCACACAAAATGCCGCCCATGAGACCGCCGGTTTGCGGTGCCTGGTGGCCCCAAAAAACAGCTCCCCTTTCCCGCCTGCCCCGAATCCCAAATCACTAGGTCGGCCAACCAATACGGGCCGCCCTCCCCCGGAAACCCACTCGATGCCCACCGTGCTTCCCGGACCCCGCCGTTCGCTTCATCCTGCCCTGCGCCCCTCCGGGTTCACGCTGATCGAGCTTTTGGTGGTGATCTCGATTATCGCTTTGCTGATCGGCATCCTCCTGCCCGCGCTGGGGGCCGCGCGGGAAACCGCCCGCAGCGCCGCTTGCCTGTCCAACCTCCGGCAATGGGGCATCGCCACCGCCGTCTACGCGACGGAAAACGACGATTACCTGCCCGAGGACTGGAACCCCGACGAAGACCCGACGCCCGGCGACGGCCCTCCCGGCGACACCAACCCCGGCACCTGGTACAACGCCTTGCCCCCGCTGATCGGCCAGCTCGCCTACGGAGACGCCTTCGTCGGCGGCCTCAACCCCGAAGAGTCCGAAGAAGTCACCGAAGGCACCAACATCTGGTTCTGCCCCACGCAGCTCGGCCGCTTCGGCACCGAGACCACCGCCAACGGCAACCTGTTCCACTACGCCGCCAACGGCATCCTCAACGCCGAAGCCGGCTTCTCCGGCAACCCCAGCTTCTTC
Source organism: Planctomycetota bacterium (assembly GCA_039180415.1). Classification (GTDB taxonomy): domain Bacteria; phylum Planctomycetota; class Phycisphaerae; order Phycisphaerales; family Phycisphaeraceae; genus CAZIXN01. The sequence continues at coordinate 11,724 of JBCDDH010000054.1, read as the reverse complement.
CCGGGCAACGGGACGACTCCGGCGGCCAATCAGGAGCGCTTCCCGCACGTCCGTCTGGATTGGGTCGATGAACAATCCCAGACGCTCTATATGGGCGAGCCCTTTCAACGCGTCTCCTCCGTCTTGATTTCCAACATCTTCAGTGAAGACCCCATCGCCGACCCCACCGCCGCCAAGCAGGCAGCCAACGACCAGCGTCACGGTGCCAACACCAACGCGGTCTTCCTCGACGGCCACGCCGCGACACTCAACGCCCTGGCCGCCGGCACGCCGAGCACCTCGGCCGCCGACATCTTCGCCGGCGACGACATCCACCGCAGCGACGGAGGCCGCATCGCCTGGGGCGCGTGGGCCCGCTGACGTATTCGCCACGAAACCCTGCTCACCACGCACGGCCGCTTTTTCCCAAAACCACGATCCCAACCTCGGAGAAGTAAAGATATGTCCACTTACCGTTTGCTCGCTGTTCTCTCGCCGCTGGCCCTGGCCGCTCCGTCCCTCGCGCAGCCGGTCGTCCTCGGCGGCGACGGCTTCGACCCCGGCGTCAACGAAAACTTCGCCAGCCGAAGCATCACCCCCGACAACGCCGGCAACGATCCGTTCGGCTCCGGCTCGCCCGGCGGCGCGTTCGGCACCAGCGGCAGCGCCCGCTTCGACGTCTTCGGCATCGCCAACCGCAACGTCGGCTTCACCTTCGCCGACGACACGGCCGGCTCCTTCGCGGCCGACGAATTCGGCATCATCGAAACCGACAAGACCGACAACTTCCTGGCCTTCCAGGACACCCAGAACGACAACAACCCCATCGGCGTGGGCCGCGTGGTTTGGACCTTCGACGTCTCCGGCTACGGCAACCTCTCGACTTCGCTGGACTTCGCCGCCCTGGGCAACTTCGAGTTCGACGACACCTTCACCCTGACCGCTTCGATCGACGGCGGCCCGACCCAAACGCTCTACCAAAGCAGCGTCTTCGACGAAGTCAACCCCGCGACGCCCGACGGCTTCGACCGCAACTACGGCATCTTCCTCGAGGCCGACGACCCCAGCGGCAGCCCGCGCGTGAACTACGGCAACGGCTTCTTCGACCTGGCCGAGTGGGAGTTCCTGACCCTGTCGCCGACCGTCCCCGACGGCTTCGCGTTTGCCGATAGCGACGCGGACCAGGACGGCTTCGACGACCTCACGGGCTACCGCATCTACGTCGAAACCAACAACTTCGGCACGTTCACCACGCCCGAGTTCTTCGACTTCTTCGATCCGATCTGGATCAACGCGGAAGTCGTCGACGGCCAGGTGGTGGGCACCCAACTCGACAACGAGTTCAACACCGTGGAAGCGGCGATCGACGGCACGGGCGACCTCTTGACGCTCGAACTCATCGGCGACTTCAATTCGGACCCCGAGCCCTTCGTCGTCGACAACCTCGTGCTCAGCGGTGAGGAAATCACCGTGATCGACGGCATCGTCGGCGACTACGACGACTCGGGTCAGGTGGAGCAGGGCGACCTCAACCTCGTCCTGAACAACTGGGGCGCCGCCGCGCCGTTCGACCCCAACGGCGACCCGTTCTCCACGCCCAACGTGGACCAGGAAGAACTCAACCGCGTGCTGAACAACTGGGGCAGCACGGCCGCCCCGAGCTTCGAAGGCGCCGCGGTGCCCGAACCCGCGACGCTGGCCCTGCTCGGCGGCCTCGCGCTCGCCGGCCTGCGTCGCCGCACCGCCTGAGCCGACCGGCGCAACCCGAAACTTCTCGGAGCCCACGGATTGAATCCGTGGGCTTCTTTCGTATGGTCGCGGCATGCTGACCACCCTCACCGTGCCGATCCGCGTGCGCTACCGCGAGTGCGACCCGATGAACGTGGCGCACCACTCGGCGTACGCCGTGTGGTTCGAGATCGCGCGGACGGAGTTGTTGCGGGCGCAGGGCAGCGTGTACGCCGAGATGGAAAAGGCGGGCGTGCTGTTCGTCGTCGCGAAACTCAGCACGCGTTTCCGCCGGCCGGCGATGTACGACGACGAGCTTTCGATCGAAGTCACGGTCCAGAAGAGCGCCGGGGTGAAGATCGAGCACGCGTACCGCGTCTTGCGTGAGCCGGCCGCCGGGCCTTCCGGAGTCGGGGGGAAGCCCGAGGTACTCGCGGTGGGCGAGACGACCTTGGCGTGCGTGGATCGCGACGGCAAGCTGCGGCCCGTGCCCGAGTCGCTGCTGGGGTGAGGGTCGCGCGGGCTGGCGCGGCGGGGCCGTGTCCGCCCGGGGTTATCCGTCGGGCGGTCGAGGGCGAAGCACAGACCGGAAGCGAAGCGGCCGAAATCCGATGCGTCCGGCGCGTCGCCGGGCGGGAGGTGGCCGCCGTTTGTTTTCCGGTATGGACGAAGTCAACTGGTTCCTGCTGCTGGCGATGCTGTCGGTGATGGGCTGGCAGTTGGGCGTGCGGCTGGGCACGCGGGGCGTGGGGTCGGCGCGGGCGACGCTGTTGGCGGCGGCGGCGTTGATGGTGGGGTTTACGTATCTGGTTCGGCACCCGTCGGTGGGCGTGCAGGTCCTGCCGGTGGGGATCATGGCCCGGGTCGAGGGGGTGGCGGCCGTGCCGATGTTCGCGGCGATGATGGGCGTGGCGTGGTCGCGGAGCCGGCTGCGGCGTCAGCGGGCGATGGTGGCTTGGGCGCTGCTGATGGGCGGGATCTACTTCGTGCACGGCGGGATGTGGATGCTGCAGGCGACGCCCAGCGAGGTGATGGCCACGGACGTGACGGGCAAAGACGTGATGCAGAGCCAGGATTACACGTGCGTACCGGCGGCCTCGGCCTCGGCGTTGCGGCGGCTGGGCGTGCCCGCGAGCGAGGCAGAGATGGCCGAGCTGACCTGGACCCGGCCGGGCACGGGGAGCACGACGGTGCGGGCGCTGTACGGCTTGAACCGCAAGCTCGCGGAGGCGGACAGCATGTGGCGGGCCCACCTGATCGAAGTCGGGCCCGACGAGCTGCGCGGCGTCCCGATGCCGGCCCTGACGCCGCTGCGGTTCGAATCGACGCGGCGGCACATGGTGTTGCTCGACGGGTTCACGGAACGCGCCGTCCGGGTGATGGACCCGGTGGACGGCCGGATCACTTTCCAGAACGACGAGTTCGCCAGGCTGTTCACCGGCGAGGTGATCCTGTTTCTGGCGGAGCAGTGAGCGGCGGTCGGCGGCGGGGCTTAGCAATACACGTCGCGGCCCTCGCTGCCGAACACCGCGGTGCGTTGGTCGTCCGTCCAGTCCGGGGCGTCTTGGGGGGCGTAGTGGAACTGCATCGCGCGGCGGCGTTGATTGGAATCGTTGACGGGCGTGCCGTGGGGCGCAAGCCCGTCGAAGAATAGCGCCGCGCCGGGCGGCAGTTCGGCGGCGACGGATTCCTTGCCGAGGATGTCGGTGTCGCAGATCTGCCAGTCGCGGCGGACAAAGTGAGGGATGGCCCCGTCCTTGTGCTCGCCGGGGATCAGGTGCAGGCAGCCGTTGGCGACGGTCGCGGGGTCCAGGGCGAGCCAGACGCCGACGATGCGTTGCCCCAGCGGGACGTTGAAATAGGCGTGGTCCTGGTGCCAAGGCTTCTCGCCGCCGCCGTGGGGGGGCTTGAGCAGGGCCATCGCCTGGTACAGCGCGGGCGTGCGCTCTTCCATCAGTTGGGCGACGACGCCGCCGATCACCGGGTGGTCGACCGGCAGGCCGAACCGCCGCGATTCGTCCGGGGTGAACCAGAGCTTGCGTACCCGGTCGCTGTCGAAGGATTTTGCGTCGAGTTGGACGCCGCGGTCTTCCTGGACCCGGTTGTAACTTTCGACCCGGCCGCCGGAAAGGTCTTCGACCAGCCGGGTGTACCGCTCGATCTCCTCGGCCGTGAGCAGGTTGGCCACGGCGATGAAGCCCCGGTCGAGATACTGGGCCACGGCGCGGCCGTCAACGGCGTCGGGGCCGGGCAGCAACTCGGCGGAGCGTTGAGAAGCGTAGAGCGCCGCGTCGTAGGGGAGCGTTTTCATGAGATGCATCTTGCGACCCGGACCCCGAAGTCACAATGGAAAAACCGGGCATTTTTTTGTACTTTTCGAGATATACTGAGCCCGTGCCGCCTCGCGCCCACGACCCCGAAATCGGCCCCTGTGGACGGGTCCGCTGCGAGCGGGGCTGGGCACTGGCTCCGGGTTGGTCGGACCAGCTGACGGACCAGGATCTTTGGTTTGTCTGGGATGGTCGAGGAAAAATGACGCTCAACGGCGGAGAGGAGCTGGCGCTACGTCCGGGCGTGTGCGTCTGGATGCGACCAGGCCGGCGGTACGAGGCGGTACAGGACGCGCGGCGCCGGCTGGGGGTGACGTTTGTGCATTTTTCAGAAACGCCGGTGCCGGAAGACGGGGCGGGTCGGAGCTCAGGCGGGCGTAAGGGTGGGGGCTCCGAGCCGGCGGCGTGGCGGGCGGTGCCGGACGTGGCGTTCGTGGATCGCACGTTGGCTCGGGTGGTGCAACTGGCGTACGCGGCGGAGGCCAACTCGCGGGACGAACCCCAGCGGCGGTTGGCGGGCCGGTTGCTGGGCGGGCTGCTGGCGGACTACCGAGCCGGCTTCCCCGCGGCCGGTGGACGGCCCGCCGCGGACGACCCGGAGACGCCAGGGCTGTCGGCGCTGCTGGACGAGATGGCCGCCGACCCGGGTGCGGACTGGTCCTGGGCCCGCATCGCCGCGGACCTGCGGATCCCGGAGCACACGGTCGGCCGGTTGTTCCAGCGACGCGTGGGCGTGTCGCCCCGAAAGCTCGCCATCGAGCACCGCGTGCGTCGCGCCCGGCACTTGCTCGCACACTCCGCCATGTCGCTCGAACAGATCGCCGAGGGCCTCGGCTATCAGGACGTCTATTACTTCAATCGGCAGTTCTTCGAACGGGTCGGCGTGCGCCCGGGTCGGTTCCGCCGCGACGCGCGACAGCCGAGTTGACCGAGGCCACAGACCGCCGCGTCCCGGCCGTGTTGCGAACCCCAGACAAGCCACTATTCTCTCTTTCCCCAAGGGAAAAAGACAGGTTCGGAGGTGTCGCGCGTTGCCCCCAACGCCCGGCCCGCCTGTCCGCCCCGCATCCCCGTCGCCGGAAGCGATTGTCCGGCACCTTTCGAGAGACGCCCCCAACCATGGCCAAGAAGTCCACCACGAAGAAGCCCGCCGCCAAGTCGACCAAACCCGCCAAGATGGTCTACTACTTCGGCAAGACCAAGACCGACGGCAACGCCACGCAGAAGGAGTTGCTCGGCGGCAAAGGCGCGAACCTCGCCGACATGACTTCGATCGGCCTGCCCGTGCCCGCGGGCTTCACCTGCACCACCGAGTGCTGCGACCAGTACTACAAGCAAGGCCGGAAGCTGCCCAAGGGCCTGATGGATCAGGTGCACGCCGCGGTCAAGACGCTCGAAAAAGAGAACGGTAAAAAGTTCGGCGACCAGAAGGACCCGCTGCTGGTCTCCGTCCGCTCCGGCGCCGCCCAGTCGATGCCCGGCATGATGGACACCGTGCTCAACCTCGGCCTGACCGACGAGTCCGTCGCCGGACTGGCCATCGCCACCAACAACGAACGCTTCGCCTACGACGCGTACCGCCGGCTGCTGAACATGTACGGCGACGTCGTGATGGGCGTCGACCACCACGCCTTCGAGGCCGAGTTCGACAAGATCAAGAAGCAGCAGGGCGTCACGCTCGACACCGACGTGGACACCGCCGGGCTGATCAAGCTCTGCGAGGCCTACAAGAAAGTCATCAAGAAACACACGGGCCAGGCCTTCCCGCAGGACCCGATGAAGCAGCTGGAAATGGGCATCACCGCGGTGTTCAGCTCGTGGATGGTCCCCCGCGCGATCCGCTACCGGCAGATCAACGAGATGACGGGCCTGCTCGGCACCGCGGTCAACGTGCAGACCATGGTCTACGGGAACATGGGCGACGACTGCGGCACGGGCGTCGCCTTCACCCGCGACCCGTCCACCGGCCAGAACAAGTTCTACGGCGAGTTCCTCATCAACGCCCAGGGCGAAGACGTCGTCGCCGGCATCCGCACGCCCCAGCCCGTCGCGGACATGCCCAAGACCTGGAAGGCCGCCAGCGACAAGCAGATCGGCAAGAAGATCCACGCCGAGCTGATGAACATCAAGAAGGTCCTCGAGAAGCACTACAAGGACGTGCAGGACATCGAGTTCACCATCGAGAAGGGCACGTTCTTCATGCTCCAGACGCGGACCGGCAAGCGGACCGGCGCGGCGGCGGTGAAGATCGCCTGCGATATGGTCAAGGAGAAGCTGATCGACGAGAAGACCGCGGTGAAGCGCATCCCCGCGGGCGACCTGACGCAGCTGCTGCTGCCCTCGTTCGACCCGGCCGCGAAGAAGAAGGCCACCCCGCTGGCCACGGGCCTGCCCGCCTCGCCCGGCGCCGCGTACGGCGCGTTGGCGTTCACCGCCGATGAGGCCGTCGAGCGCAGCCACGCCGGCGAGAGCGTCCTGCTGGTCCGCAAGGAAACCAGCCCCGAAGACGTCGACGGCATGCACTCCGCCGCCGGCATCCTCACCTCCACCGGCGGCATGACCTCGCACGCCGCCGTGGTCGCCCGCGGCTGGGGCAAGTGCTGCGTCGCCGGCGCCGGCGAGATCCAGATCGACGCCAAGGCCGGCAAGATCAAGGTCGCCGGCAAGACCTACGGCCGCAAGGACGTGCTCTCCATCGACGGCTCCACCGGCGAGGTCTACGCCGGACAGATGGCCACCGTCGAGCCCAAGCTCTCCGGCGATTTCGCCACCGTCATGAAGTGGGCCGACAAATACCGCACCCTGGGCATCCGCACCAACGCCGACTCCCCCGCCGACTCCAAGCGCGCCCGCGACTTCGGCGCCGAAGGCATCGGCCTGTGCCGCACCGAGCACATGTTCTTCGAGGGCGACCGCATCCTCGCGATGCGCGAGATGATCCTCGCCTCCGACAAGCCCGCCCGCGAAGCGGCGCTCAAGAAGCTGCTGCCGTACCAGCGCAAGGACTTCGAAGGCATCTTCAAGGCCATGAAGGGCCTGCCCGTCACGGTGCGTCTGCTCGACCCGCCGCTGCACGAGTTCCTGCCCCACGACGCCAAGGGCCAGGCCGACGTCGCCAAGGCGCTCAAGATCAAGCCCGCCGAGGTCAAGGCCCGCGTCGGCGCGTTGCACGAAGCCAACCCGATGCTCGGGCACCGCGGCTGCCGCCTGTCCATCACCTACCCCGAGATCCTGGTGATGCAGGTCACCGCGATCGTCGAGGCGGCCATCAACTGCAAGAAGAAGAAGGTCGACGCCAAGCCCGAGATCATGATCCCACTCGTGGGCACGGTGAAAGAACTCGCGCTGCTGCGGGAGATCACCGCGCAGACGATCAAGGACGTCATCGCCAAGAAGAAGTACACCGGCAAGCTCGACATCCTGATCGGCACGATGATCGAAATTCCACGCGCCGCGCTGACCGCCGACGAGGTCGCCACCGAGGCCGACTTCTTCAGCTTCGGCACCAACGACCTGACGCAAATGACCTTCGGCTATTCGCGCGACGACGTGAACACCTTCCTGCCCGACTACATCGCCCAAGAAATCCTCGAGAAGGACCCGTTCCAGTCGCTCGACGCGACCGGCGTCGGCCAACTCGTCGACATGGGCGTGAGCAAGGGCCGCAGCGTCAATAAGAAGATCAAGCTGGGCATCTGCGGCGAACACGGCGGCGACCCCGCCTCGATCCAGTTCTGCCACCAGGTCGGCCTGGACTACGTGTCCTGCTCGCCGTTCCGTGTGCCCATCGCCCGCCTCGCCGCGGCTCAGGCCGCGCTGGGCTAAAGCCAAGGCCACAACCCAACCGCCCCAAAGCCCGCGTTCGATGAACGCGGGCTTTTTTATGGCCGCTCTATCGCTCGATCAGCCAAACCACGGCCCGACGGATCAACAGCAACGCAACGCCCGCCGCGACAAAGCCGAAGCCAACCTTCTGCGCCAGCGCCGCCTCGGCCGCCTTTTCTGCCGGCGCGGTCCAACCCAGATACAACAGCACCGTCGCGAATCCCCAGCAGGCCAGCACCAGCAACCAGAAAATCACCTTCCGTTCCGCCGGCGTCGAGTCTCGGGCGAGGACTCCAAACATGCCGTCAGGCTACCGCTCGGCCGACTCCCGAAACCGGGAAGGTTTGCCGTCGTGATTCCATTTTCGCGCGAACGACTCTCCAGCTTGCCGCGCAGGTAAACGGTTTTTCTCCAACCGGGCGCGTTGCCTCCTGCGGGTCCGGTTTTATTGCCGTAGCACGAGATGCGCGAAGGCTGATCCCGAATCGGTCGCCGGTAATCAACTGCGATTGGTTTGGGCGACATCGTCGCGCAGCGGCCGCACCAACAGCTTCCGCAATACCGCCAGCAGCGTGTCGGGGTCTTCGAGGTACGCCGGCGGCGGCCGCCAATACGTCGTCCCGTCGTCGAGCGGCGTGGTCCGGCCCGGCGCCGTGTCGAACAAGGCGCGGACCAACGCCCTTCTTGCGGACGCGTGCGTGAAGATCAGGTCGGGTTCTTCGAGGCGGACTTTCGCGAGGCCGTGCATTGCCGCGGCGACGCGGACCTCGGTGCGATCCAGAAACGCCTGGGCCGACTTGGGCGGGTCGCCGTACGCGTCGCGCAGGTCCTCGGCGACGGCGTAGAGTTCGTCGAGCGTATCGATCCGGGTGAGCCGGCGGTACGCGTCCATGCGGTGCTTGTCTGAGGGGATATACCGCTTAGGCAACGCCGCGCCACCCCGGGGCTCGGGCAGATCCAGGTGCGTCCGCGCGACGTCCGTCACGGTGTCGCCGCGTAGCCGCTTGGTCTCGCGTTCGAGTAGCACGCAGTACAGCTCGTAGCCCACCGCGGCGATGTGCCCGCTCTGCTCGGCCCCGAGGATGTTGCCCGCGCCGCGGATCTCCAGGTCGCGCATCGCGATCTTGAAGCCGGCCCCGAGCATCGAGTAGTTCTCGATCGCCCGCAGCCGTTTGGTTGCGACCTCGCTCACCGTCCGCTCCGGCGGCAACAGCAGGTAGCAATAGGCCCGGTGTTTGTACCGGCCGACGCGTCCGCGGAGCTGGTGCAGTTCGGCCAGGCCGAAGTGGTCCGCCTGATTGATGAACATGGTGTTGGCGGTGGGGATGTCGATGCCCGACTCGATGATGGTCGTGCTCACGAGGATGTCCGCCTCGCGCCGCATGAAGGTCAGCATCACCCGCTCGAGTTCCTTGGGCGGCATCTGCCCGTGCCCGATCACGATCCGCGCGTCGGGGACGAGGCGTTGCAGGTCGTCGGCGACGGTCTGGAGGTTGTGGACGCGGTTGTGCACGAAGAACGCCTGCCCGCCGCGCGACAGCTCGCGGATCAGGGCTTGCTTGACGCGTTGTTCGCTGTAGGGCACGACCTCGGTCACGATCGCCCGGCGGTCGACCGGCGCGGTGGTCAAACTGGAAATATCCCGCAGGCCGACCATCGACATGTGCAGCGTCCGCGGGATCGGCGTGGCGCTGAGCGTCAACACGTCGGCGGTGAGACGGAAGCCCAAGAGCTTGTTCTTGTGTTCGACGCCGAAGCGCTGCTCCTCGTCGATCACAACCAGTCCGAGGTCCTTGAAGTGGACGTCCTGCGAAAGCAAACGGTGCGTGCCGATGAGCACGTCGACCCGGCCGGCCGCGGTCTCCTGCAGAACTTTGCGGGCTTCCTTGGCCGTCTTGAACCGCGACAACGACTCGACGCGGAACGGGTAGTCGGCGAAGCGGAGCTTGAAGCTGCGTTCGTGTTGTTCCGCCAGCACGGTGGTCGGCACGAGCACCGCGACCTGCTTGCCGAACTCGACGGCCTTGAACGCGGCGCGGATCGCGACCTCGGTCTTGCCGAAGCCGACGTCGCCGCAGATCAGCCGGTCCATCGGCTGCGGCTCGGACATGTCGCGCTTGACCGCGGCGATCGCGGCGAGCTGGTCTTCGGTCTCGTCGTACGGGAACTCGGACTCGAACTCGGTCATCCACTTCGTGTCGCCCGGGTAGCGGATGCCCGGCTGCGTCTGCCGCGCCGCTTGAACCTGGAGTAACTCTTTGGCGAGGTCCTTGACGGCTTCGCCGACCTGTTCCTTCTGGCGCTTCCACTTCTTGCCGCCGAGGCGCGAGAGCGGCGGCCGACCTTCGAAGCCGCCGACGTATTTCTGGACCAGATCGATCTGCGACGCGGGGACGTGGAGCAGAGCGCCTTCCGCGAACATCAGCGTCAGGTACTCGCCGGGCTGGGTTTGTTTGCTGGCTTTGCTGGGCGAGATGGTCTTGAGGCCGGTGAACTTGGCGATGCCGTGGTCGAGGTGGACGACGTGGTCGCCGACGTCGAGATCGAAGAAGGCGTCGCCGCCCGTCGAGGTTTGGCCGAAGACCTTGCGGACGCGGCGGCGGGTCTCGAAACGGTGGAACAGCTCGTGGTGGGGGACGAGGAGCAAGTGTCCAGTGGCCGGTGGCGAGTGGCCAGTCGGTCCGACATGCTCGGCACTGGCCACTGGGCACTGGGCACCGGTCACTTCCAACGCGAAGCCCCGGTGGATCGCACCGAGTTGGACTTCAATGCGGTCAATCGCATCGGGGGCGAACTGTTCGATCAGTTCGTGCATCCGGCTTTGTTCGCCGTCGTTGCCGCAGAGAACAACCACCCGTTTGCTTGTGTCGGCGGCGAGTTCGCCGAGTTCGGTGACGGCCTGCTCGGCGTCGCGATCAAACGTGGGGATCGGTTCGACGGGCAGTTCGATCTGCCGGCCGACGGCGCTGCCGGACGAATATCCGTTGATCTCGGCATGCGTCCGGGCGGTGAGCTTCTTGAACACGGCCTTGGGTTCGTCGATGCCCGCCGGGTCGGTGAGGCGTTCGTAGTACCCGCGGGCCTGCTCGGAGAGTTCGAGCGTCTCGTGCAGGATCGGCACGACTTCCTCCGGAAGCAGGTCCAAGAGGTTCGCGCGGTCGGCGTCGGTCTGGACCTGGACGGCGCTGCCGCCCACGAGCGAGACCCGGCCGAGCCTGTGCTTGCTGCCGGGGGCTTCGGGGTCGATGGCGTGGATGGATTCGACCTCGTCGCCGAAGAAGTCGAGGCGAATGGGCGTGATCGGCGCGGGCGTACCGTCGGCGAGTTGGGCGGAGCCGCCGACGGGGAAGAGGTCGACGATGCCGCCGCGGACGGCAAAGTCGCCGGGCTGGGCGACGGCGTCCTCGCGTTGGAAGCCGGCGCGGTCGAGCCAGTCGAGCAGCCGACCGGGGGGCAGTTGGTCGTCGGTCGTGATCGTGAGCGTGAACTCGCCGAGGGCTTCGGGCTTGGGCACGCTCTGCATCAGCGCGGTGATCGTCGCGACCAGCACGCCGGGGCCGTTGAGTTCTCCCGACGCGACGCGTTCGACCACGGCGAGGCGCTCGGCGAGCAATTCGAGGTTGACCGACGACTCGCCGGGCAGCACCTCGAGCGCCCCGAACCGTTCGGCGGTCAGCCCGCGATCGGCGAATCGCTCCAGGTCGTCGAGCGCGTCGTCGGCCTCGTCGAGGTGCGCGACGACGTAGAGCAGCGGCCGTTGCAGCCGCAGCGCCGCGGCCCCGGCGAGCAGCGTCGCCGACGAGCCCCGCGAGCCGCGCACCGACGCGGAATCGCTCCGCGCGAGCGTGTCCACCAGCGCCCC
>JBCDDH010000053.1:0-24562 GCA_039180415.1 Planctomycetota bacterium | reverse complement strand
CGCCCGCCCACCGCAGCCCGCCGCAGCCCGCCCGTACCGCCGTCGCCGCAGCCCCCTCGCCGACGCCGCCTCTCCGCCTCCACGTCATCCCCCGCGCCGCCTGGACCCGCGCCCCCGTCGGCAGCAACATCAACCGCCTCGACGGCGTCAACCGCATCACCGTTCACCACGCCGGCGGCAGCCCTTTCTGGAACACCGACGCCCGCAGCACCTACCGCACCCTCGAGTCCATCCGCGGCGGCCACCGCTCCAACGGCTGGGCCGACATCGGCTACCACTTCATCGTCGACCGCGACGGCCGCATCCTCGAAGGCCGGTCCCTCCGCTACCAAGGCGCCCACGTCAAAGACAACAACGAGCACAACGTCGGCGTCATGGTGCTGGGCAACTTCAACGAACAGTCGCCCAGCGCCCGCCAACTCCAGTCGCTCAACGCCACGCTCAACGCGCTGGCCGCCACGTACCAGGTCCCGGTGCATCGTGTTTACACCCACCGCGAGCTGGGCCAAACCGCCTGCCCGGGCCGCAGCCTCCAAGCCCACATGGATCGGATCCGCCGCACCGCGACGTTGGCGCGGGGATAAAGCAGAACACCGCCCGGAACGCATAGGGCCATCGGCATGGCTGAGGGACAAGTCGATGCCATTCGGGTTCGTGGATGGCGGTGGTCGGTCTTGATCTCATCGACCGCGGTGGCGACCCTCGTATGTTTGGTGCCGATGGTTCATCTGATCCCTTGGGAACCCTTCCCACTCTCTCCGGCAGACAACGCGAAAGGCGAAAAGTCTTTTCGAGTCATGCAGGAACACGCCTTGGCCGGCCTAGCTTTGGCGGTTGGCTTCTTTGCCGGATCGCTGTCGATCGTGAGTCTTGGCTTCGCGAAAACACGCACCCAGAGCTTGATGAGCCTCGGCCTTCTTGGATGCGCTGCCGTTATGACTCACCTTGGGCTTAAGCTGGTCGGCGCAGCGAGATAATCCCTAGCTCCACCATTCTTGGTTGCCCATAACGCGCCGCCCTTCGAAGTTCGTCGATCATCACCCCGTCAAGCTCAAAGCCTTCATGGCCGTGATCTTGCTCGGGATTCCCGTCGCGAACATCGCGGCCTACGGCCCGGCGTGGCGGCGAAACCGATCTCAGATTTCGGTGGGCACGCGATGGTGATCTGGTTGGCGATCGGGCAATTGATCTTGATGTATCTGCGGTTTGTTCTGCGCCTCGCCGTTAGCGCGTGACGAATCTTTCGAGATGTAACGCGATGTAACAGCCCTAGGCATAGCTTGCGAAATGGGCACCGTGGATTGCGGATAAGCAGTTACAATTTTTCTATGCAGAAGACGACCCAAGAGCTCGCTTACGAAGACGCCACCCCGCTCCTCGACGATCCGCAAGCGCTACGGGAATTCGGCGAACGGGAGGGTTATCTGTTTTTCAAGAGCCGTATCCCGGCCGACGCGCTCCGCGAAGTCCGTAAAGACATCCTGGACGTCATCGGCAAGCACGATCTGCTCAAGCCCGGCGTCGATCCCGACGAAGCCCGCATCGACCTGGACAAGGTTGCTCAGAGCGAGCCCTTCGCCGGTTGCACCGAAGGCGTCTTCAACGACGTGCAGCGGCTCGAGTCGTTCCACCGCATCGCCCACCACCCGGCCGTCCTCGCGATCTACGAGCGCTTGTTCGACGGCCCGGTCCTGCCCCACCCCCGTAACATCGCCCGGGTGCTCTTCCCCGGGCCGCACGCCAACGCGACGCCGCCCCACCAGGACTACATCCACATCCAAGGCACGCAGCAAACCTGGACCGCGTGGTTCCCGCTGGGCGACTGCCCGCGCAACCTAGGCGGGCTCTCCGTGCTGCGACGGTCGCACAAGGAAGGCGTCGTCGCCGTCGGCGAAGCGCCCGGGGCCGGCGGCTTGGAGGCCAAGCTCTGCCCCAGCGAAACCGAATGGTTCGTCGGCGACTTCGAAATCGGCGACGTGCTCACCTTCCCCAGCACCACCATCCACAAGGGCATGACCAACCAATTCGAAGACCGCATCCGGTTGTCCTGCGACTTCCGCTATCAGTCGGCCGACAACGAGATCGAAGAGCAGTCGCTGCACCCGCACCGCCAGACGCTGACCTGGGATGAGATCTACGCCGGTTGGAAGTCGAAGGACCTGTGCTACTACTGGCAGAAGTACGACATCCCCCGCAGCGCCTGGGACGAGTCGATCCGCTGGCAGAAGGAACGCATCTGTAACTAAGCGGGCTTGGGCCTCGATCCGTCGCGATCGCGTCGGCGCTGGGGATCTCAAGTCGGAGACGCGAAGCAAACCAGGTTCCGGTCGGGGTCTTGGACCACGAAGTCCTCCGCGTCCCACGGCTGACGCTTGAGGGTTTGTGCGAATTCGATGCCCCGGGCCTGGTACTCCAGGAACAGCGCCTTGACGTTTTCCGTGAGGATCGCCGCGGAAAAGAGCTGTTCGCGTGCTTGGGCGTCTCGGTCGATCACGTCTTCGTGGAGCCGACGAAGGTTGAGGTGTGCTCCGTCGCGAGAGACCAGGCCGTAAAACGGCGGGTCGCCGTACAGGTAATCGATCTTGAATCCGAGTTGATCGCGGTAGTACTCGGCCAATCGCGTCACGTCGGAGGCGATCAGTTGCGGTTGGGCGCAGCACAAGCGCGGGCTGGTCGGGAACGCATCGGACTTCGGGGATGGGTTGGACACGGCAACGGACTCCTGTTTGAGGGTCGCCCAATCTCGAAAACCGTTTTCAGCGGCGATCACTTGTTGCGCGTCGTGCAGCCCGAAGGCGCGGCGAAGGATCTCACGATCGTTCATCGCCGCGTGTGTCGGCAGAGAACGGCGGATCCGGGCGGCCACGGGGAAGTGCCCTTCGCGGTGTTGGCGCAACAGCGATTTGGCTTGCTTTTTCAGGTTTTCGAGATTCATCGGGCGCTTCAACCGACCTGTCTCATTGGTCCGCAACAGGCCGGCGGGTTCAGAATGAACGTTGAGGCGGGCATGGCCCTTTCCGCGCGGACTGCGGTTGCGCCCTCAATTGCTCTTTAACCCTAGCCCGATCCCGGCGTGGGGTCAATGGTTTTGATCTGCGCTTCGATCGCCGCCCGCAACTCGAACATCTGGTCGTACGCGAGGCGTTGGCCCACGAGCGAGACCCACCACAACAGGGCGACGCAGGCCCCGCATACGAGCGATACCCACGCGGCGTGCGGTGTTCGGCCGAGCGTGAGTTGCGCGGCGGCCCACATCAGCGCGAACGACGCAACGACGATCAGGGCCAGGTACGTGAAACCGATCGCGGTCCATAGGGACGGGCTGGGCGAGAAGCGGGCGTGCAATGCCGTGTGCTTATCTGGCGTTCCACTCAGTTCGATCGTCACGTACGGCGACCAGAAATGTTTTTCGCGTTCCGGCACGGTCAGCATCAGGTGCGGGCCCGCGCGCCGGCCCGGGTAGCGCTCCAACAGATCGGTCAGCTTCGCCGCGACGTCTGCGGGCGATCCGGGCAGCTTGTCTTGAAAGGTCGGCCGCATGGCCGGGACGGGCAGCGCCATGTCCCGCAGCTTAATCGCGGGGCCGGTAGCGCCGCGTGAAGAACACCAGCGCGGCGCCGACGCTCGGGGTCGCGTTCGGCTCGGGGATCACGCGGGTGAGCCGGCGGTTGGCGTCGACGAGGGCGTCAAGTTGATCGGCGCGGTCGTTGTCGAAGCGGAGGTTGTAGCCGTTGCCGAACTGCGGGTCGCGGTCGTAGACCCAGATCGCCGAGAGCGGGACTTGGGCGTTCACGAGGGCGTCGAGCACGAACCGGAATTGGTCTTCGACCGAGTCGGGGTTTTCGTCCGTGCCGGGCACGGGGGACGCGTAGTCGTCGGGCACGCCGAACTCGCCGAAGAACAGCGGCTTTTGCTCGGCCTCGCTGATCGCGACCAGCTCGTGGAGCACGTCGAGGTAGCCGGCCCCGGGCGTGTCGTCGCTGAGGTCTTGGTCGAAGCGGACGGAGGGCAGCTCGACGTCGGCGCGGTCGCGGCCGATGAAGGCGTGGTAATACGCGTGGACACTGATCGTGTCGACGTCGGCGTGGTCGTCGGCGGTGACTTGGGCGAACTGCGCGGCGGTGTCGCGGCCGAAGTCGCCGGTGTCGCGGAGGGTTTGGGCGGCGGCGCGGGCGACGGAGTGGCCGGTGGTCACGGCGACGGTTTCGTCGTACGTGCGGACGATGCCGGTGAACTCGGCCACAGCGGCGCGGACGGCGTCGCTGGTGATGAGTTGGTCGGCGGGGCGGTTGGCGGCTTCGGGCAGGTCCTGGAAGAGGTTGAACTCGTTGCCGAACTCCCACATCAGCAGGGCGGGATGGTCGTGGTAGCGGGCGACGACGTCGTCGGCGTATCGCCGGGCGAAAGCGCGGGTGGCGGAGTCGTTGTCGTTCCAGGCGTCGGGGGTTTCGCCGTTGGCGTCGGCGATGAACTCGAAGCGCCAAAACACGGTGGGGATGAGTTGGACGCCGCTGGCGTGCGCGGCGTCGAACACGCGGTCCATGCGGGTGAAGTATTCGTCGGGGTCGTTTTGGTACAGCGTCCAGTCGTTGGTGCGGAAGCCGCCGGCGTTGAACCGGGCGAAGGGGATGCCGGCGTCGCCGAGGTCTTGGAGGCCGGCGGCGAAGGTGGTGTCGTCGGCGTCTCGGAGGTGGCGGAGGAAGGCGTCGTAGTAGTTGACGCCGATCGCGCGATAGGGGCCGCCGTTTTGGGTAAAGCCGGTGCCGTTGGCCTGGATGGTGGCGGCGTGCAGCGGGGCGGCGAACAGCAGCGCCAGGCCGCAGGCGAAGCCGCTCCAGCATCGAGGTTTTGCAGGGGCGTCGTGCGTCGGCCGGGCGAGTCGGCGAAAATGCGGATTCATGACGAGAGGCTCGAGCAGACGGGCGTGCGTGCCACAAGATATCGCGGAAACCATAAATTACAAACGTTCGTGACGATTGATAGCGACATCGAAAGTACTTTAATTAAAATTTGGGTCCGTAGGTTATACCACCACGCCGTTGAATTCGCGCACCGCGTCGAGCGTGGCGACGATCTTTTCAGCGGGTGTATTGGCCTGGACGTTGTGGATGGCGTTGAAAACGAAGCCGCCGTTTTCGCTGAAGACGCGGCAGCCTGAGCTCGCGGAACGTGGCCTCGGAGCAGAAGATGGACCGCTGCGTGCCGAAGTTGGTGCCGCAAGGTTGCCCGGCGCGGACGTGTCTGCCGCTTCGCCGCCTTTCGTGCCGAACGGTTCGGCGACGAGCACCGCTTGGCCCGACGGCGTGCGCTACGGCTTCCAGCCTTCGGCGGGAAAGCCGAGGATCGAGCGGTGGGGCACGACGCCCTCGACGTCGGCGCCCATCGCGTCTTGCAGGCCGGTCTCGGCGGCAAGCGTTCCGAGAAAATCAACCCTTCCGCTCAACGCGGAAGCGTCCGCGGGGGTTTTCGATCAGACCTCGGCGAGGGACGCGAGCAGGGCGGCGTGAACCTTGGCCCCGAGCTTGAAGCGGCGAAGAGCGAAGTGTTCGTCGGGGCTGTGGATGTTGTCGGCGTGGAGGCCGAAGCCCACGAGCAGCGTGTCCATGCCGAGCTTGGTTTGCAGGTCGGCGATCACGGGGATGGTCGCACCCTCGCGGACCAGGGCCGGCGGTTTCCCCGCGACCTGCTCGATGGCTCGTGCGGCCGCCTGGACGTACGGGCTGTCGCGCGGCACGAGCACGGGATAGGCGTCGGAGCCCAGGTCGGTGATCTCCCACCGGCACCCGCCGACGTCGTGGGTTCGGAGCCAGTCGGTGAATTGCTTGCCGACCTTGACCGGGTCCATGTTGCCGGGGATGCGGAAGGAGACCTTCGCGCCGGCGAAGCTGGGGATCACGGTCTTAGCGCCCTCGCCCATGTAGCCGCCGTAGAGGCCGTTGACGTCGCAGGACGGGCGGGACCACCGGCGTTCGAGCGTCGAGAAGCCCGCTTCGCCGAAGGGCTGGCTGCCGACGTCGCCGAGGAATTCGTTTTCGTCGAAGCCAAGCTTCTGCCACTCGCGGCGTTCGGCGTCGTCGAGCGGCGCGACGTCGTCGTAGAAGCCGGGGATCGTGACGCGGTTCTGGTCGTCGAAGAGTTTGCCGAGCACGCGGGCCAGGACGGTGGCGGGGTTGGGCAGG
This sequence comes from Planctomycetota bacterium, assembly GCA_039180415.1. Taxonomy (GTDB): domain Bacteria; phylum Planctomycetota; class Phycisphaerae; order Phycisphaerales; family Phycisphaeraceae; genus CAZIXN01. Next base: position 18,383 of record JBCDDH010000053.1, on the reverse strand, counting down.
GTGCCGCCGTAGACGCCGGAGTGCAGGTCGCGGTTGGGGCCGTGGAGCTTGAGGTCGAAGTAGACCAGCCCGCGGAGGCCGTAGGTGATGGCGACGGTGTCGGTGTCGTGCATCGACGTGTCGGAGACGAGGGCGACGTCGGCTTTCAGGTCGTCGAGGTGGCCTTCGAGGATCGCCGGCAGGGTCTTGGAGCCGCACTCCTCTTCGCCTTCGATGAGCACGGTGACGTGGCAGGGCAGGGGCGTGTCGGTGGCGCGATACGCGCGGACGGCTTCGAGGAAGCACATGACTTGACCCTTGTCGTCCGACGCGCCGCGGGCGAAGACCGCAGGGCCGTCGCCTTCCGTGAGCGAGGGCTTGATCGTGGGCTCGAACGCGGGGTCGGACCAGCCGTCGAGCGGGTCGGGGGGCTGGACGTCGTAATGGCCGTAGAACAAGACGCGCTGCTTGGCGCCGGGGGCGACGAGAGCGTCGGTGGATTTGGCGAGGATCGCGGGGTGGCCGCCCCCGGAAGTAAGTGCTTGGACCTCGAAGCCCATGGACTTCAGGTCGTCGGCGACCCACGTCGCGCCGCGCTGCACGTGTGCGTCGAAGGCGGGGTCGGTGCTAACCGAGGGGATACTCAGCAGGTCGGACAGACGGGCAACGGCGGCGTCGTGGTCGGCGTCGAGGTGGGCGAGGAGGTGTTCGGGGGTGCTTGGCATGGCCGGAGCATATGGGCTGCCGGCACGCCACGGACCGACCGCGGGCTCCGGGGCCTTGGAGCCGGACGTTCGGCCTCAGGCTTCCCACTGGCGCGCGGCGTGGAGCAGGTCGTCGAGCAGGTCCTTGACGCGGACGGCGTCGTCGCGGGTGGGCAGGTCGATGTGGGCGTCGCCTTCGAGCAGGGTGCGGACGCGCTTGGCGGACGTGATGACCGAGCTGTGGTTGGGGCGGTTCATCGCGGCGGCGACCTCGGGGTAGCTCTTGTTGGCCTGGGTGTAGGCGAGGTAGGCGACGACGGAGCGGGCGAGCACGACGTCGCGTTTTCGGCCGTTGCCCAGGATCGCGCGGGGCGTGATGCCGAAGCGTTGCGCGACCACGGCCAGCAGCGCGGGGACCGTGACCGGCCGAACGGGGTTGGCGCGGCGCTGGTGGTGCAGGAGCTTGTCGACCAAGGCCATGCCGACGTTCACGCCCAAACCCGAGGCTTGCTTGGAAGCGGGGTCGAGGGTGGACAGGGCTTGGAGTTGCAGGAGCAGGCCTTCGAGCTCGCGGACGCTGGGGCCGCATTGCCCGGCGAGCAGTTCGACGGCCGCGGGCTGGAAGACCAGGCCCCGCTTGGCGCCCAAGGCCATGATCAGCTTGCGCCGCATCGCGGTGTCGGGCGCTTCGAGCTCGAGCACCAGGCCGCGCAGGCAGCGCGACGCGAGGGCCTCGGGGAAGGCGGTGATCTGCCGGGGGTGCACGTCGCTGGCGAGCATGACGGCGCAGCCGGCGTTGCTCACGGCGTCGAGCATGTGCAGCAGCTCGGTCTGCGTCTTGTCTTTGCCGGCGATGAAGTGCACGTCGTCGAGCGCGAGCAGGTCGACGCGGCGCATCTCGCGACGGAAGGCGTCGAGCTGGCCCTGCTTGGCGGCGTCGATGTAGCGATTGGTGAACTGCTCGCCGGTGAGGTACAGGACGCGGGCCCCCGGGAGCTTGGCGCGCCAGGCCCGGCAGACGCCTTGGAGCAGGTGGGTCTTGCCGCGGCCGCAGCCGCCGTGGAGGAACAGCGGGATGCTCAGCGTCTGCTTGTCGGCCGGATCGTTGGGGTCCGCGTCGGCCAGGCGGGTCGCGGCGGCGTGGGCGAGCTGGTTGCACGGGCCGACGACGAAATCGTCGAGCCGGTGGGCCAGGCCGGTGGTGGCGTACGGGTGGGCGGCGGCGGGGGGGTGCGAGACGGCCGAACGCCGAGGCGAGCGGCGGCGGGGGGCCGCAGGCTGGGCGGCGGGGGCGGGTCGGGCCGCGTCGTGGGGCGGGGCCTCGATCGGTGGCGGGGCGCTGGTTGGGTCCACAACGACTTCGATCCGCACCGGCGGATCGAGCACATCCTTGGCCGCGTCGTCGAGCGCCGCGACCACCCCGGCCCGCCGCATGCGGTCGGCGACGAAACGCGAAGGCGCAACCACCCGCAGCCGCGACGGCGCCACGCCGTCGGTCGCCAGGTCCCAGCGGGTGCCGGCGTCGAGCCAGAGCTGCACCTTGCGGGCCCCCAGGCGGTGGGTCAGGGCGTCGGTCAAGCGCGTTCGGATATCGTCGGCAAGCGTGGTGATGGTCACCGCGGCTCCTCGGGGTTGGGGCACCACGATCGCGCTCCGCGTGCGATCGATCGAAAATCCGAGACGTCGGAATTCCACGAAGTGAGGCGGGGCGATCAGTTCGGCCTGATCGTCGCGGCCGGCGGCGCAGACACGCCGACCGCGTATGTAGAGGCGACGGGTCCGTTCGGCCCGGGTGCCGCACCTTTCTCTCGGGTGTCGCGGCAACTCGCGGGGCCGTCCCCAGCCCGTCGGTGAAAATGAAAATCCGTCCGTTGTGATCCCGGGCCGCCGCCTTGGAATGGGGCTCGCCTTCCGCGAGCTTCCTTCAGGCGTCCTCAACCGAAAGACAGGCTGAGGTTTCGGCTTCGACGCTTCGCCGATCCGCGAGGGGTGGTCGGTTTGGAGCGGTGACGAGTCACGCTCCGCGAGGCGTCGGCCCTGTCCGTGGGCCGGGGCCGCCCGTCCAGCGGCGGCAGGACGCACCTTAGACAAAGCCACGGCCCTCGCAAGCCGGCGGTGTTTCCTCCGATGAGCTTGACCGACGACATGTGCTCCAAAACCAAGGGCTTACGCACTTGAATTTTTTTTGCGCGTGAAGTTATGCCCCGAAGTGAGCGCCGAGTCTGTGTATGTCCCGTGGACAACTGTGAGCAAGGCGTGAGCAACACGAACGGCGCGGCGCGGGTTAGTCGTTTTTCACGGTGAGGCTTGTAAAAACCGCACCCACGCCAACCGTCGTTGCTGCGATCGAAACCCCGCCGCTCGGTACATCGCGATGGCCGGCGCGTTGTTTTCGTCCACCGCCAGGAGCATCTGCGTCGCGCCCGTCCGCGCCGCTTGCGCCAAGCCCCGACGCAGCAGCGACTTGCCCAGCCCACGCCCCCGCGCCGTGTCCGCGACGCCCAGGTACACCAATTCCACCGCGTCCTGTTCCGGCAGCCGCGCGAGCAGCAGCGCGCCCACGGGCTGTTCGTCGATCAAGGCGACGTTCCATAGCGGCGGGTCGAACGCGTGCGTCCCCGGGCTGCCGCGGTGTCCGGCGAGGATGTCGTCGATGCCGCGCGTGCCCACGAGCCCGGGGCAGTCCTGCGTGTCTCGGTAGCTCGCCAGGATCGCTCGGCCGAACAACTCCCGCGTCGCCGGCGTCTCGTCCCAAGGCTTGAGGGCGACCACGTCTCCGCCGTCGCGCACCGTCACCGTCGGCAACCCGCCCCGCGACGCCGGCCCCCGCCCGCCCGGCAGGTCCGCCCGGAGGTACACCAGCGTCGCCAGCCGCGAGAACCCCGCCGCCGACAACGCCGCCGCTTCGCCGGCCTGATCTAAATCCAGCAGGCACTGCGCCATGGTCACGCTGTCTTCTGCGAGCCGGCCCAGCGTCCGTGCCACGCAGGCCGCCGCCGCCGCGACCCGGCCGTCGCCCACGCCGCCGCCCCGCAGCGGGCTGACCAGCACCATGGCCGTGCGCCCGGGGCTTTCCATCGCCACCGCCGCCGCCACCGGCCGACCCGCCGTGCCGCCCCGGGCGTCGAACGCCGCCACCATCCCCGACGCGTCCAGCCCCGCCCGCTGCGCGTAATCCTCAAACGCCGCGACCCGTGGGTCCCGCGCCGCGTCCCGACCCGTCAGCAGCACCCCCAACGCCCGGCCCCACGCCGGATCGCCCGGCGACACGCCGCGCACCGTCACCCCCTCGGGTGATTCCGAATCCGGCCTGCGTGGCGTCGCTGCGGTCATCCACATCACATCCCAACGGCCCCACACGCCCGCCGTTTCCGGCCGTGGACTCCGCGGCCGTTGCAAACCTTTTGCCCCGCTTCCGCCACGATCGTACAATCGCGGCCTCTGTCCGGGGTGTGCCGCCGCGCACTTCCCGCTTTTTTTACCCCGGAAAACCGGAGCCCCTCATGCCTGCCCGTTTCTTTGCCCTCGGCTCCGCCGCGCTCGTCACCTTCGGGCTGGTCGTTTCGGCGACCGGTCCGCTTGCCGCCCAGGAACGCGCCACCGACGACCCCGGCTCGTTCCCCACCCCCGCCGTCGCTAACGACGACTGGAAACTCGACTTCACGCCCGGCGTGCCCACCGCCATCGCCATCGAAGACGCCTTCGGCAACGCCCGCTGGTATTGGTACCTGCCCTACACCGTCACCAACCACTCCGGCAGCGACCAGCGCTTCATCCCCCAGGTCACGGTCCTCACCGACACCGGCAACATCATCGAGGCGGGCAAAAACGTCCCCGCCCGCGCGTTCACCCAGGTCGCCGCCCAGCTCAAGAACCCGCTGCTCGAATCTCCGCAGTCCGTCGTGGGCACGATCCGCCAGGGCGTGGACTTCGAGAAAGACTCCGTGTTCATCTGGCCCGTCCCGCCGGAAGACGTCGATCAGTTCACGGTCTTCGTCGCGGGCTTGTCGGGCGAGACGGCCGTGCTGACCATGCCCAGCACCGGCGAGCCGCTCATGGAGCCCGCCCTGGACATCGAGACCGGTCAGCCCTTGCTCGACGAGAACGGCGCCCCCGTGATGCGGCCGGTCATCGCCCGCCGCACCACCGCCCTGACCTACGCCACCCCCGGCACCCCCGACTCGCCGCAGCAGCGCCCGGTCACCCTGCTGGCCGAGACGCGGGTGATGCGGTGAACGTCACCGCCATCGAGATCCTTCGCGATGGCGGCACGATTCGATTTCGCGTCGAGTCCGACAAAGGCCTTTCGGGGCACTATCGACTCCAAACACCATTCAAAGGCGTTCCTCGACCCATCTTCCGTAATGAAGTCCAACTGGATTTCGGCTCGGCGGACGAATCTCGCTTGGCTTCCGTATTGAAAGACTGGCTTGACGAAACGCTGACCGTCGAGTCGAAACGGGGTCTGGATAAGCTCGGAGAGTTGCAAGAGTTTCGGAATTTGCCGGAGCAACGGAGCGCGGCCCTTCCTCTGTATCGCATCCAAACGGTGATCGAGTGCTTGGTGCAACGTCAAAGCACCGATTAGCCTCCGGAGCGTGTTTTTCCGTAGCTGGTGATCAACCGAAGGCACGTCTGTTTTGGTGACGGTAGCCGCAGGCCAACGGGCTGCGCGATGCCCGCAACCGTCTTCGCCCCACACGCAGCCCGTTGGCCTGCGGCTACCAACGAGGATCGATCGTGATCACGCGTCGCGACATACATTGTCGACCCGATGCAACTCCTGCGGACGCGCGAACAACTCGACGCTTGGCGAATCGCACAGGCCGGGACGGTCGCGCTCGTGCCCACGATGGGCGCGCTGCACGAGGGCCATCTCACGCACCTCGACGTCGCACGAGAGCAAGCCGGCGCGGACGGCAAAGTCCTCGTCAGCGTCTTCGTCAATCCCACGCAGTTCGGGCCGAGCGAGGACTTCGAAAAGTATCCCCGAGACCTCGACGCCGACGCGGCGCGTTGCGAGGCGCGCGGCGCCGACGCGGTCTTCGCCCCGTCGGCGGAAGCGGTCTATCTCGAAGGGCAGCCGGCGGCGGAGATCAACGTGCCCTGCGTCGCCACGGACCTGGAAGGCGCGATTCGGCCGGGCCACTTCGCGGGGGTGTGCCGGGTGGTGATGAAGCTGTTTGGTTTGGTTCGGCCGGACGTGGCGACGTTTGGGCGGAAGGACTACCAGCAGCTCGCGGTGATCCGGGCGTTGGTCGCCGACCTCTGCGTGCCCGTGCGGATCGTGGAGGTGCCGACGAAACGCGAGCCCGACGGCCTGGCGATGAGCAGCCGCAACGCGTACCTCGACGCCGAACAGCGGCGCAAGGCGGCGGGCATCTTCGAGGCGCTCAAGACCGCCGAAGGGGCGTGGCGGGAGGGGCAGCGCGACCCGGCCCCACTCGGCAGCGCGATGCGGGCCGTGCTCGACGGCTACGGCTTCGACGCGGTGGACTACGCCGCGGTCCGCGACGCGGCGACGCTGGCCGAACTGGGGCCCGACCGCCCGGCGGTCGCGCTGATCGCCGCCCGCCTCGGGCCGACCCGCCTGATCGACAACCTCGCGTTGGTGTGAGTCTGCCGTTTCGATCGATCAATAGCGCCGGCCCGGAGATCGGGCCGGCGCCGCTTTGCCGCGCGCGGTGGTTGGCTTAGTTCATGGGCCCGGCGGGGGTTTCGCTTTCCAGGACGAGCAGCCGATCCAACGCCAGCGCGCGGTGCCAGCCGGCTCGCTTGAACGCCTCGGAATTGAACCACGTCTGCTTCACTTTGGCCGACCCCCATTCGATGAGCATGAACCGGTCGGGCTGCGAATCGAAGGCGTATTCGGGGTTGTCGGGTTGCCCGACGACCGTGAACCGGCCGTGGAAGGCGACGTCGTTCTCGGCGATGAAGGGCCCGGCGGCCTGAAAGTATTGCGGGAGGTGTTCGGCTTTTTCGGCGTTGATCCAGACGACCGCGGCCTCCATGACGCTGCCGGGTTTGGGCGTGAAGGTGACGGTTTCGTCCACGCGTGTGAGTACGGAGGTGACGGGCGTTTCCATCAGGGTGTCGCGGAACTGTCGCAGCTTCACGAACCGCGGATCGCTTTCGAAGCGTTGCTTGGTGGCGAGGTCGGGCCATTCGAACAGGCCGAAGAGGGTGTACTTGCCCGCGGGCCCGTGGTCGGTTCGGGTGACGGGGAAGATGCGGATCGGCCGGACGCCGTATTCCTGGAGCAGGGGCATGAGCTTCTGGAAGTAGTCGGTCTGGAAGGCTTGTTCGCGGCCCGGGGCGATCTTGGCGGTAGCGAACTCGATCAGTTTCTCGGCGTCGAGCGTGACGGGGGGCGGCGTGGCGGCCATGGTTTGGGTTTCGGCCGCGGCGGGGCCGACGGCGAGCGGGGACAAGACGAGGGACAGAACGGCGGGCAGCAGCAGGGGACGCATGGGATCTCCGGTGCGAGGAAAGGCGGGCCCGGCCAACACGGCATGGGCGGGGCATATTATTAACAAAATATGGTCATGACCATATTATTCCAAATTGAATCCGCCCCCGCGCGAAAGCGGGCCCGCCGGGTCGGTGGTGGCGGGGGTCTGCGGCGGGATGCCGGCTCAGAGGCTGCGCATGGCCCGTTCGAGCCCGTCGAACATCCGGTTGAGGTCGTGGAGCTGCTGGTCGCTAAGGGCGGCGTGGGCGGCGTTCTGGATGATGCCGGCGTGGCCGTCGATCTTCTTTGTGAGACGTCGGCCCGCGGGCGTCAGGCGGAGATGAACGCGGGTGCGGACGTGGGGGTCGTTCTGGCGGGTGAGCAGGCCGCGGTCGGCCATCGCGCGGATGACTCGGGACAGGTTGGAGGGGTCGACCCCCATTTCCTCGGCGATCGCCGAGGGCCGGGACCGGCCGTGCGAAAGCGCCCAGAGCAGCAGCGCCTGGGTCGGCGTCACGCCGTAGGGTTCCAGCACGCGGGCCGTGGCGGCGGTGACCTCTCGCGAGAGCGCGTGGATCCGGCAGGCCAAATGGTGGGGCGGCGGCTCGGTCGGGCGGTCGTCGGTCGGCGGTGGCGTCATCAGTGTGAGCAGGGAGATCGTACGGGCGAGCCCCCGTGTCCGGGTGGATTTGCATCCTTCGGAGCCTCGGCCACACTACTCGGTTTGCATCTTTTTCGGTGCGACGCTCTCCCCAGCCCGTGTTCTCCCATCGAGGGGCCCCGCCAATACGCCGTCATCGAAGACTCCGGCTCGCAGATCAGGGTCGCCGAAGGCGACGTCGTCACCCTCGACAAGCGGGGACTGGCCGAAGACCAAGCCGAGCTGACGCTGGACAAAGTGCTACTCGTGGGCGGCACCGACGAAGCGGCGCTAATCGCCGCCTGCCTGGGGTCGATCCGCCTGATCGACAACCTCCCATTGCCCGTGTGACGGATGCGCGAAATCGTCGGATTCTCCCTATGCGGTCCGGCTCCGCCAAGCAGTTAAGATCAACAGAACTTCTTTCTGGAGGACCATCGATGCCTGATTCGCCACTTCGCGCTCGCCTCCCCGCGGTGTTTGTCTTCTTGTGGGGTTGTGTTGCCTCCGCGGGCGCGGCGATCGTCGTCGAAGACACCAATATCCAACTGATCGATGCGGGGGTCGTGACTCTCGACGACGGCGGTGTTTTCCCACGTTACGAATTGAGTATCGCCCTGGACGTGGCTGGTACGCAGGTCGCAACCGCATTTTTTGCGAGCATCTATGGCCAGATGGTCTTGGACGAAGGCACGCTGGACGATGTCCCCTTGTGGTACCTGTGGTTTGAGGGGCAAGAGATTTCGTTTTCAATCTTGCAGGCGGTCGATCTGGCTTCGGTATTCGAACTGGCTTTGAGCCCGGCGTCGCCGTTCTACATCAGCGTCAAGACGTCCGACGAGTCCCGCCCCGAGAGCAGGTCGGTGTTCGGTTGGGCGCGTCTCGCACGCGACGGCGACCAGCTCATCCTCGAGGACAACGCGGTGGCGTACGGGGCGGCTGGCATCATCGTGGGCACCTCGAATCTCGTGCCTGAGCCGGCCGCGGCGGCGATGGCGGGATTCGGCCTTTTGGGTCGGCGGCGGCGATGCTGAAACGCTCGTTGCAAGCCCCCGGGATTTGCGTACACTGTGCGGCTCGTTTTTCCGAGCGGTCGGCGGTTGACGCCGCCGGCATCGAACCCCGATCCTCCAGACCCGAGCTTTCCTATGTACGCCGTCATCGAAGACTCCGGCTCGCAGATCAAGGTCGCCGAAGGCGACGTCGTCACCCTCGACAAGCGCGAGCTGGCCGAAGATCAGGCCGAGCTGACGCTGGATAAGGTTCTGCTCGTGGGCGGCACCGACGCCGCGGCGAAGATCGGTACTCCGCTGATCGAAGGGGCGAACGTCACCGCGGACATCCTCGAAGAAGGCAAGGGCGACAAGATCTACGTCTACAAGTTCAAGCGTCGCAAGGACTACCGTCGCAAGAACGGCCACCGGCAAGACTACGTGAAGGTGAAGATCACGAAGATCAACGCCTGAATCTCAAATTTCAGATGTGAAGCCCACGAATCGCGACCCGCGCCAACCGGCAGCGGGTCGCTTTGTTTTACATCTCAAAACACCCCTCACCAATCTGAAATCCGCGGTCAGTCGTACCGGAACACGCCCTTACGCCACGCGTAAGCGAACGCGAGGATCGTGGTCAGCATGAAGAACAGCATCCGGCCCAGGTACATCCCGTGCCCCTGGAAGTCGTCGGCCAGCGCGGGGAACGTGGCCGCCCAGGGGTAGAGGAACACGACTTCGACGTCGAAGAGCAGGAAGGTCATCGCGACAACGAAGAAGCGGACGTTGAAGCGTCGGCGGGCGCTGCCGATGGGGTCCATGCCGGACTCGTAGACCACGCCCTTGGTTTCGCCCTTGCGCGACGGCCCGAGCAGGTGGGTGACGATCAGGTTCCCGAAGCCGAAGGTCAGGGCCATGAGCAGGAGCACGCCCAGGGCGGCCCAGGCAGCGAAGCCCCCGGATGCGGCGGCGGTGTTTTCGGCGAGGGTCGCAAACATGGGCAGCAGTGTATCGGCGTGGCGGCGGCGCGGGTTTTCCGGGTTCGCGGGCTCTGAACGCTTTATTGACGCGAGCCTCACGGGGCGCTCGCGGTGCGGGTTTAGGTTTTCGCTGAGCCGAATCGCGTCACGCCCGACCTGGAGGAAACCATGCCCGCACGCTCGCCCAAGCTCTCGCCGCAAACCCAAGACCGGCTCGCCGCCGCCTACTTCGCCGGGACCGCGGTGCTCGCGGCCGGCGCGCTGCTGACCGCCGGCTCGGCCGAGGGCCAGGCGCTCTCGCGGATCGGAGGCTACGCGGCGGGCGGGCTCGGCGACTCGGCCGCCGAGGCCCGTTGGGTCTGGACGCCCGATGCGGATTTTCCCCAAAGAGCTTGCGTCGGTGCGATCGGCGGTACAATCCGCAACGCTAGGTTCGGCACTGTCGCCGACCAGCATGTCTGAAGACCGGTTCTCGTGCGATGGTCTCGGCGTCCGTTACGCCGCATTCAGCTCAGAGTGATCAGGCCTTCTTGTTTTGGAGCTGTGTGTAGCGATGAAGATGTACGTTGGAAACCTTGCGTGGAAAACCACCACCGAAGACCTCGAGGCGCTGTTCTCGAATTACGGCAACGTCCAGGACGCCATCGTCCTGACCGACCGCGAAACCGGCCGCTCGCGCGGCTTCGGCTTCGTGACCATGAGCGATGAAGACGCCGGCAAAGCCATCGAAGCCCTGGACGGCCAAGACTTCGAGGGCCGGCCCCTGCGGGTGAACGAAGCCCAGGAACGCGCCCCGCGCGGCGGCGGCGGTGGTGGGGGCGGTGGCTACCGCGGCGGCGGCGGTGGCGGCAACCGTGGCGGCGGCTCGAGCTGGTAATGCCTGCCCCCGCTTCCGGGCGCATCTCTCGATGCAAACCACGACGGCTCCGCAAACGCGGGGCCGTTGTTTTTTCCTGTGGTTGATTCGTAGGTCGCGGAACCTCGAGTAAAATCGTTGCGTCTTCGTTCTTCCTCCGTTCCGTTCGACGATGGGTCTTTTTGGAGCTTCGACATGATCGGTCGCGCGTGCTGTTTTGCGTTGCTGGGGTTGGCGTGTTGGTCGGGGTCCGCGCACGCCCAGTCGCTGCGGGAGCGCATCGACGCGACCCGGCTCGAGCGTGCGACCGCGCCGCCGGTGGCGCAGCCGCAAGGCCCGACGCTCGCGACGCTGCTGGACCGGCGGACGTCGGTGCGGTTCGAGGCCACGCCGTTCGACGACGCGTTGCGCAGCTGGTCACGCGACACGGGGGTGGGGCTGCTGATCAATCGGCCGGCGTGGGACAACTTGGGCGTCGACCGTGCGGCGCCGGTCACCGTGCAGCTCGACGACGTGCCCGCGGCGCAGGCGCTGCTGATCTTGCTGGACCTGGGCTCGGACACGTTCGAGTTCGTGGCCGAGCCCGCCCCCGGGGGCGAGGGCGCGCGGCGACCGGGCCTGCAGGTCCGCACCAAGCAGGAAGCGAACCGCGACGCGTTCGTGCGGGTGTACGACGTGCGGGATCTGGTGATGGAGGTGCCGAACTTCACGGACGCGCCGTCGATGGACCTGGACGAAGCGTTGCGGGGCGAGGGCGGGTCGACGTTCGAGGAGGCCGACGACGCCCCGGAGCCGCGGACGATGCAAGAGCGCGGCGACGCGTTGGCCGAGACGATCCGACAGAGCGTCGAGCCGTACCTGTGGCGGAGCAACGGCGGGGACGTGGCGACGGCGCGGTTCCGCAACGGGCGGCTGATCGTGCGGGCGCCGGGGTACGTGCACGCCCAGATCGCGGGGGGCACGCTGGAAGGCCGGCCGGGCCACGCGGCGCGGCGTCCGCCCAGCGCGTCGCAGCCGGCGAGCGGCGCGTCGCAGTCGGCCCCGGGTACCACGCCGTCGGCCGACGAGGGCGTCGCGGGCGTGTCGTCGGTGCCGCCGCGAGACGTGGCGGGCGTGGCGGAGTGAGAGGAGGCACGCGCGTAAAAACGCCGAGCGGGCTCCGAACCGGTGCACGTATGTCGGGACGAGGCCCATGGACTCCATCGGTGGCTGCCGAAGAACCGTCTCGGTCAGAAGAGAGCGATTGTTCGATGAGCCGCGGCCGCGCGGGAGCGGCCTCGCGACGCCCAAGAAGCCCGCTCCCTGACGGTTGCGGCTCGTTTTCCGGTCACGCCTAAGTCAGACAACCGTGGGAGATGGCTCGGCGTTACCGCGCGCGGGCGGCGTCGCGCGTCGCGATGAGGTCGGCGAGGCTGTTCGCGTTGACCCCGTTGACGCGGTTGTAAAGCAGGAGGCTTTCGACTGGATCGGCCTTGACTTTGATTCGGGCGCGGACCTGTCCGGTGCCGGGGTTGTACCACCAGGCCGAGGTGGAGGCGGCGGTCATGACTTTGTCGGCGGGTTCGGTCTGATCGGCGTTGCCGTCGGCTTGGACCTCCACGACGCTGGCGGTGTCGAAGTCGGCCAAGGGATTCGCGGGGAGCGTGCCGCCGACGAACCAGTCGGACAAGACGTCGCCGGGGTACTCGCCGTGCATGCCGTGGTATTTGTCGACCTGGCGTTGGATGATCGCGAGGTTGGTCTGCGCGGCGGTCTCGCTGGCGTCCTGGGTGGCGTCGGCGAAGCGCGGGAGGACCAGCGCGGCCAAGACGGCGAGGATCGCGATCACGAGGGTGAGTTCGACGAGCGTGAAGCCGAGGCGATAACTCATATATATTTCATCGGCCACGCGGCTTGAGGCGTTTCCACGATCGGTCCGTCGGCGAGAACGCCGGGAAAGCCCGGACGTGTCACCGTCACGACCGTCACGATCGACGGCGTTTAATCGTGATGGCGCGCGTGGTCGTCTTCGGCGGCGTGATCGTCGTGGGTGCCGTGGAGTTCGGCGTGGTCGTGATGGTGGTCGTGGCCCAGCGCGTGTTCGAGCAGGCCCACCCCCCACGCCAGCGCGAGGCCGATCAATAGCGCGGCCGAGAGCTTGACGCGGTCGTGGTTGTGGAACTGCACTTCGGGCAGCAGGTCGGAGAGGGCGATGCAGATGAACGTGCCGGCCGAGAACGCCAGGGCGTAAGCCGCGTACTGCGGGTGGTCGTTGAAGACGGTGGCCATGCCCAGGTAGGCCAGCAGCACGCCGACCGGCACGACCATCGCGAAGCCGAGGTTGAGCAGGTTCGTCTGCGAAGGCTTGAGCCCGCCGGCCTTAGCCAGGGCGACGACGGTGACCGCGTCCAGCGGCTTGTGCAGCAGCACGGCGAGGAAGACCGAGATGCCCGCCCAGCCGAGCTCGGGCAGCGCGTGGTCGTGCCCGAGGTGCGAGTCGATCTCGGCCTGCACGGCCATGACCGCGGCGGCCAGCGCGACGCCGCCGATGAGCGAGTGGATAGTCATCCCGATGGTCGTGCCGACCCAGGAGAGCTTGGGTGCCGCGTGGGCGTGGTCGTCCTGGGGCGTCTGATCGGGTTGGTGATCGCAGTCGGCGTGGCCGTGGGCGTCGGCGACGGGCGAGGGGTCATGGGTGTGGAACGCGAAGAAGCGTTGGGTGAAGAACATGACCACGAAGCCGGCGATGAGCCAATAGAGCACGGTCGTGGTGTTGAGGCCTTGGGGGGCCGCCGAGCCGTGGGCCGAACCGGGCAGGGCGTGCCCGAGCATGTGGAGCACGGCGACGCCGAACATGAAGCCCGCGACGGCGGACATGAGGGTCTGCATCGCGGTGTGCGTGAGCTTGAGTCGGTGGGGGATGTAGCCGCCGAGAAACGACGCGGCGGCGACGCCGGCACAGTAGAGCGCGAGCAGGAGCGGGACGGACATGAAAAGAACGTATCGCTGTGGGCAAAAAAATGCCGCGACGCCCGGGATGGGTCGGACGCCGCGGCGTGTGCACGAGACTTACGCCGGGGTGGGTAAGGCTTGGGCCGGCGTGGGAGCGACGGGGGTGATCTGGCGCTGGGGGCGGGCGTCGGTAATGCCTTCCAACGCGTCGGCGTGTTCGACGTCTTCGCCCTCGCGGACCAGGCGGGCGGAGTTGAAGATCACGACGATCGAGCTGATGCCGTGGCCGATCGCGGCCATCAGCGGTGTGAGCCAGCCGAGCCCGAGCAGGACGAGCATGAACACGATGTACACGCCGGTGAAGATGAGGTTCTGGCGGATGACACTGACGGTGCGACGGGAGAGCTTCACGAGGAAGGGCAGGCGGTTGAGCTCGGAGTTCATGAGCGCGATCGACGCGGCGTCGACCGCGACGTCCGAGCCCGCGGCGCCCATGGCCAGCGAGACGTGGCCGGCGGCGAGCGCGGGGCCGTCGTTCACGCCGTCGCCGATGACCGCGACGGTGTGGCCCTGGGCCTTGAGCTGCTCGACGAGGGTGAGCTTATCGCCGGGTAGGGCCTCGGCGGTGTAGCCGGTCAGATGGAGCTGCTGAGCGATGCGTTCGGCGGGGCCGGGGCGGTCGCCGGTGATCATGACGCGTTGCTTGACGCCGACGTCGGCGAGTTCGCCGATCGACTCGGCGGCTCCGCGACGCAGCGTGTCGGCCAGCGCGACCCAGCCGACGGCCTCGCCGTTGCGGGCGACGAAGAGCAGGGACGAGCCTTCGGTGCCCGCGGTGTCGAGGTGGCCCAGCTGTACGCCGCGTTCTTCGAGGAAGGCTTGACGCCCTACGAGCACCTGGCCGTGATCCGTGTCGGCGAGCACGCCCCGGCCGGCGGCTTCCTCGAAGTGGTGCACGGTCAGCGGATCGACGTTGGCTTTTTTCGCGATGGCCATGACCGCCTTGGCGACCGGGTGCTTGGAGTTCTGCTCGGCGGACGCGGTGAGCCGCAGGAGTTCGGCGCCGTCGACGCCGTCCACGGGCTTCATGCGGGTGACGTTGAGCTTGCCGGTGGTCAGTGTGCCGGTCTTGTCGAAGACGAACGCGGTGACGCGGCGGACGACCTCCAGGTCGGCGACCGACTTGACGTACACGCCCAATCGCGAGGCGGAGCTGAGCGCCGCGACGATCGCCGTCGGGGCGCAGAGGATCAGCGCACACGGGCAGGCGATCAGCAGCAGCGAGATGGCGGCCTTCGCGTCCTCGGTAAAGAACCAGATGATGAACGCGAGCATCAGCACGACCGGCGTGTAGTACGCGGTGTACTTGCTCAGTTCCCGCACGACGGCGGGGCGGGTCTGAGCCGCTTGCAGGATCAGCCCCTGCACCTTGCCCAGCGTCGAGTCTTCGCCGGCGCGGGTGACTTCGACTTCCATTCGGCCGGATTCGTTGATCGTGCCGGCGAACACTTCGTCGCCCTGGGCCTTCTCGACCGGCAGGGATTCGCCGGTGATGTTGGCCTGGTTCACGGTGGACGCGCCGACGATCACCTTGCCGTCGGCCGGGATGTTGTCGCCGGGCCGGACGACGACGCGGTCGCCTTCCTTGAGCTGCGACGCGGGCGTTTCGACTTCTTCGCCGGCGTCGTTGAGCTTCATCGCTTTGGTCGGCGTGATGCGGACCAACGCCTCGATCTCTCGCAACGCACCGGACGCCGTGCGGTGCTCGATCAGCGAGGCGATGAGCATGAAGAACGCGACCGCGGCGCATTCGAGGTATTCGCCGAGCACGAAGCTGGCGACGATCGCGAGGGCGACCAGCTCCTCCATGTGGCTGCCGTGGTCGTGCTCCACGTGATCGTGGTCGCAGTGTTCGCCGTGGTCGTGGTCGTGCGAGCAGTGCCCGGTCCACAGCGACTTCAGAGCGCCGTACACGATGGGCCAACCCAACAACAGCGCGGCCGCCATCGCGACGTACTCGGCGTAGTCCTGGTTGTCCCAGGTGAACCGTGCGAAGACCGCGGCGATGAGCACGACGCAGCCGGCGAGCACGGCCTTGATTTGGAAGTCGATCTTGACCTGGTTGGGGTCGGCGACGCGGACGGTTTCGGGTGAAGAAGCTTCGGACATTCCGGCGAACTCCGGGTGGGGAGGCAGAGGGGGCGGCGTGCGAGGCCGAGAGTCGGGATTCTAGCTTGGAACGCGTGGGTTCCGTACGGATCGGGGCGGGGGCGGGTTCTCGGTCGTTGCGCGTCGGCCCGGGGACGGCGTTTGTGGGCTTTCTCGTTTCACAGCAACGGGCCGGCGAGGCGGAGGGTGCGTTCGAGCAGGCGGTGCCGCCAGGGGCGGGTCGCCCAGGTTTGCGGGTCGGTCAGGACGGAGCGGTCGAGGTAGTCGGCTTGCAGGGCGCGGACGTCGGCCGTGAACGCGGCGTCGTAGACCCACAGCGCGAGCTCGAAGTTGAGGTAGAAGCTGCGGGCGTCGAGGTTGACGGTGCCCAGGAGGGTGGCGTGGTCGTCGATGGTCATGGACTTGGTGTGCAGCACGCCGCCGCGGAAGCGGGCGACCTGCACCCCGGCGTCCAGGAGCTGCTGGACGTGGGCGTTGCCGGCGTGGTGGGCGAGCTTGGAGTCCAGGCGTTCGGGCAAGATCAGCGTGACGGCGACCCCGCGCGACGCGGCGGAGGTGAGCGCGGTGAGCAGGGCGTCGTCGGGCGCGAAATAGGGGGTGGTCAGGGTGAGGGATTCGCGGGCGGCGTACACGCCGGTGAGGACGAGCTCCCGGATGGAGCGGTCCTGGATGTGCGGGCCGGTGGGCACCACCTGAGCCCAGGCCCCGCCCGACGCGCCCGACGTTTCGTCGGCGGGCGTCTTCAACGCAGCGCGGGTGCGGGGCTCGAGGTCGTCGGAGGCTTCGCCGGTCTCGGCTTCCCAGTCCTCGGCGAACATGGCGTAGAGCGGGGCGACGGTCGGGCCTTCCACGCGGACGGTGACGTCGATCCACGGGCCGACGTCTTGCGCGGCGGCGAGGCGGCGGGCCCCGACGAGGTTCATCGAGCCGGTGTACGCGACGCGGCCGTCGACGAGCGTGAGCTTGCGGTGGTTACGCAGATCGATGCGTTGGATCAGCAGGCGCCACCAGCGGGCGGG
The DNA here is from genome assembly GCA_039180415.1 of Planctomycetota bacterium. GTDB lineage: Bacteria > Planctomycetota > Phycisphaerae > Phycisphaerales > Phycisphaeraceae > CAZIXN01. The sequence goes on along the minus strand of JBCDDH010000053.1, from coordinate 1,662 downwards.
CAGGGCGGCGACGAGTCGCACGTCGCTGGCTTCGAGCTGTTGACCGGACTCGGATTTAAGAAACGACCGGCTGCCCAGCGCGTCGACCAGCACGCGGCAGCGCACGCCGCGCGCCGCCGCGTCCAGCAGCGCGTCGATCACCGGCTGCGACCGCCGCCCGTCCAGGAAGATGTAGTACAGCATCTCAACGGTGTGTTCGGCCCCGCGGATGCCGTCGGCGATGGCGTCGAGCGCGGCGTTGGTGCTGGGCATCAGCGTCAAGCCGTTGCCGGGCAGCGCGGGGTAGCCGCCGATCTGCTCAGCCTGTTTCGCGAAGGCGCCGTAGCGCGGGTCGAGTGCGTGCGACGGGGCTTGCCGGCGGACGGTGGCGGCGAAGTCGGCGAAGCTGCGGTGCACGTCGAGGAAGCGCTCCGCGCGCTTCCGCCCGACGCGCAGCTCGCCGAACGCCCAGTAGAGGCCCGCGCCGGCCAGCGGGAACAGCAGCACGATCACCAGCCAGGACAGCGCCGCCTCCACGCTCAGCCGACGCATGACGATCCGGGCCGACGTGCCCAGCCGCAGCGACCAGTCCAACGCCACGGCGACAAACGCGCCCAACGTCGCGAACCAGGTGGCGTCGTCGATGTCGGCGGCAAGCAGAGTGAACGCGGACATGGGGCGATGCTACGAGACAACCTTTGCCTAGCGTGGCCCGGCGGAGCGTTCGCTGACGGCGTGAAAACGTCCAAAAGAGGCGAGATTCCGCGTTTTTCTGGGCGGTTTTCGCAATTTTCTACTTAAGTTCACGCGGGTCGGATCGTAGACTTGAAGCCTCGCACTCGGGTATTCCCCTGCGATCCGCAGGCGGACGCCATGAATCACTACAACCTCGATTTCACCGGCGACCTGCGGGCCCAGCGGCGGATCAACGACGCGCTGTGGAGAGACGACGACGGTACGGCCTCGGCGTCGTTTTCGAGCTTCGATGCGTGGATCGAGCACTGCAGCGGCCATCCCAGCACCGAGTGCCTGGGGCAGCGGCGGGCGGCGGGGGCGCCGATCACCATGGCACACTTCCAGAACGATTTGGCCTTCTCCGACCCGGCGGTGCCGGACCTGGTGCTTCAACTGGTCGTCGGGGGTGGGACGTCGCTGACCTTTGATGCGGGCTTTGGCCCGGTCCAGGTGCGGGCGTCGTCTTCTTCGAATCATTTCTGCACGGTGCCCGCCGGTCGTCCGTTCGAGGTGTCGGAGGCCGAGCCGTCGCCGTTCGAGTTGCTGGTGCTGGGCTTGCCTTGGTCGGCGATGCGGGCGCGGGTCGAGGAAACGCTGCAGCGGGAGGTGCCGGATTTGGGCGGCGCGGTGCACGGCCGGCTGCTGCGGGACGACAAGGTCACGCGGCTGATGCACGAGCTGTGGTCGGAGGCGGCGTCGGACTGCCCGGGCGGATCGGTGTATACGGAAGGGCTCGCGTCGGCCCTGGTGGGTCGGTTGCTGCAGCTGGGGAAAACGCCGTTGCCGGACGTGCCGCGGGCGGGCCGAGCGGGCGGGAAGCTGTCGGCGGCGACGATGCGTCGGGTGGAGGAGTTCGTGGCGGAGCGGTTGGAAGGCGCGTTGAGACTGGACGAATTGGCGGACGTGGCGTGCGTGAGCAAGTTTCATTTTTCCCGGTTGTTCAAGCGG
>JBCDDH010000052.1:0-25484 GCA_039180415.1 Planctomycetota bacterium | reverse complement strand
GTTCCCGCCCGATGGGTTCGCCATTACGACAAAAAAGCGTCGAAACCGCCAAAACACCGGGAATTGTGCCACGAGAGGCCTGATTCGCGCCGCGGAAAATCCGATTCGCGACCCGGCACTGTAGCAGCCTCGAAAAGCGTTCACAACCCGAGAGCTTGAGAATTTTTGAAGTTATTCGGATTGGCCCGGTAATTGCGCCCTTGACAAAGTGCCCCCAAGCGGTTTCGAAAGCACAATTATCTGCTTCACGCTCCTTCGGGTTTGAGCCGTTCCGTCCGAACCGATAGACACTCCGTATCCAGGGGCGTCCCGGCTCCGCTCGCCGTGGCCCCACCACCTATCGAAAACCGGAACGCGCCGACGCCTCCCGCGTCGTCGGGTTCCGGTTGACCCCGGGCGCCGCCGCAACCCTGCGCTGGCAACGCCTGAATCTCTCACGACTGCGTTTCCACAACCTGAAACCTTCGATCTTGTGCACGCCGGGGCGTTACGGTGGATCGGCCTGCCTCAAACTTCGGTGTGGAGCTGACATGCTGATCCCGTACCAGGTCGCCGTCCCGATGGCCCGCTGGCCCGTCGCGAACTTTGTGCTGATCGGGGTGGTCAGCCTGATCTCGATGGCCGCGCTGTTGGGTGTCGACTCGGACACGGTCGAAACGATGATCCTCGACGACTGGTCGCCGACCTCTCTGTTCGGCCACGCGCTGCTGCACGCGGACCTGCTCCACCTGCTCGGCAACATGATCTTTCTGTGGGTGTTCGGCAACGCCGTCTGTGCGAAGTTCGGCAACGGGGCCTATCTCGCCATCTTCGCGGGCCTGGCGGTCGCCGCGGCGACCGTGCACAACCTGCTCGACGGAGCCCCGGCGGTCGGCGCATCGGGCGCGATCAACGGCGTGGTCGGGCTATTCCTGGTGTTCTTCCCGCGCAACGACATCTCGTGCTTCTACTTCTTCATCGTCAAGGTCGGGACGTTCACGGTGTCCAGCGGATGGATGATCCTGCTCTGGCTGGCTTTCGATTTGTGGGGCGCCGCGACCGGCGGCGCGGGGGTTGCCTATTGGGCCCACCTCGGCGGGTTCGGCGCGGGCGTCGCGCTGGGACTACTCGCGCTGCAGACCGGGTGGATCAAGACGACGAGCTACGAAGAGTCGATCTTGGACGTGATGCGGAATCACGCTTAGGCGAGCGCGGTCTCAACCCCGCGTAAACGCCAACGCCGGCACCGCCCCGGGCGTGTCCGGCGTGTCGCCCTCGCGTTCGCAGAGCAGCCAGTGGTTCTCACGCACCTCGTGCAGCTTCGCGTTGGGGCCGCCGTAGCCGCCGGGCGGGTTAAGCATCGGGTCGTGCGGCTTGACCGTGTAGCCGTCGGGGAGGTCGTCGGGGATCGTCGCGCCGTCCATGACGCCCGGGAGCCGGCCCTGCTTTCGGCCGAGGACGGGCATCGACGCGAGCAGGCCCCGCGTGTACGGGTGCAGCGGGTCGGCGAAGAGCGTGGCCACGTCGGTAACCTCGATCACCCGGCCGGCGAACATCACGGCGACCACGTCGGCGTTCTCCGCGACGACGCCCAGGTCGTGGGTGATGAGCATGACGGCCATGTCCTTCTCGCGCTGCAGGTGCCGGAGCAGCTCGAGGATCTGGGCTTGAATGGTCACGTCCAGCGCGGTCGTCGGCTCGTCGGCCAAGAGCAGCCGCGGCTCGCACGCCAACGCCATCGCGATCATGAAGCGCTGCCGCATGCCGCCGGACGCCTGGTGCGGGTACGACTTCAAACGCGCATAAGGATCGGCGATGCCCACGTCTTTGAGGGCTTGGACGGCGATCTCGGTGGCCTGCTCCTGCGTCACGTCGCGGTGGAGCAGGATCGCCTCACGGATCTGGTCGCCAACGGTGTAGACCGGGTTGAGCGAAGTCATGGGCTCCTGGAAAATCATCGCGATCTGGTTCCCTCGGATGCGCCGCATGTCGCGTTCGCTAAACGCGGTGAGATCGACGGGTTCAACCGCCCCGTCTTCCTTCCAGAGGATCTTGCCTTCGTCCTGCCGGCCAGGCGGCATGGGGATCAATTGCAGACAGGACAGCGCGGACACCGACTTGCCCGAGCCGGACTCGCCGACGACCGCAAGCGTCTGCTTGGGAAACACGGTCATGGACACGCCGTCGGCGGCCTGCACCCGCCGCCCGCCGGGCGAGGCGGAGGGGAAGCTGACACGCAAGTGCTCGATGCGCAGCAGGGGCTGGGTGGCGGTACCCGAGGCTCCGCCCCCGGCGGAATCGGAGACGGTGGCCGCGGCGGTCGCCCGCTCGGAGTGGGTGTCGGTCATGCCTGGCTCGCTTTCTGCGTGTGCGGGTCGATCGCGTCGCGCAGCGATTCGCCGATCAGGTTGTACGCGAAGACCGTGAGGAAAATCGCCAGCCCGGGGAAGATCGCAATCCACCACACGAACGTCCCGCCGCCGCCTACGGCCTGGCTCAAAAGCTGCCCCCACGACGGCTCGTCTACTAGGCCCAGCCCGATGAAGCTCAGGAACGCTTCGGCCAGGATCGCCGACGCGATGCCGAAGCTGGCGGTCACCAGCACCGGCGCGACGCCGTTGGGCAGCATGTGCTTGAACAGCGTCGAACGCAGCGGCAGGCCCAGCGCCTTGGTCGCCACCACGAAGTCTTGCTGGCGCAGCTTGAGAAACTCGGCCCGCGTGAAACGGGCGTATCCCGTCCAACTCACCAAGCCGATGATCACCATGATGAAGTACAGCGTGTACTGGTTCCGCGGGAAGAAGGCCACGAACGTCAGCAGCAGGTAGAGCTGAGGGATCGCTTCAAAGATCTCGACCAGGCGCATGCCCAGCAGGTCGACGGCTCGTGAAAAGTACCCCATCAGCCCGCCGACCGCGACGCCGATCACCACCGCGATGCCCGTGGCGATGAAGCCGACGGCCAACGCGATACGGCAGGCGTGGATCATGCGTGACGCGAGGTCCGCGTTGTTGCGGGTCGTGCCCAGCGGGTGCGTCCACGACGGCGGCGCCGGTTGGCTCTTGGGGCGGTCGCGCAGGCGGTCGCTGGGCGAAAACGCGATCGGCGTGTGGACCGCCCATTCGATGTCGCCGGCTTCGAGGCCGACGCGGTAGGTGTCGTACGTCGCGATCGCCGGCGGCGACACGAGCAGGTAGCTCCCGCCGACCACGACGCCCGTGGCGACGGCAAACACCAGCAGTTTCTTGCCGACGGACGTGCAACGGAACCCGAAGATCAGCACCAACGCCAGACCGACCAAGACCGGCAAGGCCACGTCCATCGGCCGCAGATACTCCAGCCACGGACTGCTCAGCGTGCCGTCGGCCGACTTCATCACCAGCGGAAAGCTGCTCGCGATCAGCGGGGCAAACACGGCCAAGGCCGCGACCAAACCCAACCACACGCCGCCGATCGCCGCGCCCGTCCGGCCGAGTGTCCGCAGCGCAACCCCGCCCAGATACGACCGCGGCCGACGCGGCATCGTTTCGTGCAGCGCGACGCGTTCCGCGCGGCCGACCAACGCGCCGTTGGCTTCGGAGGGCGGGCTCGCTTGCTCGGAGCGCGTGGAATCAGTCATAGCTCACCCGCGGGTCGGCGATGGCGTAACACAGATCCGCGATCAGGATGCACACCAGCGTGATCACGCCGCTGATCAGCGCCCCGGCCAGCACGAGGTCCCGATCCCGCGCGAAAATCGCGTCGAGCGTCAGCTTGCCCATTCCATCGATCGAAAAAATCTTTTCCACGATCAGCGACCCGCCCAGCAGGCCCGGGATGATCCCCGCCGCCACGGTGATCAACGGCAGCAGCGCGTTGCGGAACGCGTGGCCCCACAGCACGCGCTTGCCGGGGACCCCCTTCGCCCGCGCGGTGCGGACGTACTCGGCCGAGATCGTCTCCAACACCGACGCCCGCATCAGCTTGCTCAGCACCGCGAACGACCCATACACCAGACAGACCACCGGCAGCACCAAGTGCCACAGCCGATCCAGGAGCCATCCGCGTTGCCACGTCCCGTCTTCGGCAAAGCTCGGCATGAAGGCCATGCCGCCGGCCATCGTCGAGTTCAATCCGCCCGTGGGAAACAATCGCAACCACTGCTCGTTCGCGAGGAAACCGATCAGCAGCACGCCCGCCCAGATCACCGGGATCGACCAGAGCGCCAGCAGCCCGGTGCCCGTGGCCACGTCGAACCATTTGCCGCGGAACCGCGCCGCGTACACGCCCGACAAGACCGCGATCACCCACACGATCGGCACGGTGATCGCGTTGAGCAGGAGCGTCACCGGCAACGCCTCGCCGTATAGATCGAGCACCGGCCGGTTACGCGAAAAGCTGTTGCCCAAATCCGGAACCTTGAATCCGAAGCCCGTGTACTGCGGCAAGCCTTGATCGTCGAGGGCCTGACGCCACCCCAGAGGGGAGATCTGATTCAGCCAACGCCCGTACTGGTGGATCAGCGGCTGGTCGAGCCCGTAGCGCGCGTTGTAGTACGCCCGGAGCGCCGCCATCTGCTGGGTATCCAACTCGCCTTCGGCCGAGAGCTGCGTACCCGCGACCCCGCCGGGCGACAACGCCATCACGAAAAACACCACCGCGGTGATCCCGAGCATCGTGGGGACCATCAACAGCAATCGGCGAATCACGTAGGTCAGCATGGCGGGGCCGGCCGGGGTTTCCAAAAGCGTGCGGGGCTTGCGACGTCCGCGTCAGTCCGTCCAGCGTTGCGTCGCAAGCGGCGCGTACCACTCCGTGCGATCGTTGAGCCCGACCGAAACCGGCGTGACGTTGCGGAGTCGGCCGTCCACAAACCAAAGCGTCTTGCGATTAAACAAAAACGTATACGGCTGGTCTTCGTGCACGATCGCGTGGGCCTGTCGCCAAAGCTCCATCCGTTTCTCATCGTCGAGCGTCATCCGGGCTTCGTCGATGATCACGTCCAACTCGGGGTTGATGTACGACATGACGTTGTCGCCGCCCTTGATGGCCTGGGCGGAATGAAACGTTTGCCGCAAGTCTCGTTCGACCGTCCCGCCGCCCCACGCCAGCGTGATCGCGTCGAAAGTCTGGTCGTTCAGCCGCTCGACCAGGATGGCGAATTCCAGCGGGTCGGGCTCGAGCACGACCCCCGCCCGGGCGTACGCGTCTTTCAGGTACAGCACGATACGATCGGCGAGTTCGTTGCCCGAGGGGTAGGTGAGCTTGATGCGGAACTCGTCGCCGGCACGGTTTTCCAGCACGCCGTCACCGTCTCGGTCTTCCCAGCCGGCCTCCTTCAGCAAGGCGACCGCCCGCTCGACGTCGAACGACCGGGTCTCTAACTCGGGATTGAATTGTTGCGACGACTTCGCGAAAGGGCCGTTCGCCACTTCGGCGTAGCCCAGGTAAAGGTCATCGGCGATCTGCTGCCGGGGCGTCAGGAAGGTCATCGCCTGTCGCACACGTCGGTCGGCGAAGCGCGTCTCCCGGCCGTCGCGTCGCTGGTTCCAGGCGATGAAGCTGTAGCCCTGCGGAACACGCAGGTAGGCGAAGTGCTGCGAACGCGCGACGACCTCTTCGTCGCCCAAAAGCTGCTCGTATTGCTCGGGCTGGGCGGCGAAGATATCTATCTCGCCGTTGCGGAACGCGGTCAGGCGGGCGACGTCGTTGCTGATCTCGCGGAAGACGACCTTCTTGAACGCGGGCTTGGCTCCCCAGTAGCGCTCGTTGCGGACCAACTCCATCGGTTGGCCGGGGCGCCAGTTCTCGGGGTCCGGCATCCGGTAGGGGCCGGACCCCAGCAGCAGGCCGACCCCCTCGTTGAACTCCCGCGGAGTGAACTGTTCGTAGAAGTGTTTCGGCAGGACCGGCCGACCGCCGGCGTGACCGAGCGCTTCGTAGTGCGGCCGTTTGATCGCGAAGCGAACCGTCCGCTCGTCGATGACTTCGCAGCTCTTGAGGTTGACGTAGAACTGTCGCGTCGAGGGGGCGTCGATCTGCGGGTCCATCAGCAGATCGAAGGTGAACTTGACGTCTTCCGCCGTCACCGGCACGCCGTCGGAAAAGACCGGCCCGCGACGGAGCCGGAACGTGATCCACGTCGCCGGCGGCGCGTCGGGGTCGGCGACGATGTCGACTTCGCGACGCCCTTCCGCGTGACGCTCGGCCACATAGGCGCCCTGCTCGTCGGCCGTGCCGTCTGCCGGGAACGCGGGCTCCGCCCGAATCTCTTCATCGGTGAGCGGCCGGGCCATCTCCGCGTCCACGTGGGCCTGCCACGCTTCCAGGTTTTCCTCAATCTCCCACGACCGGGCAAGCACCGGTACACGCTCGAGCGTCTCGGGGTCGACACCAACCATCGGCTCAAGGACGTAAGTTTGAATCCGGAAGGCGTAAAGATCAGTATTGACCAGGGGGTTGACCGTCCCGATGTTCGTGCCGAAGGCGTCGATCACCCAGTCGCCTTCGGCGAAGTCCTCCGCGCCGCGGGCAACCTCCATTCGGGCGTGCGGGTCGTAATCGAATCCGGCATCCGTCGAAACTGCGTTGCCGCCGAATTGCACGCCGCCGGTCTCGAGCTTCTCGAGCAATTCGCTCACGTCACGACGCGTCGCGGACTGCTCCGCGACGAGTTGTTGCGTCTGCGTTTCCAGCGCGGCCAGCCGGTCCCACTGGCGGTCGAATTGCTTCATCGCCAGCCACACGCTCACGAGCACGGCCGCGAGCAGCACAACGGTCAACAGGTCTTTGAAGCCGAATCGATTGGGCATAGGGAGCTGGCTGGTGGTTAGGGGCTGGTGGCTGGTGTCCGTACGCGTGGGTTTCGGCCACGCGGTTGGGGCATCCTACGGAGCCGAGCCCCGTGATGCCCGCCGCCACCCCCTGCCACACTTCATCTTCGCCGCCCCTTCGGATCGAACCGCTCCCGCAGCGCGTCGCCCACGAAGTTCAGCCCCAGCAGCGTCACGCCCAGCAGCACGCACGGCCAGACCAGAAGCCACCAATACAGTTCCAACCCCGGTACCGCGATGCCCGGCAGCTCCTGCACGCCTTCGGCCGCGAGGTTGCCCCAGCTCGGCAGCGGCGGCCGCACCCCGATGCCCAGGAAGCTGAGAAAACTCTCCTGCAGGATCGCCTGCGGCACGGCCAGGGTGGCGTACACCACGATCGGCCCGACCAGATTCGGCAGCAGGTGGCGCAAGAACACGCGATGGGTCCGCATGCCCATGGCCGCCGTCGCTTCGATAAACGGCTGGGCGCGGAGGCTGAGCACCTGCCCGCGGATCACTCGGGCCATGGTCAACCACGACACCCCGCCGATCGCAACCAACAGCGTGACGACGTCCGCGGTCTGCGCCGCCGTGGCTTCGCTGAAGAACTGCCCGAACACCCACGCGAACACCGGCGATAGCGCCAAGTCCAGCAGCACCACCATGAGGATGTAAGGCAGACCGTAAATCACGTCCACGATCCGCATCATCGTCGCGTCGATGCGGCCGCCGAAGTACCCGGCCAGCGCGCCCCAGGTCACGCCGATGCATAGCGCGATGCTCGCCGCCGCCACGCCAATCGCCAGCGAAAGCGCCCCGCCCAGTAGGCATCGAGCCAGCAGCGACCGGCCCAGCGCATCCGTGCCCATCGGCTGCACCCACGAAGGCGACGCGTAGGCCCCGGCCCCTTCGTTGAGCTGCTGCGCGTCGTACGAGCCCAGCGTCCACGGCAGCGAAAGCACGCAGGGCAGCACGATCGCCGCCAGCATCGCCCCGCCCACCCAACCGGCGCTTAGACGAAAGCGACGGGCGGGCTGAGAATCGTCGGCGATCGGCGGCGTGACCGTGGCTGCCTGCGGCATGAATGGGAGTGTAAGACAACGACCACGCGTACTCCGATCCCTCGTCAAACACCGCGCATGTCACGATGTAACAGTGTTACATCGTGGCTACGACGCCGTGAGACGCGTTGCGTTGTTTTTTCTAGCAATTGGTGAAAAATCTCGTCGAAGAGGCGTCATACTTAAGCCACCATTTGTTTCGTTTAGAGGTATTCCGTGATGCAGTTCCCCCGGAGAAAGACGGCTCCCGTTCTGGCCGCGGCCGCGGCTTTTGCCGCGGGAGCCTTGGTCTCGAACACGGCCGAGGCACAGTTCGACCCGGCCCGACCCAACGTCGTGATGTTCTTCGTCGACGACTTGGGCTGGGCGGACAACAACCTCGACTTCGCCAACCTGTTCGCCGCCCAGCGCGGCGACACCGACGCGTTCTTCGAGACGCCGGCGCTGCGGGAGATGGCGGACGCGGGGCGGCTGTTCTCGCAGGCGTACAGCTCCTCGCCGGTCTGCTCGCCGACCCGCGCGAGCCTCCTCACCGGACAGGCCGTCAGCACGCACGGCACGACGCAGTTCATCGGCGGCTCGGGCGGCGGCGTGGACTACGACGGCTTCTTCGACTTCGAGCGACTGACGATCGCCGAATCGCTGAACTTCGACTTCGGCTACGACACCGCCTACGCCGGGAAGTTTCACCTCGGCGGCGGCAACCGGCCCGAGTGGCACGGCTTCGACGAGAACTACGGCGGCGGCGGGCAGGGCCTGCCCCCCACTTGGTTCGCCGACAACAACGGCGGCTTCGGTTGGGCCAACGGACTGCCCGGCGACGGCCCCGAATTCGCCGGCGAATACCTCACCGACCGCCTCACCCGCGACTCGGTCGGCTTCATCGAACGCTCCGTCGCGCAGGGCGACCCGTTCTTCCTCCAGCTCTCCCACTACGGCGTGCACGTGCCCTTCGCCGCGCCCAACGACCTAATCAACAAATACGCCAACAAGATCTTCTCCGGCAACTACGCCCAGTTCAACGACCTGACCGATTCCCAGAAGGTCGAAGCCGCCATCTACGCGGCGATGACCGAATCCGTCGACCAATCCCTCGGCACCATCCGCCAGACGCTCGAAGACCAGGGCGTGGCCGACAACACGATCGTGATCTTCCACTCCGACAACGGCGGCCTGGCGACGCCCGACTTCGGCAACTTCGCCACCGACGATATGAACGCCCCGCTCCGCAACGGCAAGGGCACGCTCTACGAAGGCGGCATCCGCGTGCCCCTGATCATCGAAGGCCCCGGCGTCGTGCAGGGCATCGACGACACCGCGGTCGTCACCCACGACCTGGCCCCGACGATCCTCAAGGCCGTCGGCGGCCAGTCCTACCTCGATGCGTTCGAAAGCTTGCAACGCATCGACGGCGCCGCGCTCAACGACACCCTCGCCGGCGGTCCGGGCCCGGAGCGTGGCGACAAACCGATCGTGATCCACTACCCGCACTTCTCGAACCAGGGCGGGCGCCCGAGCGGCACGATTATCGACGGCGACTGGAAGCTGATCCAGAGCTACGAGACGGGCGCGCTCGAGCTCTACAACCTCGCCGACGACCTGGGCGAAACCAACAACCTCGCCGACGCCGAACCCAGACTGGCCGAGCGCCTCCGCGTCGCCATGCACCGCTTCCTGGTCGATACCGGCGCCCAGGTGCCCAACGGTTTCCGGCTCAACCCCTTCACCCTCGGCGAGCCCATCGTGCTCACCAACCCCAGCTTCGAGGCCGACGACGTGCCCGACGGCGGAATCGCCGGGCTGCCCGCGGGCTGGGCGTGGATCGACGACGTCCAACCCGTCGGCAGCGGCGTGGCCGACCCGGACAACGCCGGCGACGCGCCCAACTTCTTCGGCACCGACGGCGAAGGCGTCAACGGCACGATGGACGGCCCGCAGCTCTTCACGCTCGGAGGCGGCCTCGACTCGGAGGGCAACGACCTGACCGACCGTGTCGTCGGCATCGAGCAGAGCCTGGAGTTGGCCTTGACCGAGGACGCGAGCTACGTCGTCCGCGTCGCGATCGGCGTCCCCAACGGCTTTTCCCGCAACGCCGGGGCGCAGCTACGCCTGCTCGCCGGCGATCGCGTTGTCACCCTCGGGGATCCGGAGTTCTCCTTCGTTGGACTCATGGAAACGTTCGAGTTCGGCTTCGTCGCCGATGCCTCGTTCCAAGACTGGTTCGGCCAGCCGCTGACGCTGCAACTCGTCCGCGACGGCGGCGACGGCGTGGTGGCTTTCGACAACGTCGAAGTGTTCGTCAACACCCCCGATGTGATCCCCGAGCCCGCCGCCATGGTCGGCCTGGCGGGCATGACGCTCGCGGCGTGGCGGCGGCGGCCGAATAACTAGATTGGAACCGTTTATCTCGCACCAAGGTATCGCTTTGATGAAGTTTGTCCGGAGGAAAACCATCCCCGCTTTAGCCGCGGTCACCACCCTCGCTACAAGTGGCCAGGCCTCGACCGCAGCCGAAGCTCAGTTAGATCCGTCCCGCCCCAACGTCGTCATGTTTTTCGTCGACGACCTGGGCTGGGCCGACAACAACCTCGACTTCGCCAACGCCTTCGCGGCGCAGCGCGGCGACACGGATGCGTTCTTCGAGACGCCGGCCTTGCGGCAGATGGCCGACGCGGGCCGGTTGTTCTCGCAGGCGTACAGCTCGTCGCCCGTCTGCTCGCCCACGCGCGCGAGCCTGCTGACAGGCCAGGCGGTCAGCCGACACAACACGACGCAGTACATTGGTGGCCCGTCTGGTCCGGCGCCTTACGACGGGTGGTTCGACGGCTTTTACACCACCGCGCACAACCTCCGCGACCAACGCGGCTACACCACGGGGTACGCCGGCAAGTTCCACCTCGGCGGCGGCAACCGGCCCGAATGGCACGGCTTCGACGAGAATTTCGGCGGCGGCGGACAGGCCCTGCCTCCCACGTGGTTCGCCGACGGCGGCGGCGGCTTCGACTGGGCCAACGGCCTGCCCGACGACGGGCCTCAGTACGCCGGCGAATACCTCACCGATCGGCTCACCCGAGACTCGGTCGACTTCATCGAACGATCGGTCGCCAACAATGAGCCGTTCTATCTGCAGCTCTCCCATTACGGCGTCCACGTCCCCTTCGCCGCACCGACCGACCTGGTCGACAAGTACGCCAACAAAGTCTTCAACGGGAACTACACCCAATTCAACGGCCTGACTGATTCACAGAAAATGGAAGTCGCGATCTACGCCGCGATGACCGAATCCGTCGATCAATCGCTAGGCGCGATCCGCCAGACGCTCGCCAATCAGGGCGTCGCCGACAACACGATCCTCATCTTCCACTCCGACAACGGCGGCTTGGCGACGCCCAGCTTCGGCAACTTCGCCACCGACGACATGAACGCCCCGCTGCGCAACGGCAAGGGCAACTTGTACGAAGGCGGTATCCGCGTGCCGCTGCTGATCGAAGGCCCCGGCGTCGCGCAGGGCATCGACGGCACGCCCGTGGTCACGCACGACCTGCACCCGACCATCTTGACCGCCGCGGGGGCACCGCTGTTCGAGGACTTCCAGCCCATCGACGGCGCCGCGCTCAACGACACCCTCGCGGGCGGCCCGGGTCCGGATCGCGGCGACAAGCCGATCGTCATCCACTACCCGCACTACTCCGGTCAGGCCGGCCGGCCCGGCGGCACCATCATCGAGGGCGACTGGAAACTGATCCAAAGCTATGAGACCGGCGGACTCGAGCTCTACAACCTCGCCGACGACCTCGGCGAAACCAACAACCTCGCCGGCGTCGAAACGGAGCGTGCGGAATCGCTCCGCGTCAAGATGCACCAGTTTCTGGTCGACACCGATGCACAGGTGCCCAGTAATTTCACGCTCTCCCCATTTACGCTCGGCGATCCGATCGAGTTGACCAACCCCAGTTTCGAGGCCGACGACGTGGCCGACGGCGGTATCGGCGGCCTGCCCGCGGGCTGGTCATGGGTCGGCGGCGTCGCCCCGGCGAACGCCGGCACGGTCGACCCGGACAACACCGGCGACGGACCGAACTTTTTCGGCAGTGACGGCGACGGCGTCAACGGCACGATGGACGGCCCGCAGCTCTTCTCGCTCGACAGCCTCGTCGATGAAAGTGGGGCCGACATCACCAATCAGGTCGTCGGGATCGAACAGGAACTCGCGTTGGCGTTGGTCGAAGAGGCAAACTACGTCATCCGCGTCTCGGCCGGCGTGCCCAACGGCAAGTCACGCAACAACGGGGCGCTCATTCGTGTCCTCGCCGGCGAAACGGTGGTGGCCAGCTACACGCCGGACATCGGCTTCATCGGACTCATGCAGGATTTCGAGTTCGGGTTCGAAGCCCACGCCGACTTGGCACCCTATTTCGGCGACGCGCTGACGCTCCAAATCGTCCGCAACGGCGGTGACGGCTCGGTGAATTTCGATGACGTTCGGGTGTTCAGCACCGCCCCGCTCGTTATCCCCGAGCCGACCGCGATGATCGGGCTCGGGGGCTTGACGCTCGCGGCGTGGCGCCGGCGGCGGGCTTAGTCCGGCTCGATCGGCCGGATCACGTATCCGATCCCGCCCGTTCCCAGCCACGCCCGCGACAGTTCGTCGGCCTTGAGGATCACACGCTCACCGCTGCCGTCGTCGAACGCCGGGTCGTTCACGATGGCGTCGCCGTTGGCGTCCAGACCCCGGATGACGATCAGGTGCCCGCTGGTGCGCCGCATGCGGTTGGACGGGAACTCGCCCTCTTCGAAGCGGATCGACGCGATCACGGGTGAGCCGGCGTGCAGCACCTTTTCGAGGTCTTGCCACGCCCGGAATCGGTCGATCGTCGCATGATGCCCGTAGGTGCCGGCGTAAGCAGCAGCGCGGGGCCAATTACCGAACAGCAGGTATCGGCGGTCGTAGATCGCTTCGCTGACCAGCCGCGGGTCCACGTCGTGGCCGAAGTACGCGAGCACCATCGACGTGCACGTCGGCGAACACGTCCGCGGGCCCAACGCGGGGCCGTTACGGGCCTGACGAAAATAGGGCACGTCGTGGTCGATCGGCCGCACGGAAGCCGGATCGACCGGGCGGCGGGTGTCGTGCGTCGCCAGGGCTCGTTCGTCCAACGGGCCGGACGCGACGACTTGCAGCAGCCGCACCGCGGGGCTCGCCGGCGGCTCGATCGTGTGCCGCGTGTCGAAGCTCACCAGTTCGACGCGGACCTGGTACGCGTGGGCGGGCGTGTCGGCGTCGAGTTCGATCCAGTCCACCACGACCTTGCCGGCTTCGAAACGCGTCTCCGCGTCCCGGCCCGTGCCCCGCGTCTCGCCCCAGCCGTCCAAGTCCAGCCACGGCGACCAACCCGACGACCAACCCTGGCCGCGTGTCCGAAGCACCAGCGGGTCGTCTTCGGGAACCTCTTCGTCCCCGCCCCGCCACGCCCGCAGGCTCACGCGGACGCCGGTTTGGGCGGGTGCCTCGAGGTTGAACGACGCCACGAACTCGGTGAAGCCCGGCGACGCGGCCGCCATGTCGCTGGCATCCGATGCCCGGAGAACCGGCGAGGTCCACGCGCCCCGCGCGGGGTACGCCTTCTCCGACGTGGCCAGCACCAACCGGCCCGCGTCGTCCAACTTGGTTTGGTCGAACGTGCCCGCTTCCCACGCGCCGCGTTCCGCCGCGACGTAGGTCACGTCGACCATCCCGAGCGGGTTGCTCAGCCAGGCGGCAGGGTCGGCGTGCGCGGCGGCGGTGGGGTTCACAGACGCTTCGCTTTTCATGATGGATTCCTGATTCATCGCGCAGCCGCTCAGCACGGACACGCAGACGCCCCAAGCGGCGAACCACGCCGCCGTTCCGGTGAAGCACCGCGCCTCGGTTGGCCTACGCCGTCGTTTGGCGGCGTCACAAATCAAAGCCCGATGTCCTCGTGCCATAGCTCCGGTTTCTCCGCGACGAATTTCTGCATGAGCGCGATGCACCCCGCGTGTCGTAGGTTCACCAACTCCACCCCCGCGATCTCGAACAGCGACTCGGCCCCGCGGAAGTTTTCGTTCTCGCCGATCACGACCCGGCCGATCTTAAACAGCAGCGACGTGCCCGTGCACATCACGCACGGGCTCAGCGTCGACACCAGCGTCAACTCCGGCCAGTCCCGCCGCCGCCCCGCGTTGCGGATACACACCACCTCGGCGTGGGCGGTCGGATCGCCGTCTTGCACCCGCCGGTTATGCCCCGCCGCGAGCACCGTTCCCGCCGCGTCGGCCAGCACCGAACCGATCGGCAGACCGCCCTCGTCGTAGCTTTTCTTCGCCTGGGCATATGCGGCGTCCATGAGCGCCGCGTCGTGCAAACCGCGCGACGCGTAGCCGTCGCGGTGGGGGATCGGCGAAGGTGATTCAGCCATCTCTCTATCGTACCGGCGTGCTTCACGTGTTCGCCGTCATCCCGCTCTTGCTGCTCGCCTTCGCCCTGCTCGTGATCGGCGGCGCGTTCGGTATCGCCTGGACCGCGATGTTCCCGCCGTCCAAAGGCCTGGGCTGGTGCTTAGGCCGCGGCGAACCCACCGGCCCCGAAGACTTCGATACCACCGGCCAAGAGCGGACCCTCCATCTCAGCCGCGGCGACACGACCCAGGCCTGGGACCTCGTCGGCCACGACCCCCAAGGTCCCTGCGTCCTCTACGCCCACGGCCACGCCGGCTCCCGCTTCCAGGCCCTGAGCCTCGCCGGCACGCTCCTGCCCTTCGCCTCTCGCGTGATCACCTTCGACCTGCCCGGCCACGGCGACGCTTCCGCCCGACGCTGCACCGTCGGCGTCCGCGAGCCCGACGACTTCGCTGCGCTCATCACTCAGATCCACGACGAACTTCAAACCGACACGCCCGCCGACGAACCCGCCCCCGCGCTCGTCCTCTTCGGCACGTCGATGAGCGCCCAGTCCGCCCTCGCGGCCGCCGCCCAACCCGACGTCGCCCCGCGCCTCGACGGCCTGGTGGTCTACGGCATCTACCGCCACTTCCGCGAGCCCTTCGTCGGACACCTCCGCCGCCATCGACTCCCCGCTTTCCTCTTCGCCCCGCTTGCCCTGGGCTTCTTGCGTCTGTTCCTCGGCCCGGGCGTCGGCTTCGACCGAGCCGCCGCCGCCGACCGCCTCCGTTGCACCGCCCTGTTCCTCCACGGCGACCACGACGACCTGTGCCCGCTCGCCAGCGCTCGATACCTCCGTGACCGCGCCGCCGCGGCCGGCGTCGACGCCCAGCTCGCCGTGTTCCCCGGCGGCGGCCACACCCGCCTCCACCAGACCCATCCCGAGCCCTACACCCAAACCATTTCCGGTTTCCTGCACCGCTTCCGCACGCCCCGCGCCGACGGCCCGCCTTCGAAACCGCACCTCGCCAACCCGACCTCCCCATGACCCGCCCCACGAACATCGCGAACCTCACTCTCGGCGACCCTTCCGCGCCCCTGCTCGTCGTCGCCGGCCCCTGCCAGGCCGAGTCCTACGACCTGTGCGTCCAAGTCGGCGAGACCTTGCGCGACGCCTGCGCCGAGTTGGGCTTGAGCTACATCTTCAAAGCGTCCTTCGACAAGGCCAACCGCAGCAGCATCCACTCGAAGCGGGGCCCGGGCCTCGACGAGGGGCTGACCTTGCTCGCCAAAGTCAAGGACGCTTTGGGCGTCCCCCTCACCACCGACATCCACGAGCCCCATCAGGCAAAGCCCGCGGCCGACGCCGGCGTCGACCTGCTCCAGGTCCCCGCGTTTCTCTGCCGTCAGACCGACCTGCTCGTCGCCTGCGCCCAGACGGGGAAAGCCGTCAACGTGAAGAAGGGCCAATTCCTTAGCCCCGCCGAAATGAAAAACGTCGTCGTCAAGCTCGACGAAGCGCAAGCGTCCGCGGTGATGTTGACCGAGCGCGGCACCTTCTTTGGCTACCACCGCCTCGTCAACGACTTCGTCGGCCTCGGCGACCTGATGGAACTCGACGTGCCCGGCGGCCCGCCGCCGGTCTGCTTCGACGTCACGCACTCCGCCCAACTCCCGGGCGCGGAAGGCACGGCGACCGGCGGCCGCCGCGACCGCGTGCCCCTGCTCGCCCGCTGCGCCGTCGCCGCCGGCGTCGACGCCCTGTTCCTCGAAACCCACCCCGATCCCGACCGCGCCCTAAGCGACGGGGCGACCATGCTTCCCCTTCACGCAATGCCCGACTTACTTAATCGTCTCGCCAAACTCCGCGAAGCCTGCGGCGCGTGATCGGCTCGATGAGCCCACGCGGAACGGACGGCATCAGAGATAAAAACGCCGAGGGGAATCGGATCGACGCGGGTATCCTCGACGCATGCATCCGCGACGCGGCAATCCGACCGGGGCGTTCAGCCTGATAGAGCTATTGGTCGTGATCGCGATCGTGGCGCTGCTGCTGGGGGTGTTGCTGCCGGCGCTTTCGGCCGGGCGGAAGGCGGGCGTGGACGCGACGTGCAAGGCGAACCTGCGGCAGGCGTCCGTGGCGCAATTCGCGTATCACCAGGACTACGGACGGTTCACGCGTCTGTGGTCCGTGGAGACGGGGTCGCCGTTGGCGGCTTACTTGGGGTTTTCGCACGAGGGATCGGGGGACGTTCTCGCCGCAGCGGGGTCGGTGTTGCAGTGCCCGGAGATCGAGCAGGCGGACCTGGACGCGTTGACGGCGCTGGTGCCGGCGGGGGAGCGGGCTTCGTCGTACGGGCTGAACCCGGCGATGTTGTTTCCGCGGTGGTCGTTCTCGGCCGAGGCGACGGGGGCGGTGCCGCGGAGCAGCGAGTTGATCCTGATGGGCGAGCAGGCGCTCGAACCGTTCGAACGTTTGCAGACGGCCGACGGGGTCACGGCGGTCCTGCTCGACAACCCGACGCCGCAGTACCCGGCGGCCTGGACGCAACTGACCCAACACGACCCGTACCGCGCGTACCGCCACGCGCCTGACGGCGCAAACTTCGCCATGCTCGACGGCAGCGCCCGCCGGCTGCACCACGGGGAGCTGGCGCTACGCGACGGGCATTGGTTCTGGTGGGACCTGAGCACGGACCCGTGGTCGGCGCAGCCGGTCACGGGGCAGGGCGCGAGCGGCGGGTGCGGCTGCCCGAGGTGAACGCGTGCGCGGTGAGTTCGGTCGCTCAGCCGCTTGACGCTGACCGCCCATCAATCCCCCGGGACTGTTCCGCCTCCGGACGCGAAGCACCGTTTGAGGACCACCGCAGACGGCTTGCCATCCGATGACGCTCCCGCGACCCTTCGCAGGTGTTTCGCGGTGACGGTGCCGGGAAACAAGGCCTCGAAGAGACTCATGGTGATCGGAGTCCCGGCGCGCAAAACGGTCGGCTGGAAGTTGCTCAGCCTTGGTTCGCCACGTGTTGGCGACGAACGAACCAAGCGGCGGCGAGGCAGACGGCGGCGAGCGAACCGCCGGCGGCGAGCACGGCCAGCGCGGTAGCCCGAAGCCTGCCCGTGGGATCGCCGTCGAGATCGCCGAAGACGCCCAGCAGGACGCCCAAGCCCCAGCCCGCCGGGAGCAACATCAGGACGGCGACGACAACCAGCACGGGGACGCTGCCCGGCGGGAGCGGCTTGGCCCCGTGATTCGGTGCCCTTCTCGCCGTGCGGGCGGCGGCCTGACCGGCGCGGCGGACGCCCGACGAAGCGCGGCGGGACTTGGCGGTGGCACGGGTTTGCGGGGGTTTGCCGGGCATGCGGCGGGCTCGCTCTCGGAGGGGATGGCGGGTCGCCGGATCGTCTGGCGGGGAACCGCCCCCGAATCAACGAACCCTCGGCGACCGTCCACCATAATGATGTTGGCTCGGCCGCGCGTCGTACGATGAATCTGTCATGCAGCACACCCGCCGGCTCATCCAGCACGCTCGAAACCGCCGGCGGGCCACGCGGGCGGTGCGGTGGCTGGGCACCACGTGGCTGGTGTCGGGGCTCGTCATCGCGGCGGCATGGACGGGGTTGGTCGCGCTGGGCGTAGCGTTGCCTGGGTGGACGGTGCCCGCGGCGTTGGTCGCGGCAGGATTGGCGGCGGTCGTGGCGGCGTGGGTTCGTTCGGAATCCGACGCCGTGCTCGCGGTACATCTGGACACGACGTTGGGGCTGAAGAACAAACTGGGCAGCGCGCTGTTCGCGCAGTCGCAAACGGAACACCCCTTCGCCGCGTCGGTGGTCGACGAGGCCGAGCGCGCGGCGGAAGACCGGGGGTTGCGTCGGACTTACGCGGAACGCACGCGAGCCGGGTGGGCGCTGTGGCGGTGGACCGGGCCGGCGCTCGCGGCGTTGGCGGTGCTGGTCGTGTTCCTGCCGGATGGCTTCGATCCGTTCGGGATTCGGGAGCGTCAAGCCGTGGCGCAGCAAGCGGAGGCCCAACGGGAGCAGCGCACCGAAGAAGCCCAGGCCCGGGTCGAGGCGGCGCGGGAGTTGCTCGAACCGTTGGCCGACCCGGACGCGCCGGAATCGACGCCGGCCGACGCGCAAACGTTGCTCGACGAACTCGAAGCGGTGATGACCCGTCGGGACTTGCAGACGCCTCAGGGTCAGCGTGACGCGCAAGCGGAATTGAACGAATTGCGCGAACGCGTCGCTCGACGAGCGGAGGAGCAACGCCAACGGCAGCAAGCGTTGGAGCAGTCGCTGTCGGGCTTGAACCCGGAGCAGCGCGGGCCGGCCGACCGGTTTGCCGAAGCGCTGCGTCGAGCGGACTTCGCCGAAGCCGCGCGGCAGTTCGAGCAACTGACACGGCAGGCGGACGAAGACCGGTTGAGCGAAGCGCAGCAAGAGCAGCTGACCGAGCAGTTGGCCGACCTGCGGGAACAGCTCGAACAGCAGGCCGAAGCGCAGCGGCAAGCCGAGGAGCAGCGCCCCGAATCCGAGGAGCCGACGTCGCCCGAAGCGCCCCCGGATGCCCGCACCGCCGAGGGCGATCCAGAAGAACAAGCCAACCCGGACGAAAGCGACGGCCCGCCGTCCGCGGCGGAACGGGCCGAGCAACTCGCCGAAGCGATCGAGCGGGTCGAGCGGGCGTTGGACGAAGACCGCCCGGCATCGCCGGAGTCGGCCCCAGCACAACAACAACTCGGGGAGCTAGATCGGCAGCAGCGCGACGCGCAACGCATGCGCAACGCCCAGCAGCAGCTCCGCGAGGCGCAAGAACGGTTGGCCGAAGCGAGCGAATCGGATCCCGGGAGTGGCACGCCGTCCGAGGCTTCACAGAACGCGTCGCAGCAGAACCCCGCCGGGGAAGCCCAAACCGCCGACGCGCAAAACGCTCAAGCCGAAGAGACCGGTCCAGACGCGTCCGACGCCGATCCATCGGCGTCGCCGTCGCAAGCCGCCGACGCGACTTCCAGCGATCCCAACGCGTCGCCACCGCCGTCGGGTAACCAACCGGGAAGCCAACCCGGAACCCAGCCCGGCGGCCAACCCACCCAAGCCGCGGACGGTTCCACGCCCGGCTCGCAACCCGGCAGCCAGCCGGGATCTCAACCTGGCCACCAACCCGGAAACCAACCGGGCGGGTCCCCGGGGAACCAGCCGTCCACCGCGTCCGCCAACCCGGGCGGAGCCGGCGGCATCGAAGGCGGCACCGGCGACGGCGGCCATCCGTTCGGTTCCGAACGCGGCGACCCCAACCTCGGCACCGAAGCGGTGCGCGACACGCAGGACGGCGAGGGCTGGGTCATCGCGTCCTGGGACAACGACGACGGCGGGCAAGGCCGGGGCGGCCCCGCGACCGTGCGCTTCCGACAGGCCGTGACCGAAGCGCAAGACGCCGCGGAGCAAGCCGTCACCGACGACCGCGCGCCCCGGCGCTACCACCGCGCGATCCGGCAATATTTCGATCAACTCCCCGCCTCGTCCGCTCCCGACGCCAACGCCCACGACGACTGACAAAAAGCGTCTGGTCCTCCCGCGCGACCGCCCCACGATTTGCCCATCACGTTCGACCATCCCGCGCTGCTGAGCCTCCTGCTGCTGGCGATCCCGATCGTCTGGCTCGGGTGGCGCGGCCTGCGGGTGCTCGATCGGCCGCGGCGCGTCACCGCCCTCGTGCTCCGGTGCGTGGTCTTGACGCTCATCGTCGCCATGCTCGCCGGCCTGTCCACGCAGCGCCGCCACGACGACCTGACCGTCCTGGCCGTCGTCGACCGCAGCGCGTCGATCCGCACCTTTGCGCAACTGCCGACGCTACCCGCCAACGCCGAAGTGCCGCGCGACGAAAGATCCGGGCCCGACGCCGAGAGCCCCGACGCCGCGCTGCTCGCCTTCCTCGAAGCCGCCGTCGACGCCGGCGACGGCCGCCGGCCCGACGATCGTTTGGGGCTGATCACCTACGACGCCCGGCCGTCTCTCCGCGCCCGACCCGGGCCCCGCGACGAACTCACCACCGACACCCTCGACGCGCCTCAAGCCGGCACCGACACCGCGGCCGCGGTCTCGTTCGCGCTGGCCGCCGCCGACGGGAGCGGAACCGATACCGCGCTCCGCCTGGTCCTGGCCACCGACGGCAACGACACCGCCGGCGACCTGCTCGACGCCGCGCGCGCCGCCGCCGCTGCGGGCGTGCCCATCGACGTCTTGCCCGTGCCCTACGCCTCCGCCCACCCCGAAGCCCCCGAAGTCATGGTCGAGGGCGTCTTCGCCCCGCCTCAAGCCCGCGAAGGCCAGACCGTGCCCGTCCGCGTTGTCCTCCGCGCGACCGCGCCCGCCGCCGGCTCGGTCGAGCTGCTCCGCGACGGCGTCCTGCTCGACCTCGATCCCAACCCCGATCGCACCGGCCTCCGCGTCTTGCCTCACGATTGGTCCGATGCACCCGCGGCCAATGCCGACCTCGACCACGTCCTTGCTCTCACCGTCGACGTCCCGCTCGCCATCGCCGGCCCATCCTCCTTCACCGCGCTGTTCGAGCCCGACCCCGCCACCAACCTCGCCGCACGCCGGCTGAACGTCCGGCCCGACTTGACGATCAACAACCGCGCCGAAGGGTTCACTCAGGTCGCCGGCAAGGGTCGGCTGCTCCTGGTCAACAACCTGCCGGGCCCGCCCGGCCGCATCCTCCCCGACACGCTCCGCGGGCACGGCCTCGAGCTCGACATCGTTCCCCCCGAGAGCTTTCCCACCACCGTCGAGCAACTCCAGCGCTACGACGCGGTGCTTTTTCAGAACGTCCCCGCCGACGACATCCGCCCGGCTCAGCAGCGGCAGCTCGTCCGCTACGTCAAGGAACTCGGCGGCGGCTTCGCCATGATCGGCGGGCCCGACTCCTTCGGCGCCGGCGGCTGGACCAACTCCGCCGTCGATCGCGACCTACTCCCCGTCACCTGCGAAATCCCCAGCCAAACCATCCTGCCCTCGGGGGCGCTGGTCATCGCCCTCGACCGTTCCGGCTCCATGGCCGCGGCCGTTGGCGGCACCGGGCGCTCCCAGATCGAACTCGCCGGCGAAGCCGCGATCGCCGCCATCCAAACCCTCTACCCCCAGGACCTCGTCGGCCTGCTCGCCTTCGACAACGACCCGAAATGGATCGTCGAACTCGGCCCCAACCTGGACCCCAGCCGAACGGCCCGGCTCATCCGCGCCATCGAGCCCTCCGGCGGCACCAACATCTCCACCGGCCTGCAACGCGCCTACGAGCAACTCGCCGAACGACGCTTCGCGGATACCGCCGTCCGCCACGTCATCCTCCTGACCGACGGCAACGAGCCCAGCGCCCAATACCAGCAGCTCATGGCCAAGTTCCGCGCCGCCGGCATCAGCCTCACCACCGTCGGCGTCGGCGACGCCCAGAACGAACCCCTCCTCCGCTCCCTCGCCCAACTCGGCAACGGCACCTACCACAAGATCACCGACCCCAACCGCCTGCCCCAGGTCTTCATCAAAGAGGCCCGCACCATCCGCAAGAACCTCATCCGCGAGGAGGCCTTCGTGCCGCAGCAATTCAACACCGGCTCGCCCATCACCGCCGGCATCAACTTCAACCAACCCCTCGCCGGGCTGGTCCTCACCGGCGAGCGCCGCGACCGCCGCGTCGAAACCCCCCTGCTCGGCCCGGAAAACGAGCCGCTCTTCGCCACCGGCCAGGTCGGCCTCGGCCGCGTCGCCGCCTTCACCTCCGACGCCACCAACCGCTGGGCCGCCGACTGGCTCGACTGGCCCGGGTATGCCGATTTCTGGACCCGCCTCGCCCGCACCCTCGCCCGACCTGCCGCCACCGCCGACGCCGACCTGCTCGCCCGCTTCGACGGCGAGGAGCTCGTCCTTACCTTGGAAACCTACGCCGACACCGAGGAACAACGCGACGAAACGCCGGGCATCCGAAGCGCCGTCAACGCCCGCGGCGGCGTCCTGCTGCCCAACGGCACCATCCAACCCGTCACCCTCGACCAGACCGGCCCCGGCCGCTTCGAAGCCCGGCTCCCCGCCCCCGACGACGGCAACCATTTGGCCACGCTCTTCCTGACCGACGCCGCCGGCAACCGCCTCGCGACCGTCTTCGGCGGCGCGTCCCGCCCCCCCGGACAAGAACTCCGCCGCTTCGCCTCCGACCCCGCCGTCCTCGAACAAGTCGCCGCTATCACCGGGGGTCGCGTCCTCGACCCCGCCGACCCCAGCCGCCACCCGCTCTTCGAACGCACCGCCCCCTTCGAGACCGTCAGCGTCCGCCCCCTCCGCTGGTCGCTCATGCCCTGGCTGCTCTTGTTCCTCCTGCTCGACGTCGCCAATCGCCGCATCGCCTGGGACGCTCCCGCGATCGCCGCTTACCTCCGCGAACACGTCGCGCCCACGCGCCCTGCCACCGAGCAACGCCAAACCCTGCAAAGCCTCAAGCAACGCAAAACGGCCCCCGACTCCAAGCCCGCGGCCTCGACGCCGCCGCGCGAATCGCTTTCCCGTTCCGATCAACCGCCTTCGCCGAGGCCCACGCTGATCGACCGTGGGCCACCCCGCGACCCCGCCCCGCCAAAGCCTTCCGAGCCGCCACCCGCCGAACCCGCCGACGACGCCTCCACCACCTCCCGCCTCCTCGCCGCCAAACGCCGCGCCACCCGCGACGACTAACCCCCAGCCCGCGGCCGCAACGCTGCCACGCGGGCCTCTCCCCTTCCAACACTCAATCACCATGCCCGACCTCACCGCCCAAGCCGAACAATTCCGCACCGACTACCAAGCCGTCCGCGACCAGGTCGCCAAGCTGATCGTCGGCCATACCGACATCGTCGATGGCATCCTCACCACCCTCTTCGTCGGCGGCAACGTCCTGCTCGAAGGGCCGCCCGGCCTGGGCAAGACGCTGCTCATCCGCTCGCTCGGCCAAGCCCTCCAACTCGACTTCTCCCGCATCCAGTTCACCCCCGACCTCATGCCCGCCGACATCACCGGCACCACCGTCGTCCTCGAAGAACAGAAACCCGACGGCACCTCCGCTCGCACCTTCCAGTTCCGCAAGGGCCCCATCTTCGCTCAGATCGTCCTGGCCGACGAGATCAACCGCGCCACGCCCAAGACCCAGAGCGCGATGCTCGAAGCCATGCAGGAACGCTCCGTCACCGTCGGCGGCACCACCTACGACATGCCCCGCCCGTTCTTCGTCATGGCCACCCAAAACCCCATCGAGCAGGAAGGCACTTACCCCCTGCCCGAAGCCCAGCTCGACCGCTTCCTCTTCAAGCTCGACGTCGGCTACAGCAACCGCGAAGAGCTCCACGAAATCCTGGAACGCACGACCCGGGCCGATCAACCCACGATCGACCCCGTGCTCGACGCCGAGCGGATCACCGCGTACCAGTCGCTCGTCCGCCAGGTGATGATCGCCCCCGAGGTGCAGGATTTCGCCGTGAGAGCCGTCCTCGCCACCCACCCCGACGGCGACCACGCCACCAAGCTCGCCCGGCAGTTCCTGCGCTTCGGCGCGAGCCCGCGTGCCGCCCAAGCGCTCGTCCTGGCCGGCAAGGTCAACGCCCTGCTCGAAGGCCGCGGCGCCGTCGCCATCGACGACCTCAAGGCCGCCCTGCTGCCCGCGCTACGCCACCGGGTGCTGCTGAACTTCGAAGCCCAGGCCGAGGGGATCACCACCGACATGATCGTCAACGACCTCCACGACAACCTCGCGGTCGAGCAGACGGTTTGAACCGCGGAGGCGCGGAAGGCGCGGAGGTAAGCATGAATGATGTTGATCCCAAGCTGAACGAACTGACGGACCGAGTCATCGGAGCCGCGATCTCCGTGCATCGAGTTTTGGGGCCGGGCTTCCTCGAATCTTCGTACCAAAAAGCACTCTCGATCGAGCTGCAACATCTCAATATCCCACATCAATGTGAAGCACCAATCGCCTTGAAGTACCGCGGTCAACGCATCGGCGACGGCAGGATCGACATCCTGGTCAACGATTGCCTTGTGCTCGAACTCAAAGCCGTCGATAAGCCCGCCCCCATCCATCAAGCCCAGGTCATCAGCTACCTCAAAGCCACCGGTCACCCGTTGGGCTTACTGATCAACTTCAACGCCGAAACCATCCGCGACGGGCTTCAACGCATCGTGTTCTCCTCCGCGACGTCCGTGCCTCCGCGGTTCAATCGCCATGCCTGACCTGCTCACCCCCGAGTTCATGCACCGCCTCGACCGGCTCGACGTCGCGTCCCGCAAGCTGTTGCGCGGATCGATGCAGGGCGAGCGACGCAGCAAGCAGAAAGGCCAAAGCGTCGAATTCGCGGACTACCGGCCGTACGTCGTCGGCGACGATTTACGGAGAATCGACTGGAACCTCTATGCACGCTTGGACAAGCTCTTCCTCCGCCTGTTCCTGGAAGAACAAGACCTGAGCGTGACGGTCCTGTTCGACACGACGCGTTCGATGGACTGGCCGCAGAACACGGCGACTCAACCGAGCAAGCTGCTTTACGCCAAGCAACTCGCCGCCGCGCTCGGGTACGTCGCGCTCAACCAACACAACCGCCTGAGCGTCTTCGCGTTCGCGGACCGGCTGCTCGGCCAACTCGACGGCCTGCGCGGCAAGCGCTCGCTGCCGCGGCTGCTCCAATTTCTCGAAGACACGCCCGTCTCCGAGTCGCCGGGCGACCTCTCGGCCTCGCTCCGCCAACTCGCGCTCACCCAACGGCGTCCCGGCGTCGTCGTCGTCATCAGCGACTTCCTGGACAAGTCGGCCGCGCTGTCGGAAAGCCTGCGTTTCCTCGCCGGCCCCAAGTTCGACGCGCTCGCGGTCCAGGTCCTCAGCCCCGAAGAGCGCGACCCGGCGAAAGCTTCTGGGGGCGGCATCGCCGGCGACCTGCGGCTCACCGACGTGGAAGACGGCGACGTCGCCGAGGTCTCCGCGACCTCCGTACTCGTGGGCAAATACCGAGAGACGCTGCGGGCCTACATCGAATCGGTCCGGCAATCGTGCGTACGGCGCGGCGTGGGCTTCGCCGACGTGTCCACCGATCTGCCGGTTGAACGCTTGGTCCTGGACACCTTCCGCCAGCGAGGCTGGCTCAAGTGAGCTTCCTTTCGCCGATCGCCGCGCTGCTCGCCGCGTCTCTCGGTATTTGCCCACGAGTACGGAGGTCGCGGAGACCTCGGCGACGTCGCCGTCTTCCAC
>JBCDDH010000051.1:0-26024 GCA_039180415.1 Planctomycetota bacterium | reverse complement strand
CCCAGTGACCGAAGTCGAGCGGGCGTGCCTGATCGGCTTCGAAAGGATCGCCGCCGCCGTCCGGCGGGGCTTCGGCGATGTGTTGCAGGTGCAACGCGGCGGAACGCTGCCACGCGTGTTCGGCGAGCGGTTCGTCGCGACAGGCGAGGGCGTCGGCATGTTCTTCGAGCCAGCAAAACAACTCGGCGTCTTTGAGCAACGCGACCTTGACGACTTCGGCGAAGCCGTGACGCCAGACGTCGTCGGGAAGCGTGCGAAGGAACCGGGAATCGTTGACGACGGCCCAAGGCACGGCGAAGGTGCCGGTTGCGTTCTTGACCCCGAAGCGGTTGACGGCGTTCTTGACCCCGACGCCCGAGTCACATTGCGCTAGCGTAGTAGTGGGCAGGCGGATGAGACGGACGCCGCGGTGCATCGTGGCGGCGGCGTAACCGGCGGTGTCGAGCAGGGCCCCGCCGCCGATCGCGAGGACGTATGAGCGGCGGTCGATGCCGCAATCGAGCATCGCCCGGTAGAGCGTGTCCAGGTGCGCGGGGTCGTTCTTGGACGCTTCGCCGCCGGGCAGCTTGAGGGTCGCAGCCAGCGGCGGCAGGTCGCCGCGGGCAAAGCGTTGCTCGATGCGAGAGATCAGCGTGAAGTCGGCGGCGGCGGCGTTTTCATCGAGCACGACGAACGTTTTGGCGGGGGCCGCCTGCGCGACGACCTCGTGGCGATCGGCGCTGGGGCTGGCGAACGCTGCGGCGAGCGTGGGGTTCTCGAGATTAAACACGTCTTGGGCGAAAGCGACCCGGTGGGGCTGCGCGGCAGCGACAGATCGGATGTGCCAAGAGCCGGGGTTCATCCCGCGACTTCCTCGCCGGGGTGGGGGGCGCGGAGCAGCACGTCGGTGCCGGCGTCGAGGCCGGAGACGACTTCGACGAGGGTTTCGGACGCCCGGCCGATCTCGACGTCCTGCCGTTCGACGCCGCCCAGGCCGGCGGTGACGTACACGAAGCGTTGCTCGCCGTCGGCGAAGATGGCTTGCACGGGCACGGCCACGGCGTCCTCGACTCGGCCGGTGAAGATCGTGCCGGTGCAGGTCATCGTGGGCTTGAGTTGGCCTTCGCCGGCGTTGGGTTCGAGCAGGGCACGGACGGTGAAGTTCTTGACGTTGTTGTTCCACCATCCGCCGTCGGCGGCGAGCACGGAGACGGATTCGATGGTCGCGGGGAACACGCGGCCGGGGATCGCGTCGACCGCGACTTCGGCGCGTTGGCCGGGCACGACCTGTGGGGCGAGGGCTTCGGGGACCGAGAGTACGGCGACCAGCTGCGTGGGATCGGGTAGGTAAATCACGGTTTCGCCGTTGCGGACCTGTCGGCCCTCGGCGATGGGCTCGCTGCGGTTCCAACGGCTGCCGGTGGAGCTGGCGTAGACGACCATGCCCGCGGTCGGGGCGTTGAGCGTGGTGGCGGCGAGTTGCTCCCGCAGCTCCGCGACGCGGCGTTCCTGAATGGCTTCCCCACGTTGCCGGCTGACGGCCTTCGCGCGGGCCTGGGCGAGCTTGCTTTCGTTCTCGGCGATCGTGTTGGACAGCTCGGACACCGCGTCGTCGAGGGCGGACATCTTCTCCTGCCGTTCTTTCTCCAGCGTGTAAGCTTGATAAACCTCGATGTCGAGGTTCGCGGTGGCCAGCGCGTCGATCGCTTCAATCTTGGCGATCTCCGAATCTTCGAGCTCGTCCTGGCTGATGAAGCGTTGGGCGTAGAGCTCCTGGTCGGTCTCGAAGTTGCGTTCGGTGCGTTCGACTTCGCGTTGGGCTTTTTCCAGGGCGAGGTTGAGCTTGCGCTCCTCGGTCGGGACGGCGCCCTGCTCCCATTCGGCCAACTCCAGTTCGGCGAGCTGCTTGGCCACCTCGGCGGCGCGTTGCGTGGAACGGGCGGTGGTCTCCTGGATCTGAAGGTCTTGATCGGCGGCGATGCGATCGGCCCGAGCGGTCTCGAGCTTGAGCTCGGCCTCTTCGAGCTTCTGTTCGATCTCGGCGGCGTCGAGTTGAACGAGCAGGTCGCCGGCTTCGACGTGGACGCCCTCGTCGACGACTTGCAGGATCGCGGGTCGGCCGTCCACCTTGGACTTCACGTCGACCCGCTCGGCGGCCTCGAGTTGGCCGGTCTCGGCGATGGTGAGATCGAAGCTTTGAGCGCGGGCTTCGTACCATTCGTTAGCGGCGTTGCCGGTCGAGCCGTCGGCCGCGTCGGAGCAGCCGGTGAGCGCGGCGAGAGCCAGCCACATCGTCAGCGAGCCAACAGCAAGCCGGGCACGGCCGACGCGGGAGCGGACGTGAGGCCGGGCGACGTAGAGGGCGGTTTTCGACATGGTGCTGAGCATCGACATGGTACGTAGCTACTCGCCAACCGGTGCGTCGATCGTCGGTGCGGCTTCGGGCGGCAGTTCCAGATTTCGCAGGTCCTCGTTGGGCTCGGGATCCACGAGCGGGTCTTCCGGCGTGTCGATAGCCAGCGGCACGAGCCGGGCGGGCGGCAGCCACTGGCCGGTGGGGTCGACGCGCATCTGTCCCGTGGCGAGCAGGTAGTTGAGCACCGCGGTCTGAAGGTCGGCGGCGGCCTCGTCTCGCGCGTTACGCGCGTCGATCAGGTCTTCCTGGGCCTCGATGATTTCCCGGGCGTCCAGCGAGCGGCGGCGCAGCGTGACTTCGAGGGATCGTCGCTCGTTGAGTTGAACGTTGCGCTTTTGGAGCTCGAGCGTAAAGCGGGACTGCTGGATCAACCGCAGCGCGACGCGGACTTCCAACGCGATCTGATCGCGGAACACCCGCAACTCGCGCAACTGTCGTTCCAGTTCGACCTGAGCCGCCCGCAGCCCGGCCCGCTCGATCACGCGGTCCAGCGGCAACTCAAAGTTCAGCCCCACGTTGTACGAGCTGTTGCCGGCATCTAGATCGAAACCCGACCGGGCCCGATCCGGGTCGGTGCCCAGGGTCAAGTCGGCGTCGAGGTCCAGGTCCGGCGCGATCTGATTCCGGGCGATGCGGACGTCCCGGCGGGCGTCGTCCGCTTCGCCTTCGACGGTCTGCAGGTCGAGCCGGTACGCCAACGCGGTCGCCACGGACGGCCCGAGCTCGAGCACGGGCGAGGGGACGATCACCCGCGACGCTTGGATGACCAGGTCCGTGTCCAGCGGTACGCCCAGCGTGATCTTGAACGCGTCGACCTGGTTGGCGTAGCTCTCCCGCAGATTCAGCAGGCTGTTTCGCGACGAGAGCAAGTCCTGCTCGATGTTCTCGGCCTGGAAGCCGCGGATCTTGCCCGCGTCGGCCAACGCCCGGAACTGCTCGGCGACGAAGGCGAGATTCTCGATCTGCCGCTCCTGATTCACAATCTGCTGTTGGACGAACACCAAATCGAAATACTCGCTGGCCAGCTCGACGAGGAATTCTCGGCGAAACCGCTCGAAGCCGCGCACGGCGTAGATCAGGTTGCGTTCCGCCTGGATGATGTCTTCGCGCGCGATCACGCCCGCGTCACGGAGCAGCGGCAGGTTCAGTGAGAACTCCAAGGCTCCGGTTTGGGTCTCTTCCTCCGCGGTGCTGGCGCTGGACTGCTGCAAGAAAGCGACGTAATCGACCAAAGCACGCACGGAAATGTCGCCGCCGTAGGGCAAGAGCTGGGTGACGCCCAGGTCCGCGACGAGCGTCGCGACGGTGTCGGTGTCGCCGCTTTCGGGGGTGCCCGAGAGCGTGCCGGTCACGCCCGAGAAAAAGCGTGGGCCCCAGATGTGACGCTCGATGATGAGCGCCAGCGTCGTGAGGAAGAGTGATTCTTTTTCGCTGCGGTATTCGGGGGCAAATTGGATCGCGGTGGCGAGGACGCCCTCAAGGTCCAGGGTGAGCGTGGGTCCGGGGCTGACAAACGAAGGCGGCAGCCGGTCGGTGTCGAGGTTGGGCGCCGGGTCGGTGACGGCGGGCAACGCGTCACGGTCGAGATTGTTGGTGGCCGGTTGCTCGTCGTACAGCGGCGTATTCGTCGCGTCGTCCGGGATCGGGGGCAGTGGGGCGGGGTCACGAGGGGCGGCGTCGCCGAGCGCATGAAACTGCCGGGCCTCAATAAGCCGGGCCGCGTCGCGGTCGAGCCGTTCCATCGGCGACAAGCAGCCGGTCAACGCGACGGCCGTGACCGAGACGCCCCACGCGGCGACCCGCCGAGATGTATTTCGTCGCGACCACAACCCGGGGCGGAACATCGCTGGAGTGTACCGGGGGGCGGGGTGGGGATTGCGCCTTCCGCCCTGGGGTTTTGCCGCGCGTTCGGCATTGTCGTAGGTTCACCGGACTATGGCCGAGATTTCGTATGACAAACAGGCTTTTGTGGTGGGCGGGCGTCGAGTGTTTCTCGTCGGTGGGGCGCTGCATTATCCGCGGATCCCGCGTGAGCTCTGGCGGGACCGTATCCGCGCCGCCAAGCAAGCCGGGCTCAACTGCATCGAGACCTACGTTTTTTGGAACGCGCACGAGAAGGCGCCGGGGGAGTTCGATTTCACAGGCGACCTGAACCTGCGACGTTTCGTTGAGATCGTCGGCGAGGAAGGGCTGTGGTGTTGGCTGCGGCCCGGGCCGTATGTCTGCGCCGAGTGGGACGGCGGCGGCTTGCCGGCGTGGCTGGAGACGGTGCCGACGACCAAGAAGTCGGGTCCGATGAAGATCCGCGAGGCGGGCGAGCCGTTCCTCGCGGCTTGCTCGCGGTACATCTCGGCGGTGATGGCGCAGGTGAAGGACCTGCAGGTCGTGGGTGACGATCCGAACCTCCGCCGGGGCGGCGCGTTCCAGGTGAAACCCGGCGACGCCGCCCACGGCTACCGCGGCGAAGGCGGCGGGCCGATCCTGTTGATGCAGGTCGAGAACGAATGGTTCAGCCAAAGCGATAAGCAGCACGACGAATACCACCGGCAGCTCGTGCGCTACCTGCGTGAAGGCGGCTGCCGCGTCCCGCTCAATGCGTGCAACCAGCTTTGGCAGCCGGTGGACGGCGCGATCCATACGTGGAATGCCTCGGCCGACCTGTCCGCCTCGGTCCGCCAACTAGGCGTCGTGCAACCCGACGCGCCGCGGATGGTTAGCGAGTATTGGACCGGATGGTTCGAC
The DNA here is from genome assembly GCA_039180415.1 of Planctomycetota bacterium. Classification (GTDB taxonomy): domain Bacteria; phylum Planctomycetota; class Phycisphaerae; order Phycisphaerales; family Phycisphaeraceae; genus CAZIXN01. The sequence goes on along the minus strand of JBCDDH010000051.1, from coordinate 20,887 downwards.
CAGTGGGGTGGGGCGCACGCCGACGGCGTCGACGCGCAGAAGCATCTCTACCGCCTCGCGAGCATCCTTTCCGAAGGCGCGATGCCGAACCTGTTCATGTTCCACGGCGGGACGAACTTCGGGTTCAGCGGCGGTCGCACGGTCAACGGCGACAACGCGTTCATGACCACCAGCTACGACTACGATGCGCCGCTTCGCGAAGCCGGCGGTCGGGCCGAGAAGTTTGCGGCCACCAAACGGCTTTGCACGTTCGCGTCTCAGTTCGCGCCGGTGCTCGCCTGCCTCGAACCGACCGGCCGCGCGGTGACGATCCAGGGCGGCGAGGAGGACCACCCCCCCGCGGTCATCCACGCCCCGGGCAAGCTGGGCGACGCCGTCTTCATCCTGCGGGGTGAGAAGGACAAGACCGCCGAGGTCACTTTGCAACTCCCCGATGGCCGCGGCCTGCCCGTGCCCCTGGGGAAGAGCCGCGCCGCCTGGCTGCTGCTTAACGTCAAGCTCGGCGACGCCGCCACGCTGGACTTCACCAACCTCCGGCCCTGGGCGTTCGTCGATCGCAAGATGCTCGTGCTCTACGGCCCGGCCGGCGCGGCGGGCCTGCTCAGTCTCGACGGGGCGCTGCATCCCCTGGCCGTACCGACCGGCAAGAAACCCCACGTGTGCAAAGTCGGCCCGGTTACCGTGGCCGTGCTCAACGAGAACCAGGTCGACGCGTCCTACCTCGCGACGTCGGGGCTGATCGTCGGGGCCGGCAAGCTCGACGAGGCGGGCCAACCCGTCCCGCTCAAGGGCTGGGCGACCCAGACGCACATCGCCCCCGACGGCGCGGTCCAGAGCGTCCGCGCGTCGGTCTCCAAGCCGCCCGCTGCGCCCAAGCTCTCCGCTTGGGATTACGCGGATTGCGCCGCGCTGATCGATGGCTCGGACGAACGCTACGAGCCCATCGCCGGCCCCGCTTCGCTCGCCCAACTCGGCGTCCACGAGGGCTACGGCTGGTACCGCATCGCGAACACCAAGCCCGCCGCCGCTCGCGCAACCAAGACGGTTGCCCCCCACAGCGGCGACCGCCTACACGTGTACCGCAACGGCAAACTCGACGTGATCCTCGGCCGTTCGCTGGGCGCCAGCCGCGATCCCGAATCGCTCTCGCTGGCCGGCGATGTCGTGGTGCTCGCCGACCACCTCGGCCGATTCAACTACGGCCAACGCACGGCCGAACCCGTCGGGTTGCGTTCGCACTTCTGCGCCGTCAAGGCGATCAAACTCGGTAAGCCCGTGGTGACGACCGAGCCCGCGCCCGACCCCTTCGAGGTCGCCGGCCTGATTTACTACCGCCGGCAAGGGCAGACCCCCCTGGGCACGCGGTTGGCTTGGACCGTCAAGCTCGCCGGCAAGAAGCCGCTGTTGCTCCGCGGTATGGCGCTGCCTCCGCAGGTCGGCGCGACCGTTTGTGTGAACGCCAAGCCCATCGGCCGCATCGGCGAGCACACCGCCGGCGAGAACGAATTCCTCCTCGACCCGACCGAAGAGGAGTCGCCGGTGAAAACCGGGAACAACGAGTTGGCCGTGCACTTCGACTCGGCCGACGACGCCCACGCCGCGCTCGCGAAACAATTCACGCTCTTCCAGGTCGAGTCGCCCCGCACCGAGAAGTCGGAGTGGGCCTTCACGCCGTGGACGATGCCCGCCGACGACGCGTTCGGGCCGATCGGCGACCGCAACCCCAGCCAACCCGGTTGGTTCCGCTGTACGTTTGAAGCGTCGCCAAGCGAAGCCCCGCTGTTCTTCGACGCGTCGACGCTCAGCAAAGGGCAGGTCTTCCTCAACGGACGCAACGTCGGCCGCTACTTCTGCCAGACCGCGACCCGGGCGAAGGTCCCACCGCAGAGCTTGTACTACTTGCCCGAGCCGTGGCTGAACGCGGGCGAGCCCAACGTGCTGACCGTGTTCGACGAGCACGGCTTTGCCCCGACGAAGGCCAAGCTGGCGTACAAGCCGCAGGGGCCGTTCCATTAGCGGCTGAACGCGCGAATCGATGCGTCCATTGCGTACAGTGACCATTATGCCCGACCCCACCACTAAACCCGCGAAGCTCGAAATCGTCGAGCCCGTCGGCGCCCGCGTGCTCATCCGCAAGGACGAGGACAAGAAGACCACCAAGGCCGGCATCCACCTGCCCGACAAGATCGAGATCCCCACGCTCACCGGGCGGATTGTCACGATTTCGGCCGAGGTGGACCACGACGAGGACTACCCGCTCAAACAGTACGACAAGGTGCTGTTTAACCCCAAGGGGGCGATCCCTGTGGATTTCGAGGGCGACAACCGGTTGTTCGTGGTCCCGGTGGAGAATGTCGTCGCCGTCTTCCGCAAGGCGGAGTGACATGCCCGGCTCGGACCTGCGGATCGACCCCGCGGAGGACGCGGATCGTCCGGCGATTTGGGGGATCCTGGAACCGGTCATCCGCGAAGGCGAGACCTATCCGCTGCCCCGGGACTGGGCCGAGGACGAGGCCTTGGCGTATTGGTTCTCGGCTTTACATGCGGTGTTCGTCGCCCGTGCGGCGGGCCGTGTCGTCGGCACCTATTACCTACGGGAAAACCAATCCGGCGGCGGCGATCACGTCGCCAACGCGGGGTACGTGACCGGCCCCGCCGCACGCGGCCGCGGCGTGGCCACGGCGATGTGTCGCCACTCCTTGGCCGAGGCGTCCCGGCACGGTTTTACCGCGATGCAGTTCAACTTCGTGATCGCCAGCAACCAGGCCGCTGTTGCCCTGTGGACCGGCCTGGGGTTCACGACCATCGGTCGGCTGCCCGCGGTATTTCGGCACCCTCGGCTGGGGGCGACCGACGCCCTGGTGATGCACCGCTTCCTGGAAGCGAACGCAACGCCGGGCCGGACTTGATAGGTTTGACGGGCCATGGACTCAGTGGCGATCCAACCCGCGTCGGCGTTCGACTTTTCGATCCGCGTGCCTGGCAGCAAGTCGCTGACCAACCGGGCGCTCGTGCTGTCCGCGCTGGCCAAGGGCGAATCCGTGCTCACCGGCGTGCTCTTCGCCGACGACACCCGGGTCATGATCGAAGGCCTCGGGGAGCTCGGCTACACCCTGGCGGTCGACGAAGACCACCAGACCGTCACCGTCCAGGGCGACAAAGGCGGCCCCCCGGCTCGCGAAGCGTCCGTGCATCTGGGCAACTCCGGCACCTCGATCCGGTTTCTCACGGCCCTGTGCTGCCTGGGCTTCGGCGTTTACGAACTCGACGGCATCCCGCGTATGCGCCAGCGGCCCATCGGCGAGCTGGTCGATGCGCTCGAGGAACTCGGCGCCGAGATCGACTACCTCGAGGAAACCGGTTACCCGCCGCTGGAAATCGACGCCGAGGGCCCGGGCGTGACCGGCGGGCATCTGGACTTGGGGGCGACGCTCAGCAGCCAATACGTCAGCGCGCTGCTGATGGCCGCGCCGTATTTCCCCCGTGGCCTGGACCTCGAGTTCACCGGCGACGAGATCACGTCTCTGCCCTACATCAAGATGACGCTGAACCTCATGAAGAAGTTCGGCGGCAAGTGGGAGGCCCACCGCGGCTACCGGGCGATCCGCGTGAGCCCGGGGCGCTACCGGGCCAAGCCGTACGAGATCGAGCCCGACGCCAGCAACGCCAGCTACTTCCTCGCCGCCGCCGCCGCCGTGCCCGCGTCGCGCTGCACCATCGAGGGCATCGGTTCGCGCAGCCTCCAGGGCGACGCCGAGTTCTGCGATGTGCTCGGTCGGATGGGCTGCCACGTCGAACAACACCTCGACGCCACGGTCGTCGCGTCGCCCGCGACCGGCCGGCTCCGCGGCATCGACGTCGATCTCAACGACATGCCCGACATGGCCCAGACGCTCGCCTGCCTCGCGTTGCTGGCCGACGGCCCGACCGCCATCCGCAACGTCGGGAACCTCCGGGTCAAGGAGACCGACCGCATGGAAGCGCTGCGCGTCGAGCTCACCAAGCTCGGCGCCGACGTCTTGGTCGTCGGCGACGACCTCACGATCACCCCCCCGGAAGGCGGCCGCATCACGCCCGCCGCGATCGACACCTACGACGACCACCGCATGGCCATGGCCTTCAGCGTGGTCGGCCTTGCGCAGGACGGCGTTACGATCAACGATCCGGCGTGCGTGAACAAGACCTTTCCGGATTTCTTCGACCGGCTCGAACAACTCCGCGCTTCTACGGCGGCCCCGGCGTGAAAATCATCGGCCACGGCATCGATCTCGTCGACAAGTCCCGCATCCAACGGATGCTCGACGAACACGCCGAGCGCTTCCAGAGCCGCTGCTTTACCCGGGCCGAGCTCGACTACGCCGACGGGGGCCGGCGGCGGCGGCTCGAGCACCTCGCCGGCCGGTTCGCGGCGAAGGAAGCGATCCTCAAGGTGCTCGGCACGGGCTGGACCGGCGGCATCGCCTGGACCGACGCCGAGATCGTCCGCGAGCCCTCGGGTCGGCCTAGCGTCCGCCTGCACGGCAAGTGCGCGGAGGTCGCCGACGAGTTGGGGATCGACGAGTGGTGGGTCAGCATCAGCCACATCGAGACCCACGCCGTGGCCTCGGCGATCGGCGTCGCGACGGAGTCGTAAGCCCGAGCGGTGTACCGCGGGTTTCTCGCGGAGCCGACGGGTAGCGGCTCTGGTGTTCTCTGCTTCGCGAGTGGGGTGACGCCGAGATGTTCACGAGACGTGGCCTGATCAGACGATTTATTCTGACCGGGCTGGCCGATTACCGGACGTCCGGTATCCTTGCGGACTTGCGGGGTTCGCCGCGTACCCATACGCCTAACTCGGTGTGAAACGGGTGAAGATGGCGAGGCCGGGACAGGCCACGAGAGAGATGCCGGCGTTGGAACGCCGGTGACTGCTTTTCCCAAACGCGCGACCGACCGTCGCGACGCACCACGGGAGACGACCATGCCGCGACGGAGCGCCAAACCCCCTTACGAAATCTTCCGCAACGCCCCGCCGAACGGGGCCGCCTCAGGCGATCGGTTCGACCCACCGAACGGTTCGGGACGCGGCCGGCGCGTGTTGCGCCTGCCCGAACCGCGGGCCGTGTTCGCCGGGCTGGGTGCCACCGGCCGAACCGTCGTAGACACGGGCCGCGACTTCGTCGGGTCGGCCGGTCGGCGGGTCCGGGCAACCCGAGAGCTCTGGGCGCAACGCCTGGAACAACGAGCCGACCGCGAGGCTCAAAACGGCGCGCAGCGCAGGAAAACGGATGGATCGGCCGCCGGGGCGTGGTGGATCGCGTCCGGCAAGCCCGTGGTTCTGCGGACGACCCGGGGACTGGTCGTCTTGGCGATCGCGGGCGTCGTCGGTCTGGTGATGCTGGCGTACTGGCTGGGCCGGGGCGACGGGACCGCGGCCAATTTCGCCCACACCTGGCCCCAAAATGTCGAAGCTGCTTCAACTCAGGCCGACCCATCGGCGGTGACCGATCGATCGCTGCCGGTCGTGGACGTCCCCGGCGGCTCCGACGCCCGGGTCGGCGTGGTCGTGCCCCAGCCGCGCACCACGCCGCCGCCCGCCGCCGACCCTCGCGTGCCGGGCCGAAATTATCTGGTCTACACCATGACCGATCTCGGCACCGCCCGGGAACTCGCCGCCTTCCTCCGCGAGCGGGACGCCCGCATCCTGATCGTCCCCACCGAGCACCGCGTCCCCGGCACCCCGCTCAGCGGCGAAACCGCGGACGGGCTTGCAGACCGGGCCGAATCCAGCGATACTGCAGTGCTGCACTTGGTGGTCGACGTCACCGAGGGCTTCACGCGTGCCGAGTACACCCGCGGCGAGCATCACCGCTTCCTTTCGGAACGTCTGGCGCTCGGCCGAGCGTGGAAACGCCACAACGGCGACCGCGGCTCCGCCCTCGAATCGATGACGTTTTACAAATACAACGCCAAGCCCGACCGCCGCTAAACCCACGTTTCACCCGACCCGGACCCCGATCATGAGCCTCGACAGTTCTCTTAAAACCGGCGGCGGCCTCCAGCGTCACCGCAACGTCCTGACCCGCGCCGAACGCATCGCCAAGCTGCAGGACGCCGACAAGTTCGAAGCCGGTAACGACAAGAAGCTCAACAAGCCGCTGCACCTGCCCAAGGTCGGCAACCGCAAGCTCAAGAGCGGTTGAGCCACGCCGCTGATCGCGAGGGCTCCACGACAAACCTCCAAGCACCGACCCGCCCCGGCCGGTGTTTTTTTATGCTCGCACTCGTGACCCGTCCCTAGATCCCCGTCACGGACTCATGCACGACTTCGACACCCTCATCACCGATCGCCTCCACGGCATCGACGCCTCGGGCATCCGCCGGGTATTCGACCTTGCCGCATCGCTCGAAGACCCGATCAACCTCTCGATCGGCCAGCCCGACTTCGACGTGCCCCCGGAAGTCAAGCAAGCCGCCGCGGACGCGATCGCCCAGGGCGTCAACCGCTACACCCAGACCCAAGGCCTCGCCGCGCTCCGCGAGAAGCTCACCGTCCAACTCACCGGCGAGTTCCCCGACACGCTCGGCCCGTCCCTGCGAAACGGCGACAGCTCGCTGCTGATCACCTCCGGGGTCTCCGGCGGCCTGCTGCTCGCGATGCTCACGCTCATCCAGCCCGGCGACGAAGTGCTCATCGCCGACCCGTACTTCGTGATGTATCGGCATTTGGTCACGCTTGCCGGCGGCACCGCGAAGTACATCGACACCTACCCCGATTTCCAACTCACCGTCGAGCGCGTCGCCCCGCAGGTCACCGACCGCACCAAGCTGCTGCTGTTCAATAGCCCGAGCAACCCCACGGGCGTGATTCCACCGAAGCAGGTCGCGGCGGATTTGGCCGCGTTCTGTGCGGAACGCGGCGTCCTGATGCTCAGCGACGAGATCTACGACGTCTTCACCTACGCCGACGTCCCCGCGGACCGGCGTGGTCGCTTAAGCGACCAGGCCAATCCATCAGAACCCGCCGCCTTTCCTTCCCCGCTCCACGCCTGCCCCGACGTGCTCCTGCTCCGCGGCTTCTCGAAGACCTACGGCATGACCGGCTGGCGCCTCGGCTACGCGGTCGGACCCACGCCGGTTGTCGAGCAGATGACCAAGCTCCAGCAGTACACCTTCGTCTGCGCCCCGAGCATGGTGCAGGTCGCCGGTGCCCTTGCTCTCGATGTGGACATGTCCGACCACGTCGCCGCCTACGCCCGCAAGCGCGACCGTGTCGTCGAACGGCTGAGCCCGCACTACGAACTCACCCGGCCCGGCGGCGCGTTCTACGCCTTCCCCCGCGTGCCCGAACGCCTCGGCCTGACCGGCACCCAATTCGTCGAACGCGCGATCGAGCGGAACGTGCTCGCCATCCCCGGGAACGTCTTCAGCCAGCGCGACACCCACTTCCGCCTCAGCTACGCCTGCGACGACGACACGCTCGACCGCGGCCTGGACGTGCTGGTCGAGTTAGCCGAGGCTCCGGGATGATTCCGGGTTCGGAGCCCAGCTCCTCGGGCGGCAACCCGATCGAGGGATTGGAGATCAGGGCGATCGGAGCCGAGCAGACGTACGCACTTCGGCACCAGGTCCTGCGCTCGCACCAGCCCATCGAAGAGGTGGCCTATCCAGGCGACGGTCTTGACACCACGCTTCACCTCGGGGCGTACATGGGCGATGGCGACCCCCAATGGCTGATCGGGATCGTCACGCTATCGGTCGCGCCGATGCCCGAGGCGCCCGAAGCCGGTGATCACCGCCTACGCGGCATGGCGGTCGATCCGGCGGTCCAGGGGAGGGGCGTTGGGGGCCGGCTGATCCGAGAAGCCCTCGATGCGATCGCCCGCAGGGACGGCCGGCGGGTCTGGTGCAACGCGCGCGTCTCGGCTTTGGGCTTCTACCGACGGCACGGATTTGTCGTACACGGCGACGAATTTGAGATCCCAGACATCGGGCCGCACTACGTGCTGAACGTCGCCGTCGATCCTCGGCTACGCTAATCTTTCGGCTTCGAATCAACCCACTTGAAGGAATCGATCATGGCCCTCATGGACGGAAAAACCGGCCTCGTCTTCGGCATCGCCAACGAACGCAGCTACGCCTGGTTCATCGCCAAGCAGCTCCACGAACAGGGCGCGAAGCTCGCGTTCACCTTTCTGCCGATGGGCAAGATGGAGCACCGCGTCAAGAAGGCCTGCCAGGCCATGGGCATCGAAGACCCCTGGCTGGTCGAGTGCGACGCCAACTCCGACGAGTCCCTCGACGCCACGTTTGCCGCGTTCGCCAAGGACCACGACACGCTCGACTTCGTCGTCCACTCGATCGCGTTTGCGGACAAGGACTACCTCAAGGCCGACATGTTCCACCAGACGCCGCGCGCCGTTTACACCGGCGCGATCGACACGTCCGCTTACACCCTGCTCGCGATGGCCAACCGCGCCCTGCCGCTGATGCAGAAGACCACCGACGCCAAGCCCGAGCCCGGCGGGGCGATCATCAACATGTCCTACTACGGCGGCGAAAAAGTCACGCCCGGCTACAACGTCATGGGCGTCGCCAAGGCCTGCCTCGAGCACACGACGCGGTACCTCGCCTACGAGCTCGGTGCCCCCGGGCGGAACGTTCGGGTCAACTGCATCTCCGCGGGGCCGTTCAAGACCCTCGCCGGCGCGGGCGTGGGCGGCATGGACAAGATGATCGAGTACCAAGAGTACGCCGCGTCGATGAAACGCTGCAACACCGGCGACGAGGTCGGCAACACCGCGGTGTACCTGCTCAGCGACCTGTCTTCGGGTGTGACCGGCGAAACTATCCACGTCGACGCCGGCTTCAGCATCGTCGGCGTCCCGCCGCACTCGGAAGGCTGAGCCGCGATTACCGGACCGTGTCGAGGAGCCGAACGCCGGCCCGATAGTCACGGGGTTCACGAACTCCGAAGGGCTGTGCCATGTCTGCCACGATGAGCAAGAAAGAAAAGAAGGCCCTCCGCAAGCAGATGATGCAGCGGAAGCAGGAACTCCTTGCCAAGCACGGCTCCCCCGCTAGTTCCGGGGGCAGACCCGGCGACTCGGGGGCATACCGCACGTTCAGCGACGTGAAGCCGAAGCTGCCGACGTACACGCCCAGCAAGCCCGCGACCCCGGTAAAGTCGAAACCCAAGCCGAAGATTTCTCGCGTTGCGTGGCGGGACCGCTCCAAGCCGGTGATTAAGACCAAGACGCCGCCCGCGCCCCAAGCGGTGCGCGCCGCGCTACCGAAGCGCCCGGTCGTTGCGGTCCCGTCCCCGGCCGCAGCGGGGTCTCCCTGCGAACTCACCCCCGGCGTCCTCCAACGCTCGGCCGCACGGGTCGAAGCCGGCGCGGCCCGCGTCGCCGCGCTACGCCACTGGCGGCCGCCGCGCATCCCCTGGGAGAAGCTCTCCGTAGACGCGACCGCGCCGGCGTTCGGCACGCTGCGGGCGATCGTCTGGCCGATGCGGCTGTGCGGGTTGGTCGCGGTCGGTGGGGCGGCCAAGCTCGCGCTCGAGGCCCACGCCGCGGGGTTCAGCCCGGTCGCGGCGTCGCTAGTGCTCGGTTTAGGCGTCGCCGTGGCCGTCGGCGTACTCGCCCTGGCGGAGATCAGCCGGGTCTTGCACCACCTCGGCCGAGCCGGTTAACGCCTCGGCGTTGCGCTTCCACATCGGCAGTTTGATGCGCGTCAACGCCGTGCCCGCTGTGTGACGCAGGCGATCCGACTCGTCCCAAGCCACGACCTCTTCCGGCGCTAAGCCGCACGCGTGCGTCCGGGGGCGGAAGTCCAGCGGCACCGGCAGCGGGTTGCGGCTGCCCGCGGCGTTGTACGGACACACGTCCTGGCACACGTCGCACCCCGCGATCCAGCCGTCGAGGCGTTCGGCTAACGCGGGCTCGATCGGGCTGCGGTGTTCAAGCGTGAGATACGAGATGCAGCGCGTGGCATCGAGTGAGTAGCCGTTCGGGGCGATCGCGTCGGTCGGACAGGCGTCGATGCAGCGGGTGCAGTTTGCGCAGCGGTCGGCGGGCTCGACGGTTGCTCCCGGATACCCCGCGTCGGCGGTGCCTTCGATCTGCAGGGTCGTGACCACGCAGCCGAGCAGAACGAACGAGCCGTGCCGCGGGTGAATAAGCAGCGTGTTCTTACCGATCCAGCCGAGCCCGGCGCGGGCGGCGTGTTCGCGTTCGTGGATCGGCGCGGTATCGACGGTGGCGCGGAACTCCGCGCTCGGGTACGCGTCTCGCAGCGCGTCGCAGAACCGGTGCAGCTTGGATTTAAGGGCCTTGTGGTAGTCGCGTCCCCACGCGTAGCGCGCCACCTTGCCCGTTTCCGCAGATGAGCTGCGCATGCCCGTCTGTGTTTGCTCTCGCCCCCGCGCAGCCCGTTGGGCTGCGGCTTCCCCTGAACTCGCTGGCGGCTCCGTGTTCCCGTACGCCTCCGCAATCGCGATCAGGCTCCTAGCCCCCGGTTGCAGCTTCTCGATGTCGAGGCGTATTTCAAGGTGTTCCGCGAGGTAACCCATCTCCCCGTGCTTCCCGTTGGCGATCCAATCTCGGAAGAAGTTCGCCCGGTCCGGGTCACTCGGCCGGGCGTTGGCCACGCCGAACAAACCGAAATCCATGGGCCGAGCCAAGGCCGCAACCGCCGCGAACGGCACGGGGGCTTGCACGCTGGACTCGGGTACCGACATCGCCCGATCCTATGGAAATCGAGCCCCCCGCGGACCCGCGACGCGTAGCGTCATGGCCCCGACGCACCTACACTCTCGCAAGTCGCGGGTTCAACCGCTCCCGAAGCCCAAAGCCCGAACCCTGAAGCCCGATCCCGACATGCCCTACGACCTCAAACCCATCGATATCGACGTCGAAACCACCCCCTACGTCGACCAGGAGGGCTGGTCCAAGTCCGGCGACCGCTGGGCGCTCAACTTCGGCCCGCAGCACCCCGCCACCCACACCACCCTCCGCATCGTGATGGAGCTCGACGGCGAACGGGTCGTCCGCGCGGTGCCGCACATCGGCTACCTGCATTCGGGTTTCGAGAAGCTCGCCGAGGCGTTGGATTACAACCAGTACGTCACGATCGTCTCGCGGATGAACTACGTGAGCCCGATCTGCAACGACATTTCTTGGCACCACGCCGCGGAAAAGCTCTTTGATATCCATATCACGCCGCGCTGCAAGGCCGTCCGCACGGTCCTCGGCGAGCTAGGGCGGATCCAAGACCACCTCCTGTGCGTCGGCGCGGCCGCGTTGGACCTTGGGGCCTTTACCGGGTTCCTCTACGGCTTCAACGAGCGCGAGCCCATCCTCGACATCATGGACTACGTTTCGGGCCAGCGTTTCCACCCGGACTATACCCGGATGGGCGGCACGATGATGGACCTGCCCGACGAAGCCACGTTCGTCCGCATGGTCAAGAAGTTCATCCACGAAGACCTGCCTAAGGCGATGGACGACCTGACGGGCATGCTCAACAAGAACAAGATTTTTCGCGATCGCACCGAGGGCATCGGAGCCGTCACGCACGACGAAGCGATCGCCTGGTCGCTCTCGGGCCCGGTCGCCCGCGCGTCCGGCGTTAAGCGCGACGTCCGCAAGGACGACCCGTACCTTTGCTTCGCCGACAACTGGGACAGCCAAGGCAGCGAGGCCGTGAAGTTCAGCGTGCCCGTGGCCACCACCGGCGACGTGCTCGGCCGATACCTCGTCCGCGTGGAAGAGATCAATCAGTCCGTCAAGATCATCGAGCAGCTGATCGACGACCTCCCGGGCGGTCCGATGAACACCGGCGCCGACGGCAAGATCGCCAAGCCCAGCAAGGCCGAGGTGTACGGCTCGATCGAAGGTCTGATCGAACACTTCGAGCTGGTCATGACCAACCGCAAGTGGAAGGCCCCGATCAACGAGACCTACGCCGAGATCGAGAGCCCCAACGGCAAGCACGGCTTCTACATCGTCGCCGACGGCGGCCCGACCCCGTGGCGGGCCAAACACCGCGCCTGCTCGTTCCTGCACTTCGGCGCCTACGGCAAGATGCTTGAAGGGCACCTGCTCGCGGATGCGGTGGCGATCCTCGGCAGCCTGAACATCATCGCGGCGGAGCTGGATCGATGAAACTCATCGGCGAACGAGATATGCGCTTCTTTGCTGGAATCGCGATCTTCGTGTTGATTGCTTGGTTAGGGCAGATGGTGCTTTCTTCTGGAAACACAGGACTCATCCTGCCCTTTGGAATCGTTTCGTTGGTTCTGATGCTCGTTGCCGCCAAAATTAGTCGTGTTCCGAAAAATCATTGAGACTTGAACTCATGGCTTGGTTAACAAAACCTTCAGGCACGCAGGAGATCGAGCGGCGCGACGAGCCGTACCTGACCGACGAGATCAAGAAGCATCTCGACGAGACGTACGCCCACCGCTACCCGACCCGCCGCGCGATGAGCATGCCGCTGCTGCACGAGATCCAGGAGCACTACGGCTGGCTCCCGTACCAGGCCCTCGAAGAGGGGGCCGCGTTCCTCGACATCAAGCCCAGCGAATTGCTCGACACCGCGACGTTCTACGAGGAGTACTTCACCCAGCCGCGCGGCAAGCACACGGTTTGGGTCTGCCAATCGGTGAGCTGCGAGGTGATGAACGAAGCCGCGATCACCCAGGCCATCGCCGACAAGCTCGGCGTCCAGCCCGGCGAGACGACGGACGACGACAAGTTCACCTTCATGAAGGTCGAGTGCATCGGCGCGTGCGGCGGGGCGCCGTGCATGCTCGTCGATGAAGAGTTGCACGAGAACCTGACGCCACAGAACGTCGGCGGCATCCTCGACAAGGCGCCGGATTGACGTACAGCCCGGAGATGGCCATCTCCGGGCTTAGGATTTTCGAAGATGCCCTGGTTTCAGAAACTCTGCCGACAGACCGGCCTTGCCATCCACGGCGTCATACACCCGACGCAAGGATCGAAGAAGGCCGAGGTGAACCGCACGGTCGAAGAACAAAAAATCAACGAAACCGTGACCCTGCGACGCACGACGATCGAAGAGATTGAAGTTAAGCCCAACCAGCAAGACGACCATGCCGCTTGAGACCCCCGTCCTGTTTAAACGCGTCCCCACCCCGCCGTGGGGCGATTTCAATGACCGCAAGTACGTCGGCTACGACGACTACGCCAAGGCCGACGGCTACGCGGCGTTGGACAAGTGCGCGGCGATGGAACCCAAGGACATCATCGAGGAGGTGAAGGCCGCCGAGCTGCGCGGCCGAGGCGGGGCGGGGTTCCCGGCGGGGATGAAGTGGTCCTTTCTGCCGCCACTGGACGAGGGCCAGCGCTTTTTGGCCATCAACGCCGACGAGTCCGAGCCGGCGACGTTCAAGGACCAGATTCTGATCCAGTACGACCCGCACTCGGTGATCGAGGGCATCGCGATCTGCATGCTCGCCTGCCAGTTGGACACGGCCTACTTCTACATCCGCGGCGAATACCACCACCACCGCGAAGTCTTTGAGCGGGCCATCGCCGAGGCGTACGAGAACAAGGTCTTCGGCGAGAACGCCCGGATAGGCAAGGTCAACAACCGTTGGCCGAACCTGTATCTTCACCGCGGCGCCGGGGCGTACATCTGCGGCGAAGAGACCGGTCTGATCGAATCGCTGGAAGGCAAGCGCGGCTGGCCGCGGATCAAGCCGCCGTTCCCCGCGGTGCAGGGCGCGTTCGCTCGGCCGACAATCATCAACAACGTCGAGACGCTCGCGAACGTGCCGTACGTCATGCTCAACGGCGCCGAGTGGTGGAAGGGTTTCGGCAAGGGCCGGCCCGAGGGGGCGCCGCCGACCGTACCCGCCAGCTTCGGCACCAAGCTCATGGGCGTCAGCGGTGCGGTGAAACGCCCCGGCGTCTACGAGCACGAGCTGGGCGTCAAGCTGATCGATCTGATCAACGGCTCGGCGCAGGGCCCGCTCGACGGCACGAAGCTCAAGGCGTACTTTCACGGCGGCATCTCGATGGGCGTCGTCAGCCAGGAAGAGGCTGAGGCGGGCGTCGAGATGGACTTCGACATCGGCAAGAAGTGGAACAACCTCGGGCTGGGTACGGCCTGCGTCACCGTCATCCCCGAGCACGTCTCGATGGTCGCGATGGCCCGCAACTGCGCCCGGTTTTACAGCCACGAGAGTTGCGGCCAGTGCACGCAGTGCCGGGAAGGCAGCAAGTGGCTGTATAAGCTGCTGTCGCGGATGGAGCGGGGCGACGGTACGACCAAAGACCTGGATCTGTTGCTGGAGTTGGCGTCTTCGATGGGTTCGATGCCGGGCAACAACATCTGCGGCCTGAGCGACGGCGCGAACTGGGCGATCCGTACGATCGTGAACAAGTTCTGGGGCGAGTTTGAGGCCGTGGTGAGCAAGCCGAGCCGGGTGTCGCTGGCGGTGCTGGGTGACGGGCAGCCGGTCGGCGCGGGGGCGTAAGCTTCCGCCGTGGAATCTCTGCAAGGCAAGCTGCTGCTGGCGTCGCCGGCGATGGACGACCCGGATTTCGGTCGGGCGGTGGTGCTACTGGTTGAGCACGGCGCGGAGGGGGCGCTGGGCTTGGTGCTCAACAAGCCGACGGACGTTTCGGTCGCTCGGGTCTTGCCGGAAGAGTTGACGGGCCTGGTAGAAGAAAAACCCGAAGAGGCCTGCGCGTTGCGGCACGGCGGGCCTTGCCGGGGGCCGCTGATGGTGCTGCACCGTTACGCGCCGGCGTCGCAGATCGAGGTGCTGCCGGGGCTTCATTTTGCAACCGAGCAGGAGTTGGTCGAAGCGGCGCTGCGTGAAGGGCGCGAGCCCGCGGTGACGGAAGGACGACGGCTCCTCTTTTTTGCCGGTTACGCGGGCTGGGGGCCGGGGCAGTTGGAGGGCGAGATCGCGGGCGGGGCGTGGGCGTTGGTGGGGGGCGACGCCGAGCGGGTGTTTGGTGTTGACGTGGGGACGTGGGCGCGGCTGACCCGGGAGGTTTCGCAGGCCAACTTCCGGGACTCGCTGAACCCCAAGATCGTGCCGCCGGATGCGAGCCTGAATTGAACGAGGCTTGAAGTCTGATGCTCGACGCTTAAAAGGTAGATTGACCGGATGACCGACCGGTTGCGGCGAGGGCTCGAGGCAGACATCGCGAACGGCGGAGCGCGGGGGGTGCAGGCCTGCGTATGGCGGCGGGGGCAGGGCGTGTTCGAGTGGTTCGCGGGGCGGGCGTCGCCGAGCGCGGCGATGCGGGCGGAGACGGCGGTGCTCTGGATGTCGGCGGGCAAACCGGTGACGGCGGTGGCGTTGGGCACGCTGGTCGACGCGGGCCGGCTGGACTGGGACGACCCGGTCAGCGAGTGGGTGCCGGGTTTCGAGCAGAACGGCAAGGAAGCGATCACGGTCCGGCAGGTCTTGACGCACACGGGCGGGTTCCGGGCGGCGGCGGTGGACTACCCGGCGGACGATTGGCCGACGATCCAGCGGAAGGTCAACGCGGCGCGGCTGGAGCCGGGCTGGGTCTCCGGGGAGCGGGCCGGGTACCACGTGCACACGGGGTGGTGGGCGCTGGGCGCGGTGGTCGAGGCGTGCGGCGGAGAGGGGTTCGCGGCGTACGTGCGGCGGGCGGTGCTGGAGCCGGCGGGCATGACGCGGACTTGGGTGACGATGCCGCCCGAGGTCCACGACACGTTGCACAAACGCGGCCTGTTCGCGGCAATGCCCGATACCTCTGATCGAGTCGAAGGTTGGAAGCCAACCGGCACCGAAACCAAGGCTTGGTGCACGAACGTGCGCCCCGGCGGCAACGCCTACGGCCCGGCGTCCGACCTGTTGCGCTTCTACCGCCTCATGCTCGACGAATCCACGGTCGGCGGCCACGCCTGCGGCACGCTCGACGGCGCCCGGGTGCTCCACGAAGCCACCGCCCGCCAACTCGTTGACCGCCATCGCGATGGTCTGATGGACCGCACCTTCCGCCACGTCATGGATTGGGGTTTGGGTTTCATGCTCGACTCGAAACACCAGCAACGCGACGGCCAAACCGCTCCATACGGCTACGGCCCGCACGCGTCCCGCGACGCCTTCGGCCACGGCGGCAGCCAGTGTTCCGTCGGGTTCGCCGACCCGGCACACGGCCTGGCCGGCGCGATTTTCTGGAACGGCCAACCGGGCGAAGCCGTACACCAGAAACGCCTGCACGCCGCGATGGCCGCGCTTTACGAAGACCTCGGCTTGGCTTGATTCATTCGGCTTCCGAAGCCGATCCACGCGGCCCCCACCACAGACCCGCCACGACACACATCGCGCCCGCCGCCAGCAGCACGAACCGCATGGTCCCGCCTGCCAGCCGAACCATCCGGCTCGACGATGCGCCCGCCGTCGCCGCGGGTGACGCGTCCGGCCACGCTTCGGATTCGCCCGGCGACGGCGGTTCCACCCGCAGCCAACGGTCGATGTCGCCCGGGGGCAGCTCGTCCAGCACCGCCGCGGATGGCGAGAGCGCCTCGCTCACCCCGCCCGATTCGACCGTTTTCCGATCGATCGGCTCGCGCCGCAGTTGGGTGTAGGCCAACCGCTCGAGCAGCACCGGGTCTTCCGCGGCCAGCGCCGTGTGGAAGTCTTCGTACCGCTGCTGCTGGTCAATCAAGGCTTCGGCTTGCTGTGCGATAAACGCCCGCTGCGCGTCCAGCCGGTCCAGTTCCCGCCAAGCCGGCACCAGCGTCGCCATCGCGATTAGCGCCAGCCCGCCCAGCACCATCACCATGCCCGGCAACGCGTCGATCGCCCGGCCCAGCGGGGTGCCTTCCAGAAAGCCGCGGGATGCCTCGGCCAAAGGCGGAAAACGTCGCTCCCAATCCATAACCGGGTTATCGGCCAAACTCGGAAAAACACCGCAAAACGCGACCGAACCGCCGCCGCTTCGGTCTCGGGATCGGCCGCCGATCTCGGTACACTTTCCGGTTCGATGTCCGAGACCCTCGCCCCCCGAAACGACGCCGAGCCGCGAGCCGCCGCGCCTTCCGCGGCCGCGCCCACCGTCTACCTCGAAACCTTCGGCTGCCAGATGAATGTGCTGGACAGCCAGCTGGTCACCGGGCAACTCAAGGCCTTGGGCTATCGTTTCGTGGAGGACTGGAAGGCCGCCGACGTCGTGCTCTACAACACGTGCAGCGTCCGCGAGATGGCGGAGAACAAGGTCTGGTCGCGGGTCGGGATCGTCGGTAAGTACAAGCAAGCCCAGGCGGATGAAGGCAAGTCTCCGGGCGTTCTGGGCGTGATCGGGTGCATGGCCGAGCGCGACGGCACCGACATGCTCCGCAAGCACCCACAGATCGACCTGCTTTGCGGCCCCGGCGAACTGGATCGCGTGCCGATGCTCGTGGACAACGCGCTGAAGACCCGCTTGGCCGACCCGTCGCCAACGCGGGCCCCGCGCGACGCCCAGGTCGCGTTGCAGGGCAATACGCACCGGCGCAGCGCGACGCTCAGCGCCGCGTCGGACCGACTCGAACTGGTCGATCTGTCCCGCGCGTTCGCG
Organism: Planctomycetota bacterium; assembly: GCA_039180415.1. Classification (GTDB taxonomy): domain Bacteria; phylum Planctomycetota; class Phycisphaerae; order Phycisphaerales; family Phycisphaeraceae; genus CAZIXN01. The sequence continues at coordinate 3,329 of JBCDDH010000051.1, read as the reverse complement.
GCCGAGGACACCGCCGCGAACGGCCGGTCGGCGTATGTCCGCATCACCCGGGGCTGCAACAAGCTCTGCACCTACTGCGTGGTCCCGCACACCCGCGGCGCCGAGGTGCATCGCCCGCCGGACCACATCGTCGAGGAATGCAAGAAGCTCGAAGCAGCCGGCGTCCGCGAGATCACGCTGCTCGGGCAGACCGTGAACCACTACCACTACGACACCGCCGCGGCGGTCACCATCGAAGGCGTCCTCCAGCCCCAGGTCGGCGCGACGATCTCGCCCAACGCGGGCAACGGCGGCCCGTCGCCGACGTTCGGCCCGACGACGGTCAGCTTCGCACAGCTGCTCCGGCGCATCCACGACGAATGCCCGGGTGTCTCGCGGCTCCGCTTCGTGACTTCGCTGCCCCGCGACTTCGGCAACGACATCCTCGAGACGATCCGCGGCAGTCCGCGCATCTGCCGGTACCTGCACCTGCCTGTCCAGAGCGGCAGCGACCGCGTGTTGCGGAAGATGAACCGCGGCTACAAGGCGGCGGACTTCTTCGATCTGATCGATCGGGCGCGACGCATCCTGCCCGACTGCGAGATCGCGACCGACCTGATCTGCGGTTTTCCGGGCGAGACGGAAGAAGACCACGAACTCACGAAAGACCTGCTGCGGCGTTGCCGTTTCAAGAACGCCTTCATCTTCAAGTATTCGCCGCGCCCGGGAACGATCGCCAACGACCGCCTCGAAGACGACATCCCTGACGCGGTGAAGCGCCGTCGGAACAACGAGCTGCTCGAAATCCAGAGCGAGGTCTCGGCCAAGGTCCACGCCGCATATCCCGGCAAGACCGTCCAAGTGTTCGTGGAGAGCGTTTCCGCGAAAGCGACCAAAGCCGCGAACGGCGCCGCCCCCGGGAGCCCCGAGGTTTCGCTCGGTTGGCAGCAACCCACGACCACGACGCAACTGACCGGCCGAACGGGCGGCGACCTGATCGTGATGTTCGACGGCGACCCCACGCTGATCGGCGAGATGGCGACGGTAGAGATCACGTCGGCCGCGCCGTTGACGCTGTTCGGGCGGTTGTCAGAGCGGCAAGCGTGAGCGACCGGTCGCCCGAGTTGGTGGACTTGAGTTCGCACCGCTTCTCCGGCGTGGGTCGTCTCTACGGCGACGCCGCGCTGGATCGCTTCGCGTCGGCGACCGTCGCGGTTGTCGGCGTCGGCGGCGTCGGTTCGTGGGTGGCGGAAGCGTTGACGCGCAGCGGCGTTGGATCGGGTTCGGGGCGGCTCGTGCTCATGGACCTGGACGACGTATGCGTGACCAACACGAACCGGCAGGTACAGGCCGTCGCGGAAGCGGTCGGTCGGCCGAAGGTCGAGGCGTTGGCCGAGCGGATGCACGCGATCGCGCCGGAGAACTCGGTGCAGGCCGTGTCGGCGTTTTTCGGGCCGAACACGGCGGAGGCGCTCTGGGCGACGCGGCCGGACGTCGTGGTGGACGCCGTGGATCGCGCGGGCACGAAGGCGCTGCTGATCGCGCAGGCGCGGGAGCGCGGCGTCCCGATCGTGACCGTTGGCGGTGCCGGAGGGCGGGTCGATCCTGGAGCGGCGCGGACCTGCGACGTGACGCGGGCTTACGACGATTCGCTGCTGGCCGCGACGCGGAAACGCCTGCGGCAGTTGTACGGCTTCGAGCGTAACCCGCGGAAGAAGTGGGGGGTGCCGTGCGTGTTCTCGCCGGAGCCTCCTCGGGAGCCGGACCCTGGCGAAGCCGGTGCAGACGGACCGAAGCGGCTCGACTGCGCGACCGGTTACGGCTCGTCGGTCGTCGTGACGGGCACGTTCGCGTTCCACGCCACGGCGGTGGTGCTCGGCCTGCTGCGCGAACACGGCGGTGCCTCGTGAAGCCTCAAGGTTCACGGGTGAACCACGACGCACACTGCCACGTCGCGGATTACTCAGATGCCGAAGCGGTCCGCGAAGCGAGCGAACGTGACGGCGTTGACACGATCTGCGTCACGGTGCATCCCGAGCAGTACGACGCGTTGGCGACCTCGGATTTCGCTAGCGGCGCGTCATGCGTGCGTCTCGTTCCGGGTTTGCATCCGCAGGAGCTTCCGCGTGCAGAGGCGCAGTTACCGCGGCTTTTGGAACTGATCGAAACTTCGCCATGGGTCGGTGAGGTTGGCTTGGACGGCGTCGATGATGCTCGCGAAACCCAGGCGTCGCAGCGACGCGTGCTATCGGCCGTGCTGAACGCGTGTGCGTCACGCGGGCGGATGGACAAGCGGTTGAGTTTGCACAGCCGGCGGACCGCCGCGGAGGTGTTGGAACTCTTGGGCGGCGCGTTTCCGAACGCGGTGCTGCATTGGTTTAGCGGGGACGAGGCGTTGTTGGAACGGGCGGTCGCGGAACGCCGGTGGTTTTCCGTGAATCCCGCGATGGCGGGTTCGCGGGCGGGGCGAGCGATCCTGCGGTCGTTGCCGCGAGATCGCGTGGTTTACGAGAGCGACGGCCCGTATGCGAAGCACGACGGCCGGTCGGCGTTGCCCCGGGATTCGCCGGCGGTGGTGCGGGCGTTGGCTTCGCTGTGGGAGCAGCCCGAAGCGCGGGTCGTCGCTGCGCTCAATGCGAACTGGGCGATGCTTGACGGCAAAGGCGCGACGGATCAGCCCTGAGGGCCGGCCGCATCGGCTTGGGGTGAAGGCTCGCCGTCGGAGGAGGAGGGAGGCCGAGCGTCGGCGTGGTCTGGGTTCGGCTTGGGCTTGGCGGATTTTTTCTCGTCGCGGTCGTCGTGCCGGCCGGGGTGTAGGAGTCGGCCGGAGACCCAGAGGGCTTCGTACTCGTAGTGCGGGTTGTCGAGACAGCGGGTCGGCCAGCAGATGTCGCAGATGAAGGACCACTGCTTGCGGTGGTCGAGGCGGACCTTATGGATGGTGGTGCAGGGCATGAAGCAGTTCACGCACTGCTTGGTCCGAGGCTTGCGTTTTTTGCGAGGCTTGGGGGCGTCCGCGTTCTTGGCGTTCGGTCCGCCGGGCTTGTTTTTGGCGGCGCCGCGCGGCGGTCGGCCGTCGGAGCGCGGTGGCTTGCCGCGGGAGCCGTCACGGGCTTGATCGGGTTTCTCGCGGGTCGGCTTGGTCTTGGCGTCGGTCTCGCCGCCCGGAGCCGGTTTGGCGTCCGCGTTGGCCTGGGTGTTGGTGGGTTCCCCGGCGGGCTTGTTGCCGCGGTTGCGGCGGCCGCCACGGCGCCGGCGCTTGCGCTTCTTGCCCGGTTCTCCGCCAGGCGTGTCCCCGCTGGTTCCGGGGGTATTTCCGGATGAACCGCCGGGGGCAGGGGAAGGATTTG
>JBCDDH010000050.1:0-26209 GCA_039180415.1 Planctomycetota bacterium | reverse complement strand
GTTCAGCCCGGGGAACGCGTGGCTGTATCACGCTTCGTTGGCGTTGGTGCTGGCCGGCGCGTTGGGTAACCTGTACGACCGGGTGGTTTACGCCGCGGTGCGAGACATGTTGCACATGTTGCCCGGTGTGCAGTTGCCGTTTGGGATGCGGTGGCCGAGCCGGGGCGGGGTCCTGGGCTCCAACGAGGTGTGGCCGTGGGTGTTTAACTTGGCGGACGTTTCGTTACTAGCGGGTGTAGCCGGCGTGATGATCGAGACGTGGCGGGGGGGCGGCGTGATCGAAGCGGCCGGAGCAACGGAAAGCGCAACGCGTGAAGACGTCCCAGGTTCTTCTGCGGACACGTCTTGAAACTACGAGTTGTCCTAAGCGGTAGCGGGTTCGATGTGGATCGCGTCGCGCTCGACGCGGACGACGCACCGCTTTAACTCGATGCGGCGCGTTTTGCCGGAAAGATCGGTCGCCGCGCAACGGATGGATCGGAGCAGCGACGCGGGCTTCCGGTCGCCACGTTCGCCCAAATCGGCCAGCCGCTGACTGACAGCGAGCTGGAAGACCGCCGGATTCATCGATCGGGCGAGTTCGCGTGGCAACGGGAATCGCACCGCGGAGGCTCGCTCCCGTAAAAGATCGCCCACGTCGCTGGCGTGTGCGTTCCAGGTGGCGAGGCGTTCGGGAAGATCGGTGGCGAGGCGAAACAAGTCGGGCGTGACCCGTTCGCGCAACGCGGCACGGAGGCGCGTCGTGTCGGCGTTGGTTTCGTCTTCTCGCCAAGGTTGGTGCAGTCCGCGTAGGTAGTCGCGCAGCGTGTCGTGGTGCAGGCGGAGCAGCGGGTGGGCCAAGGTCAGGCCCGGGCCGAGCGGCCGGGCCGGCGTGATGCCAGCCATCGCCGAGACGGCTGCGCCCCGCATCAGCCGCATCAGCACGGTTTCGAGCTGGTCGCCGGCGTGGTGTGCGGTGATCACAAACCGCAGGCCGCGTTGCGCGGCGGCGTCGCGGTACGCGGATAGCCGCCACTCTCGGGCTCGAAGCTCGAGATTGCGCGGCGTCATGCGTTGCGCCTCCGGCTCATTCACGTCCACGCGGTGGTGCGCGATGCCTAGCGAATCACAAAGCTCCGCGACGAACCACGCGTCGCGCTCGGCGGATTCACGCAAATGATGTTGGACGTGCAGCGCTTCGATCCGTAGCCGCCAGCGCCGCTTGGGGGCTAAAGCGTGCATCGCCCGTAGCAACGCCACCGAGTCGGCCCCGCCCGAGCAGGCGATCAGAACGCCGTCGCCTTCGTCGATGCCGGCTTCCCGTCGGAGACTTTCGGTCAGCACGCGAAACACCCTGCGCGCCGCTGGCAGCCGCGATGTTGTCGGAGTGGCGTCCGGCACGCGGATATCGTAAAGGCCTCGGCCGCGAGCACCGTTACACTCCCGGGGTGTCGGACCCGAGCGATCATCCCGAGTCTCCCGCCCGAGTGACCGAGCTTTGCGTCAACCTCGACGACGCAACCGGCGAGGTCATCGGCGACGCGTGCGAAGCGCTGCTCGCCGCGGGCGCGCTGGACGTTTGGACCACCCCGATCCACATGAAAAAGCAGCGTCCGGGGGTCATGCTCAGCGCGTTGTGTCGCGGGGATACACCCGAGCAGACCCGGCCGTTCGCCGAGCTGATCTTGCGCTTGACCGGTAGCTTCGGCGTACGGATGCGGCCATGGGATCGGGTTGTGCTCGATCGCCGGTTCGTTGAAGCGGATACGCCGCTCGGCGAAGTAACGCTCAAGGTCGGTTCGCTCGACGGGGATGCGATCGTCGCACAGCCCGAGTTCGCGTCGGTGCAGAAACTCGCCGAACGGCACGGCATCCCGATCCGCCTGGCCATGTCCGCGGCGCAGTCTGCGGCGGACCGCTGGCAGCGTCGCGACGCGAGCGGGGGGACGCCGTGATCTCGGTCGCGCTCGCCCAAGCCGGCGACCTCGCGGAAGAGCCCCCCTACGTGGTGGCGTTGCTGGTCTTGGGGGTGCTTTTCGTGACCGCGAGCATGATGGTCGGCCTCCGCAACCGCAAGAAACGCACCGTGCAGAACGTGACCGCACGCGAACAGCTGGAACGGGTCAAGCAGCGAGAAGGCCTCAAGCGCGACCTCGAGTCCCTCGCGGTCGAGATCGAAGAGATGGCCCGGCGTGTCGGGGCCCAGCTGGACAACAAGGCCGCGCGTCTGGAGGCGTTGATCGATCAGGCCGATGCCACGGTCCAACGCTTAGAACGAGCTCGGCTGGCGATGCTGAATCCCGTACAGACCGCTCCGGCATCGAATGCCGGTGCGGAAGGCGACGACGCCAACCCGCACGTTCCCCCGGGGCAAGACCGCCTTACCGTCGATGTCGTTCGGCTGCACGCCCAGGGGATGTCCGCCGATCAAATCGCGCAGGCGGTCGGCGAGGATGCCGGGAAGGTGGAGCTGATACTCGCCTTGCAGAACGCGAAAGCCTGAAGCGGATTTCCGTCGTTTGGGTCTTTCGCAAGACGACACGCAACGCGAGAGCCGGTACGCTCCCGCGCATGCCAAATCCGAACACCCGCCTGATCGCCGGCGCGTATACCGCGTTGGTCACCCCGTTCCGCGACGGTCAGATCGACGAGGCCCGCCTCGCCGAGAATATCGAGAACCAGATCGCCGCCGGCATGACCGGCGTCGTGCCCGTCGGCACCACCGGTGAGTCGCCGACGCTTAGCCACGCCGAGCACCAGACGGTGATTGAAAAGACCGTGCAGGCGGTGAACGGACGCTGCCAAGTCGTTGCCGGCACGGGCTCGAACGCGACCACCGAAGCGCTGAGCCTCACTCGCCACGCCCAGCGCGCCGGTGCCGACGCCGCGTTGATGGTGAACCCCTATTACAACAAGCCGTCTCAAGAAGGGCTTTACCGCCACTTTATGGCTGTCGCCGACGCGGTCGATCTACCCATCGTTCTCTACAACATCCCCGGCCGGACCAATGTCACGATGTCCGCCGACACGGTCGCCCGCCTTGCCAAGCACGACAACATCGTCGCCGTCAAAGAAGCCACGGGTTCGCTCGACCTGGCCAGTGAGATCCTCCAAAAAGCCGGCGACGACCTGACCGTCATCTCCGGCGACGACTCGCTCACTTTGCCTCTGATGGCCGTCGGCGCGACGGGCGTCATCAGCGTTCTGGGTAATCTGTATCCGCGGAAGATCGTCGAACTGGTCGGCGCCGCCGCGGCGGGTGATTTTTCCGTGGCTCGACGGGTCCATCGCGATATCTTCCCGCTGTGTCAGGCGATGCTTAGCCTCGCCGTCAACCCCGTGGTCATCAAGACCGCGCTCAAGCTGCAACGACAAGACACCGGCGAGTTGCGTCTTCCGCTTTGTGAGATGCCCGCGGAAGACGAAGCCGTGTTAAAAGCATTGCTCGAAGATCAAGCCCTCGAAGCCGCCGTCTCCTGACTCGCCGATCTTTTTTGGTCGGACGCGCCGGTCGGCTCGACCACCGTGTCGCTAATTCCCAAGATGGCCCTATCCATGGCCGCCTCGCCGAACCTTCTGTTCATCCTCACCGACGACCAGGGCTACGGCGACCTGTCCTGTCACGGCAACCCCGTGCTCCAGACCCCAGCGATGGATCGGCTTCACGCCGAATCGGTTCGTTTGACCGACTTCCACGTTGGGCCGACCTGCGCTCCCACCCGCTCCACGCTGCTGACCGGGCACTACGCCAACTCCACCGGCGTCTGGCACACGCTCGGCGGCCGATCCTTGCTACGCCGGGACGAGTGGACCCTCGCCGATGCGTTTCGTGCCGCCGGCTACCGCACCGCGCTTTTCGGCAAATGGCACCTCGGCGACCACGAGCCCTATCGCCCCATCGACCGCGGCTTCGAAACCGCCGTGACGCACGGCGGCGGCGGCATCAGTCAGACCCCCGACCATTGGGGCAACGACTACTTCGACGACGTTTATGCCGCCAACGGCCGGCCCCAGCAATACGAAGGCTACTGCACCGACGTCTGGTTCGGCCTCGCCCGGGAATACGTGGACCAGGATGATCCGCGTCCGTTCTGCTGTTTCGTCACGCCCAACGCCCCGCACAGCCCGTGGAACGTCTAGGACCGTTACGTCGAGCCGTTTCGTGGTCGTTGTCCCGAGCCCCGCGCCCGTTTCTTCGGCCTGATCGCCAACCTCGACGAAAACCTCGCGATGTTGCTCGACCACCTCGAGCGGCGCGGCCTCGCCGACAACACGATCGCGATCTTCATGACCGACAATGGCACCGCCGGCGGTGCCGACGTCGACCAGCAGGGGCACGTCACCGACGACGGCTTCAACGCCGGGATGCGGGGCGTCAAGTGTTCGCCGTACGAAGGAGGCCACCGCGTGCCGTGCTTTATCCGCTGGCCGGCCGGCGGGCTCGGCGGCTCGGCCGAACACGCCCGTGACCTCGACGCGCTCACCGCCAGCATCGATGTCATGCCCACGCTGCTTGACCTTTGTCAAGTCCCCGTGCCCCACGGCCGATCGTTCCACGGCACCAGCCTCGTTCCGGCGCTTCGTGGCGGCCCGCAACCCCAACTCAACGAACGCATCGTCGTCACCGACTCGCAGCGTAACGCCCGCCCTGTCAAGTGGAAGGACTCCGCGGCGATGCGCGACACGTGGCGGCTCATCAACGGCACCGCTCTCTACAACGTCGCCGTTGATCCCGAACAACGTCGCGACGTGAGCGGCCAACACCCCGACCTGGTCGTCGAGTTGCGGGCGGGCTACGAGCGTTGGTGGGACCTCGTTACTTCCCGGGCCGACGAACGCGTTCCCATCCCGATTCAACCCGAAGGCCCGACCGACCTCAACGCCCACGATTGGCGGAACGACGCCGGCGATGCGCCTTGGCACCAGGGCATGATCCGCGACGGCCAAACCTCTCGCGGCCACTGGGAGCTCGACGTCGTCCGTGCCGGCCGGTACCGGGTCGAACTTCGCCGCTGGCCGCCGGATACCGCCGCCGGCCTTGCCGATGCGCCGCCCGCCGTCGCCTGGCGGCGCGACGCCGTCGATCCGACCGACGCAGACTGGTACGAGGGCGGTCGAGTCACTCGCTTCGATCGCGCGGTGCTTTTACTTGACGACGATCGACACGAGCAACGGCTCGATACCGATATGTCCGCCGCGGTCTTCGAGGTCGACCTGTCCGTCGGCCCTCTGCTCTTGCAGGCTGATTTCAACGGCGACTCGCGGGGAACGATGGGTGCGTACTACGTCCGCATCGCCCCGGTCGTTTGATGTGGCGGGGCCGCTCTGACTTGTCTTCAAGCGACCGGAGTCGGGCGGTGTTACCCTGCCTCAAATTTGGTTGTCCTGGCGGATGTCCGCTGCGACGAAGGTTGCATGTTTCTCACCCCGGGAGCCCCGCGATGTCGATCAAAAAACTCTCTCTCGGCCTGACCGCCGCCGCCGCGAGCGTCGTGCTCGGCACCACCTTCTTCGCACAAGGCCAAGACGCGGTCCAAACGCCCGACGCCGTCGTCACCAACCCCATCGCCTCGGGTGAGCCGCTCGCCGTCCAAGACATCAGCCTCGATCAGGCCCATGCCGTGATCGCCGCTGCGGTCGCGCGGGCCGAGGCCATCGACACGAAGATGGACATTGCCGTTGTCGACGCTGGCGGCAACCTCAAAGCCTTCGTCCGCATGGACGGCGCCTGGCTGGGCAGCATCGACATCGCCATCAAGAAAGCCAAGACCTCCCGCTTCTTCGATCTGCCCACCGGCGTCATCGGCGAGCTCAGCCAACCCGGCGGCTCGCTTTACAACATCGAGCACTCCAACGGCGGCTTGATCACCTTTCCCGGTGGCTTGCCGCTCCGGCTGCCCGACGGCACGATCATTGGCGCCGTCGGCGTCAGCGGCTCCACCGTCGAAAACGATCACGACGTTGCGTCCGCGGCCGTCGGAGTATTGAGCGGCGCGTGATCCGATCTCGACAGACCGAACACCCTTTCGCCTTGACGGAATGAATCAAGCACCCTCGCGGTTTGCCCTTCGGAGACCGCCTATGTGCACAGTGACGATCATCCCCCAAGACCGCGGCTGCCGCGTGGTGATGAGCCGGGACGAAGCGCCCGGTCGGCCGATGGGATTGCCGCCGCGGGTGGTGGAACTGGGCGGACGTCAGGTGCTCATGCCCATCGACGCGCCTACCGGCGGCACATGGATCGGCGTGAGCGACGCGGGTTACGCAGCGGCTTTACTCAATCATTATCCCGGTCCCGTGACCGAGATGGCCCCGACCGCTCCGGACCAGATCAGCCGGGGGGGCATCATCCCCGCGGTGATGTCCGCTCCGACGCTGCTCGACGCGCTCGACCGCGCGATGCAGCTTCCGGCCGAGCGTTACGCCGACTTCCGCCTGCTGCTCTTCGACCAGCACCGCGTGGCCGAGATCATCAACGAAGACGCCAAAATCACGCTGCGCTGGAACCCCATCCGCGGCCAACCTTGGCTCGCCGGCTCCGCGCTGCTCGGCGACGCCGTGGCCGAGCGTCCCCGTCGGAAGCTGATGCGCCACGCCTTGGGGGCCGACCGCAAGCTATGGCCCGCGCTCCAAGACACGCTGCACCGTCAAGCCTGTACGAACCACACCGACCTCGCCGTGTGGGTGAAGGGGGCGGGCGTGCGGACCGTCAGCATCACCACCGCTTGGTGGTCCGATGAAGGCATGGTGATGTCCTACCACGGCCTGGACCCCGATCGGCCCGCGATCGACAGCGACCACCGCTTGACCTTCGGCCAACCCGCGTCGGCGAAGTGTGCCGGGGCATGCGGCTCGTGAAACCAAACAACTGGCCCGCCGATTTTCCCGTGCGCTTTACGCCGTTGCGGCCGGTTTACGATCAATGGCGAAGTAACGCGCTAAGCCCGGCGCGTCGTCGATCCAAAAGCGGTTTGAGGTGACCCGTTCCACCGTTCGTTAACCGGGCTTGCGTGCCACTTCGATCATCCTGATGCTTTTCGCTTGGATCATCGTACGGCGGCCGTCGCGGTGCTCGAGGATCACCATTCCGTTGAGTTCATAAGGGAACGGCCCTTTCACAGAGCTGGAATCGGTAAAGCCAATCAGACGGACGTCTTCGAACGTCTTGCCGCCGGTGACGTGGACGGTGGCCAGCGTCTCATCGTCAAGGACTCCTTTGAAAGCAATCCGCGTGGGGCTATCCGACGACGAAGCGGTCTTGTTGAGGAGCTTGAAGAAGATCGCGAGGGCGATGATGCCGCCGACAACGGGGCCCACGATACTGATCGTTTCTTCGAATGGATGCATCAGCTTCTCGCAACTTTGGCTCTGTCGCAGACGGCCCATTGTTCATAAGCGGCGAGGCTTGGGCATTTATGATTTATCCACGGTAACGCCGTCTGAGATTACGGGATAGCCGCGTCGGGGCGAATGGCCTTGGCAACTTCTAGAGTCAGGAGAGCGAGGGCTATAACCACGACCGCGGCAATCATGAGCTTTGTCGTCAGCTTGCTTTGAGAATTCCAAGTGGCCTGACTCTTGAGGACTTGCTTGTTCACCTCGGTGGCCTGGAGGTGAGATTCGCGCAGAATCTCCAACTGCTCGAGCTGAGCGTCTCGGATATCACGGAGAAGTTGCTTGGCTTCGTCGTCCATGAGGCAGCGTGGGTTTGCGTGAAATGGTTTCGTTGCCGATTTTCGATCAGAAATCTGTCCGGCCGCAGTCTAATGCGGGTGTTGCCGGTCAACTGCAGTTGGCGGAAGCGGTAACCGCCGCGATCGCCATACGCGCTGGGCTACGAATTTCTTTGTCTCATATCGTTTTTTGAGGAGCGTGAATTCGGGGTAGCTTAGACGAGACCCTCACGATACATTCGTGTTTCGAAAGAATCTCTTCCGGAGTTGAATTTCGCTATGAGATACTGCGCCCTATGGTTAGTACTTGCCGTCTTGTCCTCCGCGGTCGTGCTACCCGCCTCGGCCCAAGTCACGGGTTATCGTTTTTACCGGATCCCCAAGCCGGCCGACATCGCGCCCGGCTTCAACACCTTCGACGTCTACATCGATTTCGAGGGCGAGTACAGCGGCACCCAGATTCTGGCATACGCGAATACCGGGTATTTTTTTACTCCGTCTGGAGGGAGCGATGGGCCGCCTACTGAATTTGTTCTCTCTTTGGTCCCTGAGGTTGCGTTCGACACTTTCTTTGCCCAAGGCGGGCTCACCCATGAGACAACCGTCGGCACCCTTACCATCGGTGCCGGCGGCGGGCCGGTCAATATCGATCCGGAGCTAACCAATTCGGTGGTCACCTCAACGCGGATCGAGATCCAATACAACCCGTCCGGAGCCGATTTCATCGCGGACCGCAAAAACTTCCTGATCGCTCGCATCACGATCTCGGATGACTTCAACGGTAGTTTCCTATTCTTCAGTTCTGCGAATGGCGATCTACCCGACCCTATCTCTCTCCCGATCGTTGGTGGCTTCGTACCCTTTCCAGACATTCCCGAGCCCGCCGGTGCCGCGGTGGCCATGGGATTGGGCTTCGCCTTGTTGGCCCGAACGGGGCGGGGCGGCCGTCGCGCTATCTAGATCGGGCGCAAAGGATCGGTACCGGCCGCGGGGTCGCGAGTCGGTCTGCAACCCGAGGTCGCATGGGTTTTCTATCCATGCTTTGAGCGGGGGTGCCGGTGAGCTTCGTATATTCCGGGCATGCAAACATCCCTCCGGTCTTTTTCCTGGCGTGTCGTTTCGATCTGGTCCGTGTTGTTGACAGCGGGTTCTTGGGTGGGGGTGACGACTTCGTCGGCGGAGACGGAACCGGTCACGCTCGAGCAGAGCGGATACACGGCCTACGCCGCGACCGAGGCGGCGGAAGCGAGGTTGCCTGAGGACGCACGGCTGATGATCGTGGGGGACGTGGAGGCCTTCGACGGTCCCGGCGCGGCGGCGGAGGCGACGTTGAGCATCATCGATGTAGCGGGGCAGCCGTTCGACCGGGCGGTGCGGGTGGAATTGACCAAGGTGCAGTCTCGGCCTTGGGACGCGCTGATCAAGACGCCGTCCAACCACGCGGCGATCGAGGCGGGCGACGTGATCTTCGGGGTGTTCTACGTCCGGGCGGATTCGGACGACGAGAGCGCGACCGGCTCGTACCAGAGTTTCCTGCAGCGGGACGTGGGGGAGTGGGAAGGGCTCAGCGAGAGCGGAGGCCTGCCGGGCGGTGCGTGGAGCCGGCGGGTGTTCCGGGCGCAGGCGGAGCGGGACTACCCGGCGGGGACGGTCAACTACGTGTTCCAGATGGGCACGAAGGTGCAGGCGTTGGAAGTGGGCGGGTTCGCGGCGTGGAACCTCGGGCCGGACGCGGATTTGGAGGCGTTGCCGGTGTCGCGGGTGTATTACCTCGGGCAGGAACCCGACGCGGCGTGGCGTGGGCCGGCACAGGAGCGGATCGAGCAGATCCGCAAGGCGAACCTGACGGTGAAGGTCGTTGACGCGGAAGGCCGGCCGGTGGAAGGGGCCGACGTGCATATTGAGTTGGATCGGCACGCCTTTGGTTTCGGGACCTGGTTGGGGATCTACGGCCCGCTGCTGGACGAAACGCCCGATGGCGTGAAGTTCCGGGAGATCGTCACCACTTACTACAACCGCTTGACGACGCCGGTCTACCCGGCACAGACTTGGGGCTGGCCGGATCCGAAGGTGCGAGCGCGGAACCTGCGGTACATGAAATGGGCGACGGACACGGGCTTCCCGACGCGGGCGCACGTGGTGCTGTGGAGCGCGTGGGATCGGCTGCCGACGAAGTTTTATGAGCTGCGCGACCAGCCGGACGAGCTGAACCAAGCGGTGCTCACGCACGTCGAGGACGTGATGGGCACGATCCGGGAGTTTCCGCTCAGCGAGGTGGACTTCCAGAATGAGACGCGGAACAACCACATCATGGAAGACGCGATCGGCCGGGAGGACGCGCGGATCGCCTGGTGGCAGAAGGCGGCGGAGGTCGCGCCGGACCTGCGTTTAGCGGTCAACGAATACGGCATCATCAGCGGTCGCGGCCTTAACGAATTCAATCACCGCACTTACGAAGAGGACATCCAGATGCTGTTGGACGCGGGCGTGCCGGTCGGAGTGATCGGCATGCAGGGCCACATCGGTGAAGACTTCACCGATATCGAACAGCTCAAGGTGGTGTTCGATCGTTTCGCGAAGTTTGGGTTGCCGATCCATGTCACCGAGTTCGACGTCGCGACGCTGGACGAGCAGACCAAGGCCGACTACCTGCGTGACTTCTACACGATGGCGTTCAGCCACCCGGCGGTCACGTCGGTGACGCAGTGGGGCTTCTGGGAGCCCGAGCATTGGAAGCCGCAAGCGGCGCTGTGGTCGGCGGACTGGACGCCCACGCCGGCGGGGGAGGCGTACATGAAGCTGATCACCGAGACGTTCCATACGGACATGGAAGCGGTGACCGGCGGCGACGGCGTCGTGACGGGACGCGGATTCAAGGGGATTTACACCGTCACCGTCACGAAAGGCCGACAACGCGTGACGTTGACGCCGACGCTGGACGAGGACGCGACGGTCACGGTGACGCTGGAGTGAGCGTGACGGCCTCCGGGTCGAACGTTTTCTTCGCGGCTCAATCGTGATCCGCGACGATGGGCTTGCGCATCGTGACGCAGGGCATGTCCACGCCGGCAGCCAGGCGGTGGACGCCGCGCTGAATGATCTCGTACCCGTGGCGGGCGTAAAAGCTTTCGGCGTTCAGCGACGCGTCCATCCGCAGAGCCGAAAGGCCGAGGCGAGACGCTTCATCCTCCAGGCGACGGAGGACCGCGGATCCTCCGAAAGCCGGATCGACGTACATCGCGCGGAGTTCTTCGATCGCGGGCACGATCGATCCGAAGCCGGCGATTCTGTAGCTGATTTCCGCGACGGCGAACAGATCTTCGCCGCGTTCGATCGCCTCGCGCGGGTCGGTGCGTCGCCGCGAATCGTCCGGAGCCTCGGACCAGCCGCGGTGAACCTCGACTGGATAGGACCCAGACGTGCTGCCATGCACGACGTCAAAGTGAACGCGGACCAAGTCCTTGGTGTCGGCGGTTACGGCGTGTCGGAGCCTGAGGTCGGTGAATCGGGTCTCAGTGTCCATCGGTCCATCGTGTGCCGGGCAACGTGATGGCGGGCGGTGTTGCCCGGGACGCTGGGGTTTCGGTCTTAGTGATGGTCCGCGTGCTCTTCACGTTGGTAGACGCGGACGTAGTCCACGGTCATGCGTTGGGGGAAGACGGTGGTGTCGTCGGGGTACCTGGGCCAGTGCCCGCCGGTGGCGATGTTGAGGATCAGGAAGTGCGGCGTGTTGAAAACCCATTCGTCTTGGGTGCCGTCTTCGTTGGTCAGGTCTTCGGGCGTGACGGTGTGGTAGTGCTCGCCGTCGAGGTACCAGCGGATCTCGTCGGGTTCCCATTCGACGGCGAAGACGTGGAAGTCGTCGGCGTAGCTTTCGCCCGGTTCAAGGTGGATGCTGCCCTGGATGCCATCGGCACCGGAGTAGCCCGGGCCGTGGACGGTGCCATGGATGGTGTTGAGCTCGTGGCCGAGGAATTCCATGATGTCGATCTCGCCGCAGTGTGGCCAACCGGCGTCGGCGAAGGAGTCGCCGAGCATCCAGAAGGCGGGCCAGATGCCCTGCCCCTGGGGAAGTCGGAGGCGGGCTTCGAATCGCCCGTAGGCTTGCGAGAACAGGTTTTGGGTTTTGATCCGGGCGGAGGTGAACTCGGCGGCGATGCCGTCGGGGCCGGTGTGATTTTCGCGACGGGCCTCAAGGACCAGGTGCCCTTCGCCGTCGTAGAAGGCGTTAAGTCCGGAGGGCGCGAGGTGTTGTGGGGAGGTATAGGTTTGGGGTTCGGCGTTGCCCCACCCGTGGCCACCGATGTCGTGGGTCCATTTGGCGGGGTCGGGAGGCGAGCCGGCGTCGCCGTTGCCCTCATCGGAAAAGGTCAGCTGCCAGCCGGCTGGCGCTGGCGACTGGGTTTGAGCAATGCAGGGAAGAACACAGGCGACGGTCACGCAGAGGCCGAGAATCGGGGGGAGGTTGAGCATGAGAATAGAGAGGGTTGCGGAATCGCGTCGGGCGGAGAGTTCGCTTTGGTTGAGGCGGCTTAGCCGAGAACGATCGGCTGCTTGCGATCCTATGCGCATAACTGGCGAAAGGTTCGGAGTCGTTTGAGCGACGGGCACGCTGTCATGTGGCCAGGTCGACAAGAACTAGCGATCGATCCGCGTCTGGTCCTTGAGCCACGCGGAAGTTGCATTCATTGCGGCGGTGACGGCGTCGTCTTCGTAGTAAATCTGCTCTTGGGTGTAATCGTTGAGCCAGGTGATGGTCGGAGTTTCGCCGGGTAGGCGTTCGATGAAGCGGCGGGCACCGTCGGGGATGGCGCCTTTCTCGCTGTGGACGATGCAGACGGGTTTGGTGAGGCCGTCGGCGGCGGCGAAAGCGTCAAAGTTTAGCCAAGAAGCCCAGCTTTGAACGGCAAAGCGGTTGTCGTAATGCGGGCCGGCGGCCTTGGCGGGGGAGAGGTAGTAGGGAAAAACACCGTTGGGAACGTACATCGCGGCGAGCGGGTCGAGCTCGCTGGCGGCGGCGACGAAGGTGGCCTGACCGGTGTCGGCGTAGCGGGCGGCGGCCACTTCGGCGGAGGCGAGGAGGGCTTCGACGCCCCCGGGGCGGCTGGCGTAGATCTGCGCGGCGACGGCGGGGTCGTGGAGCCAGGGGGCGACGAGGGCAAGGTGCGTGAAGCGGTCGTCACGATTGACGGCGTGAGCGACGTAGCCGGCCCCGGCGCAGACACCCAAGCCCGCGATGGCGTCGCCGACGTTGGGTTGCCGCTTCAGGAAATCGGCGGCGGCGCGAACGTCTTGGATTTTGCGTTCGGCGTTTTCGTACTGGCGGGGTTGGCCTTCGCTCTCGCCGAAGCCGCGGAAGTCGAAGGTCAGGGTGATGAAGCCGTCTTCGGCGAGCCGGCTGGCGTAGGTGTCGGGCATCTGCTCCTTGACGCTGGTCCACGAGCCGGCAACGAGAACGGCGGGGTAGGTCCGGGTTTCGTCAAAATCCGGCGGTAAGAAGAGGTGGCCGACAAGGCGGTCGCCGCGAGAGTCGAAAGCAATCTCGCGGAGTTCGACGCCGTCTTTTGGAGCAGCACCAGAGGCGTGGACGCTGTAATGCGGGGGTTGAAGCCCCGGGAAACCGTACTGCAAGACCATTGGGTTGAAGTATTCCGTATAGGCGGTGATCTCGCCGGCGTCGTTGAATTGCCAGACTCCGATGTAGCTGTTGTTGTAGGGCTGGCCGGGCGAGACGTTCACGGTGCCGGTAAACCGGGCGGCGACGAGATCGGGGTTGGGGGTGGCAAGGGTTTCGTATTCGAAGGCCATGGACGTGAAATTCATCGCGTGGGTGTAGAGCTCGCGGATATTCTCGCGGCCATCAACCTCTCTCGGGAAGCCATCGGGCGAGAGAGGCATGAGCTGTCGGCCGTCTTCGGCGAACAACGCGACGAGGCCGTCGAGATCGCGGTTTTCCAAAGTTTCGAAAAACGTCGCGATGCGGTCGGCGTGCGGGCTGGTGACGTCGGCCGCGGCTTGGCGGCCGTGGGCCTCAGCGCCAAGCCGAAGGTTGCCGGTTTGGTGGTACAGGCTGAGTCGGATGAACGCGATCTTCCATTGCCCGTCTGTGTCGCGTAATAGTTCGAAGTCGTAGCCCGCGAAGACAGCCCATTGGTCGTCGTCGAGGAGATGGACAGCGATGCCGTCGGCGGTCGCGGTCGCGCGATCGCCGGTCGGCCAAACGGCGATACGGTGGGGCTGGTGGAGAGTGCGGTCGAAGCCGCTGAGGAAGGGCTTCCAGCCGCCGATGAGTTCCTCGGCCGTCACTGGTCCGTTCGCGCCGCCAAGATCGGAGTAGTCCACTTGAAGTTGGTGGGCGAGCACAGCTTGGGCGGTGCCCCAGTCTCGCTGGTCTACGGCGTGGAACAGGGTGCGGATCGCGGCTTCGGGACTCGAGTTTGTTGCGCTTTCGGTGGTTTCGGTTCGGGCCGTAGCCAAAGGCGAAGACAGGGTCAAAAGAACCGCGATCAAAGCAGTGACGTATGGCATGTCCAGCTTTCGAGGTCGATCCCCCCGTGCGTATGGATCGATGCGATTTGAACCGTGGACTATAGGCGTGATCGATTGACCGACGTACATCTCAAGTGGGGCATCCAGGAGGGGGGATGAGGCTTCGATCGGGAGGGCTTAAACTTGTTGGATGGCTGGAAGTCGAACGAACAACGTGTTTGACGTCGTGGTGGTGGGCGGCGGGCACGCGGGGGCGGAGGCGGCGTGGGCGGCGTGCAATCTGCTGCGGGATCGGTTCGAACGATCGGCGGGGGGGCTGGGGAGAGTTGCGTTGGTGACTATGGACCCCGCGAAGACGGGGGCGATGTCGTGCAATCCGGCGATCGGGGGTTTGGCCAAGGGACAGATGGTGCGGGAGATCGACGCGCTGGGCGGGCTGATGGGATTGGCTGCGGACGCCACGGGGATTCAGTTCCGGGTCTTGAACCGGAGCAAAGGGCCGGCGGTGCGCGGGCCTCGGAGTCAGAACGATAAATACGCTTACGCGGCGGAGGTGCGGCGGTTGCTATCGACGCGGCCGAACTTGACGCACATTCGTGGGTTGGTGGACCGTCTGCTCGTGGAAGAAGGGCGGTGCGTGGGCGTATTTTGCCGTGGCTTTGAGGGGGATCACGGGCCGGCGTGCGAAACGGACGCGTGTTGCGGGGAGTTTGGGGATATCGGGGAAGTTGAAAAGACGTTCACGCTGCGCAGCGACGCGGTGGTGTTGACCACGGGCACGTTCATGCGGGCGTTGATGCACACCGGCCCACAGAAAGCCGAGGGCGGACGAGTCGGGGAAGGGAGCGCGGTGGGAATCAGCGCGGAGCTGCGGCGGCTGGGCTTCGAGTTGGGCCGACTGAAGACGGGGACGCCGCCCCGGCTCGCGGCGGAGACGATCGACGTTTCGGGTTTGGCGGAGCAACCCGGAGACGACGTGCCGGTGCCGTTCAGCGACCTGACCGAGCCGGACGGCTTTCCCTCGCTAGAGCAGCGTGTTTGTTGGATGACCCACACGAACGAAGCGTCGCACGAATTGATCCGGGCCAACCTCGATCACGCGCCGATGTACAACGGCGACATCGAGGCGGACGCGGGGCCTCGGTACTGCCCGAGCATCGAGGACAAGGTGGTGCGGTTCGCGGACCGGGCGTCGCATCACGTGTTTCTCGAGCCCGAGTCGCTGGCGACGAACGAGATCTACTGCAACGGGATCAGCACGTCGTTGCCTCCAGAAGTTCAGGGTGAGATCGTCCGGGCGTTGCCGGGTTGTGAACACGCGACCATTCTGAAGCACGGTTATGCGGTGGAGTACGACATGGTCTGGCCGCACCAGATCGACGCGACGTGCATGACCAAGCGGTTGCCCGGGCTGTTGTTGGCTGGCCAGATCAATGGGACGAGCGGGTACGAGGAGGCGGCGGGGCAGGGGCTGGTTGCGGGGGTGAACGCGGTGCGGTGGAGCGCGGCGGTGGACCATGCGCTCCGGGTCTCTGAGGCTCTGCGTCGGGGTGACGTTTGGGATCATTTTGATCCTTGGCGGCTGTCGCGGGAGCAGGCGTATCTGGGAGTGATGCTGGACGATCTGGTGACCAAGACGCCGCGCGAGCCGTACCGGATGTTCACGAGTCGGGCGGAGCACCGCCTGCAACTGCGGAGCGACAACGCGGCGTGGCGGCTGACACCGGAAGGGCGAAAATTGGGGTTGGTCGACGACACGCGGTGGGGGGTATTCGAGCGACGGCGGCGGCTAGCGGAAGCGGACGATCGCTCCGACGTGAAGGTTGCGGCGTATCTCGAAGCGCAGCAGCTTTACGGCGGTTACATCGCCCGCCAACAGCGGGAGATCGCGCGGATGGCCGAGCGGGAGCATATGCCGCTACCCGCGGACGCCGATTACCACGCGATCGCGGGGTTGCGCAGCGAGGCCGCCCAGACGCTCGCGAGGTTTCGGCCGACCACGCTGGG
Organism: Planctomycetota bacterium; assembly: GCA_039180415.1. Classification (GTDB taxonomy): domain Bacteria; phylum Planctomycetota; class Phycisphaerae; order Phycisphaerales; family Phycisphaeraceae; genus CAZIXN01. Next base: position 10,061 of record JBCDDH010000050.1, on the reverse strand, counting down.
TCAGGCTTCGCGTCTGGCGGGGGTCAACCCGGCCGACCTGATGTTGGTGTCGATCCATCTGCGGAAGCGCGGCGTCTCGGCGGCGTCCGATTAAGCCAAAAAAGAGCGCACCGCCGAGGCGACTTCCGCCTCTCGAAGCCGCTATCGTCTTCACATGCCGCACGACGACGCCCCGCTCAAATGCCCGGAAGACTGCCTGATTATCATCTTCGGGGCTTCCGGTGATTTGACCAAACGTAAGCTCATCCCCGCGTTGTATTACCTCTGGAAGCAAGGCCAAGCCCCGAAGAGATTCGCCATCCTGGGCGTCTCGCGGAGTAGGTTTGATGACGCTTCGTACCGCGACGAGGTGTTTGAATTCTCGGAAGATCAATTCGAAAGCCGGGCGGATTTCGACCTGTTCGCGGAGTCTTTGCACTACGAAGCGACGGACGCAACCAAGAGCGAAGGCTGGCCGTCGCTTATGGACCGTATCCGTGCGTTGCAGGAACGCCACTGCCTGGGCGCGAACATCTTGTTCTACCTGTCGATGGCGCCGCAGTTCTTCGAGCCGATTATCGTTCAAATCGGGGCGCACGAATTGGTGACCGAGGGCCGGAAGTTCTGCACGATCGATACGCACAAGCCGCCGTGGCAACGGATCGTGATCGAGAAGCCTTTCGGCTCGGACCCCACGTCGGCGACCCAACTCAATCGCGTGCTGGCGCAGGTGTTCGATGAAGACGGCATCTACCGGATCGACCACTACCTGGGCAAGGAGTTGGTTCAGAACCTGATGGTGCTTCGGTTCGCAAATTCGATGTTCGAGCCGATCTGGAACCACCGTTACGTGGATCACGTGCAGATCACGGCCAGCGAGACGGTCGGCGTCGAAGGCCGAGGCGCGTACTACGACAGCCCTTCCGGGGGCGCGATGCGGGACATGGTGCAGAGCCACCTGCTGCAGGTAGCGTCGATCGTGGCGATGGAGCCGCCCATCACGATGGACGCCGCGGACGTGCGTACCGAAAAGATCAAGGTTTTCAAGGCGCTACGCGTGCCGACAGAAGACGAGATACCCCACATTGCCGTGCGGGGTCAGTACGGCGACGGCACGGTCAAACAAGAACGTGTTCAGTCGTACCGCGATGAAGACGGCACCGACCCACAGAGCCAGACCGACACGTTCGCCGCGGTGAAATTCAACATCGACACGTGGCGTTGGGGCAACACGCCGTTCTACCTGCGGTCCGGCAAGGCGATGGCCGAGAAAAAGACGGAGATCGTGCTGTACTTGAAACCCACGCCGCACAAGCTGTTCCGCGAACAGGCTCAGCAGTTCCGTCCCAACCAGATCCTGATTTCGGTCCAGCCGAATCCGGGCGTCCGCCTGCGGTTCGAAGGCAAGTGCCCCGGCACCGGGATGCGCATCCAGGACGTGGTCATGGACTTCGATTACAAGGACCAATGGCAGGTCGATCCGCCCGACGGTTACGCGACGCTGCTGTACGACTGCCTCCGTGGCGATCAGACCAACTACAAGCACCGCGACGAGATCGAGAGTTCGTGGCACGCATGTCAGCCGATCCTGGACTACTGGGCCGAGCACCCCGACGACAATTTGCCTAACTACGCCGCCGGCTCGTGGGGCCCGCAAGCCGCGGAAAAAATGATGGAAAAAGACGGGCGGTACTGGCACAACGATTAAGCCGGGGCCGGAAACCCGACCCCTGCTAGCCCGGAAGCCTGCGACATGCAACGAGTCGCTTTGACCGCAGATGCTGACGATATGTTTTTGATCGATAGATACTTGAGATTGAGTGTCGTTGGTTTTGACGATCGCGAACTTTCCATAACGATCGGTACCACGCCAGCCGACGCGAAGGGGCTCCGTCTCCGTCGAAACGTTTCCGCTTCGATCAATCAAGAGTTGCGGCTGGAGTATCTCGGAACCATCTCAAATCCTCGCCGAGACCCTCCTTTAGCGGCCAAACTCGCTTTTCACGGCACGGACGCAGTTGATCTGCGTCGCGAAACTTTCGGAGGTGCACCGATCCGTGATGCCCGCCGTATAGGCGGCGGGGCTGGGGCGTAAGGCCTCGTCTGCTAGCGTTCGCAATATGCTCACCCTCCCCGGCATTACCGTCGCCACGCCTGAGACCGAAACCCTCTTCGAGAAGCTCGGCGAAGCCTTCATGGCCGCCGCGCTCGACGCGGTCGAGCAGCGCGGCGTTTTCCACGCCGCGCTCTCCGGTGGCGGGACGCCCGAGCCGTTCTACGTTCGCTTGGTGACCGATCCGAAGTTCCGTGCGATCCCTTGGGGGGAGACGCACATTTGGGTCGTCGACGAACGCCGGGTTCCCGAAGATCACAACAAATCGAACATGAAGATGCTCCGCGAGGCGCTGACGGATCACATCCCCACGCCGCCCGATCAGGTCCACCCGATGCCCGTACTCGCAGACGATCCCGCGGCGACTTACGAGGCCGCGATGGAGGCCGCGTTCGGGATGAAAGCCGACGGCGACGATTTTCCGAGGCTCGATTTCGTCTTGTTGGGTATGGGCGGGGACTGCCACACCGCGTCGCTGTTCCCCGAATCGCCGGCGTTGCGCGTCGGCGACCGCTGGATCGTGGAGAACGATGGGGACAAAGTCGTCCCGCCGCCGCGGCTGACCATGACCTATCCGCTGCTCAACGCCGCTCGTCAGCTGGTGGTCCTCGCCGTCGGCCCGGGCAAACACGCCGCGCTCGGTCGGGTCCACGACCTGAATGAGGCAGGCCACGTTGACGCCGCCAACGTGCCCATTTCCGGCATCGAGCCCACGCAAGGCACGCTGACCTGGTACGTCGATCACGCCGCCGTCGGTGCCGAGTAGACGCCGGATCGACGGGGCCAAACTAAAAAAACGCGGTGAATAGTCCACCCAACCGCCACGCCTACCATCCGGCCATGTTGCAAACCTCCTTCCGCTGTTTTGTGGCGTCCGCCATCCTCGCGCCGTTTCTTTTGGCCCTACTCTGGACGCCACCCTTGTTTGCTGAGGACCCCGACGCCTCGGACGCTCCGCAACGCGTCGCTATCGTCCTCACCAATCACGATCGACTCGGCGAGACCGATCGGCCGACGGGCTTTTATCTCTCCGAGGCTGCCCACCCCTGGGAAGTTTTCACCGAAGCCGGCTTCGATGTCGTCCTCGTCAGCCCTGACGGCGGCACCGCCCCGATCGATCCCAAGAGCCTCGACCTCGGAGAGCCTGCCAATGCCGCCTTCCTCGGAGCGTTTCCGCCTCACGAGGGGGCGGTCTCCACCGAAAAGATCGCCGACGCTAAACCGGCCGACTTCGACGCGGTCTTTGTCGCTGGCGGCCACGGCACGATGTGGGACCTGCCCGACCACGAACCGCTCCAGCGTCTGCTCGCGTCGGTTTATGAGCAAGGCGGGGTGGTGGCCGCGGTCTGCCACGGGCCGGCGGCGTTGGTCAACGTCCGGCTCGCCGACGGTTCGTTTCTGGTCGCCGACAAGCACGTTGCTGGCTTCACCAACGCCGAGGAGGACGCTGTCCAGTTGATCGACGCGATGCCGTTTCTCCTCCAGACCAAACTCGAAGAGCGCGGCGCCAAGTTCATGCCCGCCGGTAACTTCGAGCCCAACGTCGTCACCGATCGGCGCCTGGTGACCGGTCAGAATCCCGCGTCCGCCCGGGGCACCGCCTACGCCGTCGCCCAACTCCTCCGTGAGAAGGTTGCCGCTTTGGACTAGCCGGCTTGCGCCGGCATCGCTGCCAAGCTGCGGGCTCTTCACCACAGCTCGCTGCCGGGCGTGTTTAGCGTCTCGTTGATCGTGTCCAGCCCGGCTTGAACGCTCGATTCGGCTTCTGCCGTCACGCCGCGCACGACCTTCCGTAGCTTCCCGCCCTCGGCCAGTTTTGCCCGCAGGTCGATCGGCTCGCCGAACCGCACGACCGCCAGACGTGGCCCCATCGGCTCGGGCATCCGCCCGAACACGTCTTCTTCGAGCTTTTCCGCCGTTTCCGCCACACGATCCACGCTGGCTTTTTCGGCGACGTAGGTGCCACGATAGCTGATCAACCGAAGCGCGAGGATCGCTTCGTCCGCCCACGTCGCGGCGGCGGCGTGGTCCGCTTCGCGGGCTGGGTCGACCCGCACGTCGTGGATCACCCGCCGGCACGCCCGCAGCCGATCCAGCAGCCGGTCCGGGTCGCGGGGCGTGAGGTCCAGCTTCGCTTCCAGCCGATCCAGAATGCCCGACGCCGCGCAGCGGATCAGCCCCGGCAGATCAGCGCGTTCGTCCGCGCCGTCGCCGAGCGTTTCCCAGGGACAGTCCAATCCCCGCAGCTTCAGGTTCCGCTTCATCGCCGCGGTCCCCAGCCGCATGAGCGCCGACCGCGGATCGGTTGCCTCGGGCGTCGCGTCCAGACCGGTCACGCCGACCGACTCGGCCAGGCGCGTCAGTCGCCGGCGAATCTCCGGCCGGGCATCTTCCCGATAGCTCGCCTTGATCGCCACGGGCACGGCGAGGATTCTGGCCGCCTCGCCGAGTTTCTGCTGCGCTCGTAAAGCGAGGAACGCGGCACCCTCCTGGAACGGCCCGACGCAATCGTTCTCCAAATACACGTTGCCCTCGGCGAAGACCGTCAGCGCGCACCGCCCCTCGGCCAGCACCTCCATGGCGTGCTTCATCGGCCGGGGGTCCGACGCGTCGCGATCCACGCTGAACGCCCCGATCCGCCGCATCAAAAACCGGTCGAGCTTGCCGCGTAGGAACACGTCGTACGCCGCCATCATCTGCGACCGCACCCCCCGCCGCCGCAACGCCTCCATGAAGATCGCGGCGTCCGCGTGCGTCGGATGGTTGGGCATCAGGACCAACCGGTCGCCCGCCGCCATCCGCGCTGCGAGGTTCTCGCCGAGTTCGACGCGGACTTTCTGGATTTGTTTCACCCCCGGCAGGAACCGCCGGCCGTTGTACCAGCGCATGAACGGCCCGATCACCGGGCTCGGTGCCGGCGCGATCCACTCGTACGGCTGATCCGCGAAGTCGAGCATACGCGTCGCAGCCTACGCGAGTTTGCTCGATCAGGCGTAGAGGTCCAACGGCCGACGTTCGAGAAAACCCGCTCGCTCGGGGCTTGGGGTCGGCGACGCAGCGTCTCCGGTCCTGCCCGCGGTCGAACCATCCGACGCCGTGGCGCTCCCTGCCTCGTCAACGCTTTGCGCCGCGCCCGACGCGTCAGTTTTCACGTCTTCCGCTTCCGCCTGCTCTTCTCGCAGTTTTTCCTGTCGCGCCTCCATCGCGATCTGCGCTGCCTGCGCCGCGACCTTTCGGTCTTGCGACGAAGGCTCGGCCGGGGCCAACGCCGCGCGACGCACCACCGCCATCTTCTCGATCGTCTGCTCCGGCGTCTCTTCCGGTGACAGGTCGATCCCCACGCTGCCGCCCACCGCGTACCGCTGGCCGTCCGGCCCGGTCTGGTACGTGTACGTCGGCCCCGAGGTCGCGTATTGGCCCGCCGCGTTCTTGTGGGCCATCTCGTGTGCCCGGACTTCCCGGTCGCGGGCTTCGAGTTGTTCCACTTGGTCCTGCTCGGCTTCGCTCAGCGGTTGTCCGTTCTTGCCGCGCGGCGCCGTTGGGTCGTCCGCCTCCTCGGGGGCTTGGGTTGGCTCGACTTCCAATGCCGGTCGCCGCCCGCTGGGCGTGAACGTATCGCGACGCTCCAAGCCCCGGTCGCCGGCGGACGAACTCTCGGCACCGTTAGCCGGTTGCACGACCGTCTTCGCCACATCGTCCGTCACGCCCACGAGGCGGGGTGGCGGGGCGGTGACGAAAGTCGAACTGGCGCTTCCGAATTCCACCCCATTGTTATCGAGTCGACCGCCCGGCGGGCTCGACGTCCCGTCCGCTTATCGGCCGCGATTACTGCCATTCAAATCGTTCAAATCCCCACCGCCCGGCGGAGCTTTGACGCCTCCCGCGGCCACCACTAACCTGCACGGCTCGGCGTTTCGCCCTGCCCCAAGACCCCTTACCCACAAGTCTCCCGCTATGGCCATCCAAACCCTCTACGACCAAGACGGCTCCCTCGCCCCCCTCGAAGGCAAAACCATCGCCGTCCTTGGCTACGGCTCTCAGGGGCACGCCCACGCGCAGAACCTCCGCGACTCCGGCCTCAACGTCATCGTTGCCAATCGCGCCGATTCGGCCAACGGCAAGCTTGCCGCCAAGCACAACTTTACGCCGCTACCCGTCGCCGACGCGGTGAAGCAGGCCGATCTCATCGCCGTCGCCCTCCCCGACGAGGTTCAGCCCGATGTTTACAAAGAATCTATCGGCCCGAACCTGACCGCCGGCAAGACCCTGCTTTTCACCCACGGCTTCAACATCCACTTCAAGACCATCGAGCCGCCCAAGGACGTCAACGTCATCATGGTCGCCCCGAAGGGTCCGGGGCACACCGTCCGCTGGGAATACGAACGCGGCGGCGGCGTCCCTTGCCTCATGGCCATCCACCAGGACGCTTCGGGTGACGCCAAAGACCTCGCGCTCGCTTACGCGATCGGCGTGGGCGGCGGCAAGGGCGGTACCCTCGTGACCACCTTCAAGGACGAGTGCGAGACCGACCTCTTCGGTGAGCAAGTCGTACTCTGCGGCGGGCTTTCCGAGTCGATCAAAAAGGGCTTCGAAGTGCTCACCGAAGCGGGCTATCCGCCGGAGCTCGCTTATTTTGAAGTCTGCCACGAGCTCGAACTGATCATCAACCTCATCAAGCGCGGCGGCCTGGACTACATGCGTTACAGCATCTCCAACACCGCCGAGTTCGGCGACTACTACACCGGGCCCAAGATCTGCGACGACGCCACCAAGCAGCGCATGGCCGACGCGTTGAAGCACATCCAGGACGGCAGCTTCGCCAAGGCTTTCCGCGATGATTACGCCAACGGTTTCGCCTGGTTCAAACAGCAACGCGCCGAAAACGCCGGCCACCCCGTCGAAGGCGTCGGCAAAGAACTCCGCCGCATGATGCCCTGGCTCAAGCCCGTCGAGCTCCAGGACGGCGGACCGGTCGAGGTTTGAGTTGCTCGCCGGTTGGACCGTTGGGGCGGTCATCCCTAATCGCCGTGCGTACGAAACGGTTTCGCCCCGTTAGGGCAAGAACGTCCAAGCAACTCTCCGAAGGGTTCTAGGGGCGAGAGTTTCGGTCCGACATTCTGACGGGTGTGTTTCCCACCGAACCCCCGCTCACGCAAGGGCAGCTCCATTTGATCGAGGCTTTCCTCCGCGAAGAGGACCGCGCCCTGATCTGTGTGGCCGACGTGGCGGAAGCCTGTGGCCTTCCCCACCTTACGCTCAACCAGCGGTACAAACGCGCCACGGGGAAATCGCTGAAACGGCACCTGCTCGAGCGCCGCATCGGTTGTGTCGAGGCGCTTTTAGCTGAATCGCGGTTCACCCTCGTGTTTATTGCCCACCGCTGCGGGTTTGTCGATGTGGAACAGTGTCGACGGCATTTTTACCGCTGCACGGGGCGTTTTCCGGACTAACTGGTACTGTATTTCTAGACCCATGCCGGCACGAAAGAGGAACCCCCTCCCTCAACCCGATGACGGCCGGGCGCCTGGAGCTCATTTCGGCGCGCCGGTACTTCCCGTCAAAGCTCATCCTCAATCGATCGACGCCGTTCGCAAATGGGGACAAACTACCTTGATCCGCAGAAAGATCTCGCGGTTTGATGCCGTCGCTCTTGGTTCGGGCAGCAGCGATCATCTTTTAGTTTTCAATCCAAACATAAATAAAAGTTTTTGGCATCGACAAAAACGCGACAATCTCTGTATCGAAGGACAGATCACTTCGAATCTTGTTAATTTGGTCCCCGCCAGCGAAGGTTTTTTTTGGGAATGGGATGAGGCCCAAGAAAAAGTAAGCGAGCATACTTATCTCGCTCCCTCTCTCCTGCAACGCGTCGCCGAGGACGCCTACGGCATCAATCCGGACCGCTTCCAACTCCGCCACGCCTTTGACGTGCACGACGACCGGTTGATGTCCTGCCTGTCGTTGCTCCACCGCGAATTTGACGTTTCGGCAAACGGGGCGGCCTCCAACTCCTCGGCTCACTTGTCGCTCTACATCGGTGGCATCTCCCAGGCGCTAGCGCTGCATCTCGTACGTGATTACGGCACCCAAGCCCCACGCGACATCTTCCGCACCGGGGCTTTGACCCACCGCGAGGTGGCGACGGTTCGCGACTACATCATGGCCCATCTGCGAGAAGACATCCGGCTGGACGACCTCGCGGAAGCCGTTGGGCTTAGCACGTTTTATTTCTCCCGTCGGTTCAAGCACGCGACGGGGCAGACGCCGCACCGCTTCGTCATGGACTGCCGGGTAGAGCGGGCCCGGGAGTTCCTGGCCGATCCCCGGTACGCGGAACGAACCATCGCCTGGGTCGCCGCCGAGTGTGGGTTCGCGGACCAGTCACACTTGTGCCGGCACGTTCGGCGGCTGTTGGACACCACGCCCTCGGCGATCCGCCAATCGGATTGATCCATCAAGCGATTGGCCGGCATGTCTACCGGCTCCCGTCTTTTACCTCACGAATAAACCGGCGGACTGCTGTCTACGTAGCAAGCAGATGTCAGACCTCTGCCGGATGCTCCTAGAGCCCAACTCGGGGCTTGGAGATAGTCATGGTGGAAAATTGGCGCGGAGGGCGGTCGTCGAGCCAACGGTGTGCTCGACGCCGGGGCCATCTTTCCAGCGGAAGCGTCACGCCTCCGAACGGGCCGAACGCTCCGCTCCGATCCGCTGCCCATGCCCGCTCCGAAGAGAAACAACCTCCGGCATGACGGCTCGCACGGGACCCACGCCTCCAGCGCCCCTCCCTCGGTACGCCCGATCGAGATCGATCCCGCTTCGATCGCCGCGTCGGGTTCGTGGGGAGCCACAATGCTGCTGCAACGTGACCACGAAGCTTCCGGTGTCTTTGAACTACCCGGGGGCTTCCACGACCACCTGTTGATCGGTTACACCGATGTGCGTTTCTGGCATCGCCAGTGTCGCGGGGGGCGACGCGTCGAGGCGACATACGTCCCCGGACGGGTGAATGTCCTACCCGCACGCGATGGCTTCACCTGGGAGTGGAAAGGCGAACAAGCCTTTCGCTCCTGCCACACCTACCTAGCACCGTCGATGCTCCGGCGGGTGGCTGAAGACGCCATGGGCATCAACCCAGATCGGCTCCAACTGCGGCACGCGTTCGACGTCCTGGACCCCCGGCTGCAAACCATGCTCTCACTCTTGCACCGCGAGTTGCCGACCGATTCAGAGCCGGGCGAGCCCGGTGGTGCTTCTTTGCTATACGTCGAAGGCATTAGCCTCGGGTTGGCGCTACACCTGATTCGCAACTACAGCACGCAGGCATTGCGGGACGTCGTCCGGCCCGGCGCTTTGACCGATCGGGAGGTGGCCGTGATCAGCGACTACGTCGAAGCCCACCTGCACGAACCGATCCGGTTGGACGATCTAGCCGCGGCACTCAAATTGAGCGTCTTCCATTTCTCGCGTCGCTTCAAGCGGGCGACGGGGCAGACGCCGCACCAATTCGTGATGGACCGCCGGGTCGAGCGGGCCTGCGTGCTGTTGACGGATCCGCGGCAGCGGGATCGCACGATCGCGTCGATCGCTCAAGAGTGCGGCTTCGCCAACCCGTCGCATCTGGGCCGACACCTGCGTCGCGTGGTGGGGATGACCCCGTCGGCGTTCCGTCGCGCTCGGTGAACGAACCCCACGCTCTTGTTTTGCGAGCAGCCTTCCGGCGTTGAGGTTGGCAATCCTCGTCGAAACGCGCATTCGAGGCGTCCTTCGTCTGGCGGGTAGGAGATCAATACGCCGGTGAGTCCTTGCGGAGAATCCATGCCTCCGCGGGATCCGCGGCCGCGAAGGTGTCGCCCGGCCTTGAACGCTGGGGCGTGTGGCTCGGGTGCGGAAGGCTAAGTTGGGAACGGCCGAGCGATTTGCAGATAAAGCCGTGGGCGCGGGGGGGGGCCCCGCCCCCGGGGGGTGG
>JBCDDH010000049.1:0-26457 GCA_039180415.1 Planctomycetota bacterium | reverse complement strand
GGGATCATCATCACCAACCCCGGCAGCATCATCGTGCTGAGGTAAAGCAGAAACACCTTGTCGCGCCCGGGCCATTCCAGCCGGGCGAAGCTGAACGCGGCGAGCGAACTGGTGAACACCTGCAGGAAAGTGACCCAGCACGCGATAAACAGGGAGTTGAGGTAGTACCGGGCGAACGGAACCTGGCGGAAGACTTCGAGGTAGTTGTGTGCCCGGAACGCGACCGGCTCGGAGATCAGCCCGGGCAGCGCGTCGTGGAGCACGTAGGCGTTGAACAGCGCGATGTTCCGGGCGCGAGCGCGGAGTTCATCGTTGAGTTCGGAACCAATCAGGTTTTGCGGGATCGGCGTCGCCGCGTCGGTTACGACACGCGCGAGCTGTGCGAGCGCCTCGGGAGAGAGGGCAACCCCCGCGTAGGCCTCGGGCGGGATCGGCTCGCCGCGTTGGATCGCGGCGTTGAGCTGGTCGGCGAACTGTTCGGGGCGCAGCGTCTCGGCTTGCGTGTTCACGAAGGCTTGTAAGAACGCGGTGGTCGCTGTGTCGCCCCGGCGTATGGCATCGCGCAGGGTCTCGACCGCTTCGGCCGAGAACTGGCCGCGGTCGGTGTTTGCCGAAAGCGTGGGCAGCCAATCGTCTTGCCCGATCTGGTCCAGCGGCTTGAAGCTGGTCAGCACCATCCACAGGAACGGCAGAGCGAGCATGAAGCCGACCGCGGTGAGCGTGACGTGCAGCGGCAAGACGCCGAAGAATCGGCGGCTTTCGGCACGGCGTCGGCGACGCCGCGCCGACCGGGCGTCCGCCTGGGAAAGCACCGGCTCGCTCGCCGAACGCTTAGCTTGGGCGGGATCAATCGTTGACATATTTGTTCCCGAACTTCCAATTGAACAACGTGACGCCGAAAACAAGGATGAAGAGCGTCCAGGCGACCGCGGACGCGAAGCCGAGCCGACCGACCTCGAAGCCTTCGGTGTAGATGAAGTAGCTGAGCGTGGTGGTCGCTCCGTCCGGGCCGCCCTGGGTCATCACGCGGGCCATCTCGAAGCCGCCTTGGAGCCCGCCGATGGTGGACATGACGAAGATGAAAAACGTGGTGGGCGCGAGTTGCGGCCAGGTGATGTTCCAGAAGCGTTGTATCGGCGACGCGCCGTCGATGTCGGCGGCTTCGTAGAGCTCGCCGGGCACGTTGGTCAACGCGGCGAGGTAGAGCAGCATATTGTTGGACCCGATCGCCGCCCAGAAGCCCATGGTCATGAGCGCGGGCTTGGCGAAGTCGCGGTCCGTCAGCCAGCCGGGCGGCTCGATGAGCGCATCGCCTTCGCGTCGCGCGGCGGACGCCGCCGCCTCTTCGACCAAACCCGGCAGGTGTAAGGCGACCGCCGCGAAGCCCAGCAGGATGAACTGCCCGACCATCGCGAGCACCGCAAAGACCAACGCGGTGCCGAAGCCTTCCGACGGCGTGGGAGCCCGGAAGCGTTCTTCGGAACGAGCAAGCCGTCCGACTTGGTAGATCATCGCCGTGGCGACACCGATCGGCACCGCCCAGACCAGCGGCCCACCGACGTCCCAGATCGCCGCAAGAACGGCGGGGATCGCCAACAGGCCCAGCGGCAACACGGCCGCGCCGCCGCCGAGTTCGCCGTCCGCCCGCATCTGCCGCAGGCGCCCCAGGCCCCAACCCATGAGCAGCACCAACAGGGCCGCGAAGCCCCAGCCGATCGCCGTCGGTACCAGCGGGGCCGTCTGCGAAACGCGACCCACCAGGTTGAGCACGGGCTGCAGCGCGTCGTTGATCGGTCCGGTGTCTTTGCTGTAGAGCTTCTTCCACAGGATCATCGTCGCCACGCCGGCGACGAAGTGCGGCGTGTAGAACAACGTGCGGTAGAAGGTCAGGCCGCCGGTGACGCCCATCAGCAAGATGCCGCACGCGGTGCCGACGAACAGCAGCGTCATCGCGGTCGCGCCCAGCCCGACCGCGGTTAGCATCACGCAGGCCACGAGCAGCACCGTCCCGGCCAGCAGCCAGAGGTAAGGCCAGCCGCCGCCCGCGCGGGTGTCCTTGCTCAGCAGCATCGCGGCGCCCAGCGAACCGGCCACCGCGACCGGGATGCCCATCATGAAAAACAGGGTGTTGCCGAAGAAACGGAAGAACCGGTCGCCCTCGATCAGCTCGACAAAGCTATCGAGCCCGATGAACGAAGGGACGCCTTCCTTGAACATGTTGTGTTGGGTCAGGTCCCAGTTGGAAAACGCCATCACCAGCGAGAAGACGACGGGAAACACGGTGAACACCGCGACGCCGAGGATGTTCGGCGCGAGAAACGCCAGCCCGATCATCAAGGCTCTGCGGTTACGCCGCCTGGCCCGCCGATCGGCGGCCGCGCGCTCGCCGACCGTGGGCTGGATGCCCATCGAAGACTTGTTCACGAATCACTCCCCGTTCCGACCGGCTCGGCGTCTTCGATCAACAGGCCCCTGGCGCGGTAGTCGTACCGATGGAAGGGATTGCTGATCCAGGAGGCGGGGATGGGCTTCCCTTCGGCCTTGAGCGCGTCGATCCGCTGCTGAGTCGCCAGATCGAGCGTAAAACTATCCCGCAGCTCGGGTTTGCGTTCGACCTCGCTGGCGATCCGTTGGTTGATCGCTTCGGCGGCACCCAACGCGGCTTGTTCGGCGGTCAGTCGGCCGTTGAGGAAAGCTTGTTCTTTGTCGCCACGCTCTCGGTTGATGACCGACGGCAAGACGTACAGGCTGTACGCCTTGGGCACGCCGATCTGCTCGGCGGCTTCGCGGAATACCGAGTGGACGCCCCATTCCTTGGGGTACAGCGGCGGACGCTCGAACGCTTCGCCGCGGGTGAACCGTGGGTTGGGCGGTAAAGCGTCGGCGTCTTCGACGATGGTCGCGTTGTACGCCTCGCTGGCGAGGAATTCCAAGAACAACTTGGACAGCTCGGGGTGTTTGCTGCCGACGTACAGCGTGACGGCCCGGGTGCTCAGGCTGGTGACCGGCAGGGCGCGGTGCGGCGGCTCCACCACGCTCAGCGGGCCGAGCTGCCCGAATCGCCGCAACTGGATCAGGTGGTACCGGCCGCCCTCGAACATCGCGTACCGCCCGCGGCCGAATAGCTGCAAGCCGACCCCGCCGTATCCCTGCTGCCCCGAAGCCGCGGCGACGTCGTCCGGGGACGGGACGATGTTCAAGTCGTAGACCCACCGTTTGTAGGTCTCGAGCGCTTCGACGTAACGCGGATCGTCCAGGGCGCTGGCCGTGCCCGTTTCGTTGAGCGCGTCAACGCCGTTGCTCCGCGCCAGGCCTTCGAGCGAGACCTCGTCGATCAGGAACCGCCGGTCCCTGGGTGCGGTGCCGGGCGGGTTGGCGCGTTCGCGGAAGGCCACGCCCAGCGCCTCGAACTCGTCCCACGTCCATCGCCGGGGTGGAGGCTCCAGACCCACCTGTGCGAAGACCGCGGGGTTGACCCACATCAGCCGTGTCGCGACGTTCGCGGGGTAGCGGTACTGCCGGCCGCCCACCGTCAGGTCCGGCGCCAGGGCCGGAAAAGTCTGGTCCACGCCGTAGCCGTGCTCGGCGGCGTGATCGGTGAGGTCGGCCAGCACCCCCATGGCCTGAAGCAGCCGCATCGAGGCGCCGCTCGTGTCCATCAGGTCGCCGCCCACGCCCGAGACGCTCTGGATCACCTTCTTTGCGTCTTCCGAGTTGCCCATATCCAGGCGTAACTCGACGACCGGTTTGCCGTGCTCGTCGACGTGCCCTTCCGCGATCAGCCAGTCATGGAATCGTTGCACCTGCAACTGACGGGCGGGGTTCTGGTCGGTGACCCAGTAGATCACCGGGCGGTCGGCGCTGAGGTCGGGTTGAGAGAGCCGGACCCCGAGGCTCGCGATAGCCAGCACCAGCAGCACGGCGGCGAAAAGGAACTTCATGATGGACCATTGAAGACAAAAGCGACATGACCCAATCCGGGTACCAGCATACTCGCAACGCCGGGCAGACCGGCAGTCGAAGCAGCAGATTTCAACGGCGCATCTCGTTCAAAACGTCGGGGACTCCGTCGCACAGTTCGTGCGCGAGCAGGCCCGCGTGTCCGTGCCGGCTCGCCCATCGGTCGGCCGCGCTGCCGTGGATGAACACACCCAGCCGCGCGGCTTCGAACGGTGCGGCGCCTTGGGCGATCAGGCCGGCGATCAACCCGGTGAGCACGTCGCCGGTGCCCGCGGTCGCCAGCGCGGGGTTGCCCGTTGCGTTGCGGAAGACCCGTGTCGTATCGCGGTCGCCGACCACGGTGTGTTGGCCTTTGAGGACCACGGTGGCTTGGAACGCTCTCGCCAACGCCGCCGCCGCCAGCGGTCGTTGCGTGGATGAGGTCGGGTCGGCATCGATCGGTTCGCCCGCCATAGGGTGGGCGGCTAATCGGCGGAACTCGCCTGGGTGCGGCGTGAGCACTCGGGGTGCGTGCGGCGATTCGGGGGAGGCCTCGTCTTCGTGGTCGAGCTCGCCTCGGCGCGACATCTCTGCCAACACGTTGAGCCCGTCTGCGTCGATCACGATCGGGCGCGGGCCGCGCCATAAGCGGCCGAGCAGCTCCGATCGCCGGTCTGGGACGCCCGGCGTCACGCCCCAGCCGGGCCCGATCGCCAGGACCGCACGCCCCTCGGGGTCGGCTCGTTGCAGCGACGCGGCGTCGGCTTCGGGGTCGCCGGTCAGCCGCACGCCCGTCGCGCTGGGGGTGACGCTCAACGCGGTCGAGAGTGTCGCCGCGTCGGCCGCGAGCTTGACCAGGCCCGCGCCGCTGCGCAACGCCGCCCGGGCCGTGAGCGCGGGGGCGCCGGGCATCGTCCCGCAGCCGCCGACCATAACGACCGTTCCGAATGTCCCCTTGTGCGCCTCGGCGGGACGTGCGGGCAGCGTGGGGAGGCTGGTGATGATCTCGGGGTCAAGAGACATGCTCGGCTCGGCGGTTGATCTTGCTCGCGGCGAACCCGGCGCCGAAGCCGTTATCGATGTTCACCACGGTCACACCCGAGCCGCACGAATTGAGCATCCCCAGCAGCGCCGCGACGCCACCAAAGTTGGCGCCGTAGCCGACCGATGTCGGCACGGCGATCACCGGCGCGTCGATCAGCCCGGCCACCACGCTGGGCAACGCGCCCTCCATGCCGGCTACCACGACCACCACGGCGGCTGATCGGAGCTCCCCGACCCGTGCGAGGATGCGGTGCAGCCCCGCAACACCGACGTCGTTGAGGCGGCGGGTCGGCTGACCCATCGCGGCGCACGTGAGCGCCGCCTCATCCGCGACCGGTAGGTCGGTCGTCCCGGCGCAAACGATCGGGATCGGCGTGTCTGCTTCCGTTACCTTCGGCGGCGTGCCCAACAGCAGCGTGATCCGCTCGCCGTGGGCACGCCCCGCGACGGGCACGCCCTGCAGCGATTCCAACGCGGCCGCCGCCTCGGCGGACAACCGCGTGGCCAGCACGCAGCCGCTGCGCTCCAGGATCGATGACGCGATCTGCGTGACCTGATCGGGCGTCTTGCCTTGCCCGTAGATGACTTCCGGGCTGCCGCAGCGGGCGGCGCGGTCGTGGTCGATGGTCGCAAAGCCCAACGCTTCGGCCGCGCCGGCATGTCGTTCGCTCACCAAGCGTTCGAGTTTCTCGGCGGCAGCCTCCGCCGTGACTTGCCCGCGTTGCACGTCGGCCAACAACCGCAATAGCTCGGTAGCCATACAACAATCCTACCGGCCCCGACGTGTCGCGGGATCAGGGCTCGGCCCGGAGCACGCGGAGCTCCAGCCGGCCCATCACCGGGGTGAGCTCGACCAATTGATTGAGCGGCGTGGCGGCGTTGAGGTCGTCCACCGCCAGCGCGAGGTGCGTGGCGTCGAACGAGCGTTCGGGGTCCAATGCCGCGTCGAGGTCCACCCAACGCGGCGGCGCGGGCCCTTCGGAGCCGTCGGGATCGAGCCAGGCTTGCGTCCACATGTGGTAGCCGAAAACACCACGCCGCCCGAGGAATTGGTCGACGTAGACCAGGCCAGACACGCCACGCGAGGGGACGTCGTAAGTACGGAGCAGCGCCGCGAGCAAGACGGCGTGCTCCGTGCAGTCACCCCTTTGCGTCGCCGCGGTTTCGCTCGCCGTGGCGAAGCCGACCGACAGGTCTTTGTGATCGATGACCTCGAATACGAAGCGTCGCAGCGCTTCCGCCAAGCCGGCCTGCGTCATCTGCGAGACGTCCCTGTGATTCTTTTCGAAAAGCCGGGCCAACTCAGCGACGGCTTCGTGACGAAAATCCAAGATGCCCGAGGGCTCGGTGTGTGCGGCGAGTGGTGTGTCGGGATCGGCGGGCTTGGGCTTGACGGCCCGACGTGTCGGCGGGGGGGCACGCTGGACGGTTACTCGCCAGCGCCGGCGTCCTTCTGGCAAGGCGGCGTCTTCGATTGTTCGGACGGATTGGGCTCCGGTGATGGGCAGGGCGGCTCCGGCGGGCAGTTCGATGTCGTACACGCCTACGGATAGCGTGCGTGGGTTGTTGATCGCTACGCCACCCGGGTCCGGCTCGATCAGCGTGGCCGCCATGATCTCCGGCGGGTCCAATTTACTCAGGGCCAGCGCACGGTCCGCCGCGAGGATCGTCATCTCCATGCCCGGTAACAGCGAGATGGTGGACTTGAGCGCTTCGCCCGCGTCGCCCACGTACTCGCGCATCCGGATGCCGGGCAGGTTTGAGGCGGTCGCGTCCCACACCCAAGCCTCGACGGTTCGGCCGAACACCTCGACCGGCTCCCGATCGCGGATTCGCATCGTGGTGGTGAACGGTTCGAGGCCTAACGCCGGATCGATGGTGGTCACCCGGATTTCTTCGGCGCCGCGTTGCAACTCGGCCTCGACGTGTCGCGTCCCGGCCGCCGGCGGTAGCCACGCCACCTCCGGGGCGGGCCGTTCGGTTTCCTCGACCCGCCGGCCCTGACGGGTCGTGACCCGCACGGTTTGGCCTTGGAAATCCAACACCGTGACGATCGGTTCGCCGCCGCGTCCGCCTAGGCCCAGCGACGACTCGGCCCGCACCGGCTCGCCCGCGGCGGTCTCGACGAAGGATGTGTCCGAAGCGATTTCGATTTCCGCGTCCCCCCGCCCGACGCGGACGCGCAGCGTCGTCCAGGTCACGATCTGATCGCCCGCTCGCGCTTCCCGCCGGTGTACGTATCCGGCGCGCTGGTCGCCCAGCAGCACCACGTACCAGGCCTCCTGCAAAGGAGCGGGCTCGCTCTGCGGATCGGCGCGGGCCGATGGGGTCCAGGCTAAGCCGCACGCCGTCCACAACGTCAGCACCCGAATCCAAGCGGCCACGGGTTTACGCCGATGCATGGGGAGCTCCTTCCGCGAGCAAAGCCGAATGGACCGCGTCTCGCAGCGCGTTCAACGTCGCTTCGGGATACAGCGCAAAACACCAGTCCCGCTTGCGCCGCAGCGCCGCGTTGGCCCGGCCGACCTCGGCCCGCTGGCGATCGCGGGCGGCACGGTCGAGCAAGACGTGGTGCGCGTCGGCTAGGGCGGCGTTGATCGTGTGCAGCCGATCGAACGCGGCGCGCCGCCGCCGACGGTCGCGTTCGTCACGCATGCCGGCCAGCAGGCCGTTTTTTTCCGCCACCAAGTCGGGGTGAGCGGCCGCCACCTCGGCGACGCGGTCGAGGTTGTGCGGCAGGTGGTGCTCGAACCAGATCGCGCGGGCCCGTTCCGCGCGGTCGGCGACCGGCCCGGGCAGCGGCAGCGTCGCGTCGGCCGTCGCCGACGACTTGGGCGCCAGCGCTTCGCCCCGCCATTCGGCCCACCACCGCTCCATCGCGCGGTCGTAGACGGCGCCCCCGGTGCCGTGGACGAAGCCGGCGCAACGGTCGCGTTGTCGCCGGATCAGCGCGGTCATCCACAGCGCTTTGGGGGCCAGCCAGACGCCGTCGCGCCCCAGCCCGTCCGCCTCCCAGTCCAGCCTCTGCCCGTCTTCGCCCACCAGCCACGGCACCGCGTCCGACACGTCGGCGAACACCCGACGCCGCGGCCGGTTCCACTCCAGCCGCCACACGGGGAGTTCCACCCATTCCCGGCCCCGTCCCAGCCACGCAACGCCCGCTTCGGGCACCGCCGCGGCGGCGCGGTTGTACGCCGCCGCCATCTCCGGCGCGTCTTCGAGCAGGGCCCGCAACTCCGCCGCGAACCAGGGCTGCTCGCAGAGTTCGGTCGAAAACCGCGGCTCCCACAGCGCGTCTCGCCACGGCCGCATCAACGCCGTCAGGACCGCCGCGACTTGTCGGCCGAGCGTCGGCGCGTCTCGGGCCTCCGGCGTCGACCAAGCGTCGACGAGCGGGCCGAGCGTGACGCCCCGCGCCGCCCGGCCGGATTCACACAACGCCCGCACCGCCTCGTCCGCATCGATCGCCGGCTGACAGCCCGTCGGCACGTCGTGCAGAGCCGGCCCCAGCACGAGGGTTTGCGTCGACCATCCGCTGTCGCGACGCACGGGCAGTGTCAGCCGCAGCGCGTCCTGTACGTCGTGATCCACGACCAGGTCGATGGCGTCGCCATCGGGCGCTGCCGCTTTATCCACCGTCAAATACTTAGCCAAGATGCCTGGGTGCCAGTGCCACGGTTGGTGCCCGGTCCAGATCGGCGCACGCGGTCGGAGCTGGTGCCACGTCGAGATCTTGCCGTCGACCCGGACGCGTGGTCCGGACGTAGAGTCGGCTTCGTCTTTGAACTTTGCACCGCCCGGACGTGGGTTGGGGAGCAGGAGTGGGGGGCGGCTCGTCGGGCGCGGCACGCCGGTCAACCCTTTCCGCAACACACCGCCGTGCCGGAGAGTTCCGCCTGGTCGGCTTGGCCGCGCGACACGGCCAATTCGGGGTGCTTGGCGAGTTCGCGCTCGAACACCTCTCGGTAGTGGGTCAGCCGAGATTCCGGGTTGTCCAGCGGCCCCCCGAACGTGCGATTCAGGTCGACGTAGATCAGGCGGATGGGCAATTCCTTGACCCGCAGACCGGCGGCGGCGGCTTGCACCCAGAATTGCAGCGGGATCGCGTAGCCGTCCACGTCCAGCGGCAGCGCGTCGAGCGCCGCCACGCGGTACGCCTTGAACCCGCAGAACGCGTCGGTGATCGGTCCGCCCAGGCGATCCCCCAGCCGTTCGTTCACCCAGTCGGTGACCGTCGCGTTGATCTTGCGGCGGTCCGGCGGGGGTAGGTCGTGCACCTGCTCGCTGGTGGGCGTGTAGCGGCTGCCGGAAATCACGTCGGCGTCGTCCGCCGCGATGGCCCGCGCAAAGTCCGGCAGGCTCGCCGGCTCGTGCTGCTCGTCGCAGTCCATTGTGATCAGCCAGTCGTAGCCGTAGCTCTGTGCCCAGCGGAACGCGTCGCGGATCGCTCGGCCGTAACCCAGGTTCGTCTTATGCCGGATCACGTCCACCGGTTGCTTTGCCAGCAAGCAGGGCGTCTGGTCCGTCGAGCCGTCGTCGATCACCAGCACGTCGCTGCCCCCGCAGTCCGCGCACCGCGCGATCTCCGAGATCACCTTCTCGACGTAGGTTTCCTCGTTGTAAACCGGGACCGCGATGAGCGTTCGCATGAAGCGTTCCTGCAGGGAGCGAAGTCAAATACCGTCAGAGAAACGTTAGAAGCGGTGTCGGCGACAATCAAGGCGGCGTCGGATTCGCCCGCAGCAGTTCCGCGATGTGTGAAACGCTTAGCGTTTCCGGTCGCTGTTTGGGTTGGACGCCGGGCGGCAGGGCGGCTTGGGGCCCGAGGATGGCACCGAGTTGCTTCCGCCGTGCGGCGAACAGCCGGTGCGTGAGCTCGGCGAAGGCCTCGAAGTCGGACGTGACCGGTGTCGGCCGCCGCTTCAACGCCACGACCGCCGACGCGACCTTCGGAGCCGGCCAGAAGCACCCCGGCGAGAGCGTGCCGACCAGTTGGGTTTCGTAGAGCGCCTGAAGGAGGATGCCCAGCGGGCCGTAGTCCTTGCCGCCGGGCGTCGCGACGATCCGCTGGGCGACTTCTTTTTGCAGCATCACGACCGCGTGGGTCATGCGTATGGGGGCCGCGAGTTTGGCCAGGTTGATCAGCAGCGGCGACGCGACGTTGTACGGCAGGTTCGCGATCAGCTTGAACCCGGCGCTGCTGCGCAACGCGAGTGCGCGCAGCACCGCCGGGTTCAGCTCGTGCTTACCCGCGAGCACGTCGTCCACAATCAACGCGAAACGGCTCGCCGTCGTGTCGCCCGCGGTCCGTTCCCGCAAGATCGGCTCCAACTCCGGATCGATCTCCACCGCCACGACTTCCGCGCCGGCCTCGAGCAGCCGCTCGGATAACGCCCCCGTGCCCGGGCCGACTTCCAGCACGACGTCACCGGGCGCAAGCGCGGCGGCTTCCATGATCCGACCCATGTGGTTGCCGTCGTGGAGAAAGTTCTGGCCGAACTTGTGTTTGGGTCGCAGCCCGCGGCTCGCGAGCAACGCCTTGATCTCGGTGAGCGTCTGCGCCACGGTCAATCCGCCGTTTGCTTTACGGCGTCCGCCCACGCCTGGGCCATGAGCATGTGCCCGGACATCGTCGGGTGCACGCCGTCGTGGGCTAGATGCTCCGGCGAGAGGCCCCGGTCGATCGCCGCGTTGAACACGTCTTGATACGCCACGAACGCGACCGGCCCGTCTTTCGCCAACCCCTCGGCGATCTCCCGCACCAACGCCCGCCGACCCGACAGCTCCGGCTCGAACGGCAGCTCCGCCCCCGCGCCGCACGCCAACACGAACGGCTCGGCGAGCACGATCAGACGCAGTCCCGGCAGTTTCTCCCGCGCGTCGGTGAGCAGCCGCCGGAGTTCCGCCGCGTACATCTTCGCCGACACGCCCCGCGAGGAGTCCGTGAGCCCGTGCCACACGTCGTTCACGCCCACCAACACGCTCAGCACGGTCGGCTTCAACGCCAGGCAGTCTGCGTCCCACCGCGCCGCCAACTCGTGGATGCGGTCGCCGCCCACCCCGCGGTTGAAAATCTTGACCGCGCCGGGCCCGTGTTCGGCCAGCACCATCGCCGCGGCGTCCCGTGCGTAACCGCCGCCCAGGCCCATCGGGTTGTTGGCGTGCCACGCCTGCCGGTCTCGGCCCGCGTCGGTGATCGAGTCGCCTTGGAAAACCAGTGTGTCGCCGGGTCGGATCATCGCCTGCCTCACAGAATCGGAAGCCGCGTACGATAACCGCCTTGCCGACGACCACCGCCGAGCCCGCCCCCCGCATCGCCAAGCTGCCCCCGCTGCTGGTCAACCAGATCGCCGCCGGGGAGGTCGTCGACCGGCCCAACGCCGTGGTCAAGGAGCTGCTCGACAACGCCCTGGACGCCGGCGCCTCCCGCGTCCGCATCGACGTCGAGCTCGGCGGCGCCCAACTCATCCGCGTCGCCGACGACGGCCACGGCATCCCGGCTGACCAACTCCCCCTCGCCCTCGCCGCCCACGCCACCAGCAAGCTCCGTCGGCCCGACGACCTCGAAGCCATCGCGACGCTGGGCTTCCGCGGCGAAGCCCTCGCCTCGATCGCTTCGGTCTCCCGCCTGCGGCTCAGTTCCCTGCCCACGGTCAACGGCGTCCGCGCCGACGCCGCCACCCAGATCGAACAGTCCGGCGACGACGTCTCCGATCCCACGCCCGCCGCCCACGCGCCCGGCACCGTGGTGGAGGTCCGCGACCTGTTCTTCAATGTGCCCGCCCGGCGAAAGTTTCTCCGCGCCGCGTCCACCGAGTTCGGCCACATCGCCGACACCGTCGACCGCCTCGCGATGACTCACCCCCACGTCGGCTTCACGCTGACGCACACCGCCGAGTCGGGCAACACCCGTACCACCCTGGACGTTCCGCCCAACCAAACCTCGCGCGACCGCTGCGTCGCCGTGCTGGGCAAAGAACTCGACGAAGGCCTGCTCGAAGCTTCTCACGAAGACCCGCCCCAGCAGGGCGGTGCCAAACTCTGGGCGCTGCTCGGCCGACCCGAGATCGCCCGGGCCACGACGAAATTCCAGTACTTCACCGTCAACGGCCGGCCCGTCAAAGACCGCCAACTCGCCCACGCGGTTAAGGAAGCGTTCCGCGGCCTGATCCCGCCGGATCGCCACCCCGTTGCCGTGCTCCAGCTCTGGCTCGACCCGCGCGCCGTAGACGTCAACGTGCATCCCACCAAGGCCGAGGTCCGCTTCCGTGAGCCGAGCCGGGTGCACGGCCTGGTGCTCGCGGCCTGCCGCCGGTGTCTGCTCGCCCACGACCTGACGCCGGCCGTGCAGTGGCGGATGCCGGACGGCGAATCGCGGACGAACGAGCAAGAACCCGCCGCCGCGCCCTTACTCACGCCGCACGCCGGATCAACGCCGCCTCCGATCGATCACCAGTCGCCCGCCACCACCACCACGGACCCCGCCGCCTTCGTCGACTACTTCAAACGCATGAACCCCAAGCAGAAGGGGTTCGTCTTCGACGAGGTCAAGCGGGAGATGGCCGACGATGCCTCGCCGCCCCCCGCGGCCGTTCCGCCGGCTCCGATCAAACCCCTGCCGGTGCTGCAGGTCCACGACAGCTTCGTCGTGACCCAGGACGATCAAGGCGTGGTCATCATCGATCAGCACGCCTTGCACGAACGCATGATGTTCGAGTCCCTGCGCTCGCGCATCCTCGATCAGCGCCAGCCGCTCGAATCGCAGCGGCTGCTCGTGCCCGCCACCGTGCCCGGCGACGACAAACGCCAAGCCCTGCTCGAAACGCTCGGGCCGCTGCTGCACGCGTTGGGCATCGAGGCTGAACCGATGGGGCCGCGCACGATCGCCGTCCACGCCTTCCCGTCGCTGTTGTTCGACCGCAAAGTCGAGCCCGCCGCGTTCCTCGACGACGTCCTGGACAAGGCCGCCCAGGGCACGTTCGACGTCGACGCGATGCTCAAGCCCGCGGACGAAAACGACGCACACCCCACGGTCCTCGACCGCGGGCTGCTCGAAGCCGCGCTCCACGAAGTCCTCGACACCATGAGCTGCAAAGCCGCCGTCAAGGCCGGCGACCGCCTCACCGACGCCGAACTCGCGGCACTGCTCGCCCGCCGCGACGAAATCGAACGCGCCTCCAACTGTCCCCACGGCCGGCCGACCACGCTCCGCCTCTCCCTCGCCGACCTCTACCGTCAATTCGGTCGGACGTGAAAAGCTGCCGTCGTGATGCGGCCGCGTGTCGCACGCTTGCCGATACCATCCGCCCATGGCGATGCGTCCTATCGATGTGGCCCTCGAAGCGGTCCGCTTCCTCTCGCTCACCCGCGGCGCGGACGAGCCCACGCCGGCACCTACCGACGCCCAGATCGCCGAAGCTCACGCCTTGCTCGGCCGGCCGCTGCCACCCAGCTACCTCGATTTCATCGCCGAGGCCGGTACGCTCATGCCGCCCGACTGGGACCTCTACTGGGTCGGCCCGCCGGACATGCTCCGCCGCAATCTCGTCGTCGCCAATCAGGTCGAACGAGATCACGACGGCTGCCCGTTGCCCGAGTTTTTAATCGCGTTCTTTGACGACGACACCGGCGATCAGTACTGCTTCGACACCCGCCGACCTGATGAAGCCGGCGAGTATCCCGTGGTCTTGTGGGATCGCGATCGGGCCGGCCGCGAGCAGCTGGACGAGGGTTTGTTCGTGGTCGCCGACGACTTCCTCGATTGGGTCAAGCGTTACATCGCGGATCATTTCTGAGCGGCGCCCCGCGCGTCTTTCACGAGCCACCCGACCGCGCCGCCGCCCGCCACGACCACCACCGCGACTTCCACCGCCCGGTCCAGTAACGCGGCGGCGGCGGCGACGCCCGAGCCGACCGGGTTTAACAACCCCGACAACGCCGCGACCGCCCATTCGCTCAACCCCAGGCCGTTAGGCGTCAGCCCGATCAGCCGCACCAGCAGGCTCGCCGCGCTCAGCACCAGTGCCTCCGCGAACCCGATGGGCGAGCCCAGCGCGGCGAACGCCAGCCACAGCCGACCCGTCGCCGCCAGCAGGTCGACCGCCCGCAAGACCACCCAGCCCGCCACGCTGGGCCACGACGCCGATCCCTGTTTGTTCTCCAGCAGTCCCCCCAGCGCGAACCGCAGGCCGGGGATCAACGCCAGCGTCGCCGCCACGCTGCCGAACCATCCCAAGCCGTGGGCCGTCTGCCCGTCCGGCGTGCTCAGCCGCAGTACCAGCCACGGCCCGGCCACCGACGCGAACACGCCCGCCGTGACCGCCGTGACGATCAGCAACGCCCACCCCGAGTCGCGCAGCGCGACGCCGTGCTGCCTTTTCAGATACGCCGCCCGGCCGAACAGCCCCGCCCGCACCGCCGGCAGATAATTCAGCAGCGCGCTACCCGCGATCAAGGCCACCATCGTCGGCGCGCCCACCGGTTTTTCCGACGGCAACGCCCGGTGCACCGCCCAGAACAGCAGCCCGCTGAGCACGAGATTGGCCAATACCAGCCCCGCGATGCTTGCGAGCGCCGCCGGCGCGATCGCCGAGATCACGCCCCAGTCCACCCGTCCGCCGGCGAACCAGACGGCCCCGGTGAGCGTCGCCAACCCCACGATCCATCCGAGCACGCGGAGCCAGGCGGGGCGAGACGACGGACGCATGGGGCGAGTCTAAAGCCGAAAGCGTGAGGGATTTGCGTTTCGTTTCGGTTTTCGGCACACTATGCGGCCCGACGCAGCATTCCCGGTGTCGTCGAATCCGTCCCCCACTCCTGACCAGAGGACCCCGCCTTATGGCCATCCGGATCAAAGCCCGCAGCGGCGAGTCGGCCGAACAGATGCTCCGCCGCTTCAAGAAGCTCTGCGAAAAAGAAGGGCTGACCAAGGAAGTCAAGAAGCGTCAGTACTACGAAAAGCCGTCGGAGCGTAAGCAGCGTGCGGCCCGGCGCAGCTCCGCGCCCAAGCGTCCCGCCGCCGGCGGTCGACGCTAATCGCGACGCTGTGATGCAATCTGCACGAAGCCGGCCGATCCCTGCGGGTAGGTCGGCTTTTTTGCTGCGCGAATGTCCCGGCGTCTTCCGCTTTCAAGATCGACAACCGGGCGGTACGCTTCTTGCATTGTCGATCGCGTCGCCCGTGTCTGTGGGCGGGCATCGGCCGTGATTCACGGTTTCCCTTTATGTCAGCCAGGAACATCCAGTCATGCACGCAATTGCGCACGGGTCGGTTTGGTCGTCGCCGCTTCTGGGCGAATCGGTATCTGAAATCAGCGGGTTGTTCGGGCTACCCGCGGCGTTTCTGCTCGCTCCGATCGGCGGGCTGTTGGCGCTGGCGTTCGCGGCGGTGTTCTACGCCGGGTTCATGAAGACCAGCGAAGGCGACGCCGAGATGGTCCGGATCGCTCAGGCGGTGCGCGACGGGGCGTACGCGTACTTGGGTCGGCAGGCGAAGGTCGTGTACCTCGTGATCGCGTTGCTGGTAGCGCTGCTGCTTGTGCTGGCGTTCGGACTGGGCTTGCAGGAGCGACTCACGCCGTTAGGTGTTGCGGTGGCGGCGACGCTGTCGGGGCTCGCGGGGTTCCTGGGCATGAAGACGGCGACCAACGCGTCGGCCCGCACGGCGCACGCCGCCAAGCAATCGCTGAACGACGGCCTGAAGGTCGCGTTCCGGGCGGGCGCGGTCATGGGCTTGTGCGTCACGGGCTTCGCGCTGCTGGACGTGTCGGTGTGGTTCGTCGTGCTCACGCAGCTGTGGGGCACCGACGAGCTCGCGGCGATCACGACGGTCACGCTGAGCTTCGCGATGGGTGCCTCGCTGCAAGCGCTCTTCGCCCGGGTCGGCGGCGGCATCTATACCAAGGCGGCCGACGTGGGCGCGGACCTGGTCGGCAAGGTGGAGGCCGGCATCCCCGAGGACGACGCGCGGAACCCCGCCACCATCGCGGACAACGTCGGTGACAACGTTGGCGACGTCGCGGGGATGGGGGCCGACCTGTACGAGAGCTACTACGGCTCGATCCTCGCGGCGATGGCGCTGGCCGCGGCCTCGGCGCTGCGGCTGGGCCTGGACACCGCCGAGACGGCCGCGCTGGTCGTCGCCGCGCCGGCCCTGGCGGGGCTGGGGATCGTGTGCTCGATCGTGTCGATCTTCAGCGTCAAGGCCAAGGAAAACGCGAGCTTCGCGCAGCTGCTCAAGAGCCTGCACTCGGGCGTGTGGCTCAGCTCGGTGCTGATCATCGGCGGCTCGGCGGCCCTGCTCTATTGGCTACTGGGCGACGTCGAAGCGGTGAGGTGGGTCGGCATCTGGGGCGCGATCGTGATCGGGCTGATCGCCGGGCTGGTGATCGCCTGGGGCACCGAGCACTACACCAGCTACGAACACAAACCCACGCAGCGCATCGCCGAGCAGAGCGAGACCGGGGCGGCGACCGTGATCATCGCCGGCGTCGCCGAGGGCATGCTCAGCACCTGGATCCCGCTGTTGACCACCGTGGTCGCGATCGTCGCCGCATTCACCCTCGCCGGCGGCGGCGAAACCTTCCTCATGGGCGTGTTCGGCGTCGGCCTCGCCGCGGTGGGCATGCTCTCCACGCTGGGCATCACGCTCGCCACCGACGCTTACGGCCCCATCGCCGACAACGCCGGCGGCAACGCCGAGATGACCCACCAGCCCCCGCAGGTACGCGAGCGCACCGACATGCTCGACAGCCTCGGCAACACCACCGCCGCGACGGGCAAAGGCTTCGCCATCGGCTCCGCCGCGCTCACCGCGCTCGCGCTGCTCGCGGCGTACGTCATCACGGTGCAGGTC
This sequence comes from Planctomycetota bacterium, assembly GCA_039180415.1. Lineage (GTDB taxonomy): Bacteria > Planctomycetota > Phycisphaerae > Phycisphaerales > Phycisphaeraceae > CAZIXN01. The sequence continues at coordinate 9,620 of JBCDDH010000049.1, read as the reverse complement.
TCCCTCAACCGGCAAGCCCCCAATCCGTACGAAACGACATTCGCCGACGTGGTCTGGACCCAAGGCGCAGCCCCCACGCTCTGGTACGCCGGCGACGGGCTCTTCACGATCAACCTTGACCGCGACGCCGTCGAAGCCGGCGTGATCGTCGCCGACGAAGAGCTCCGCGCCCGGGCCGAGGCGTTCCTCGAACCGCTCCCCCCCGAAGCACGCCTGGTCCGTCCGGATTGGGCGCCGGACCGGGCGTTCGCGATCGCGCGGATCAGCGACGACCAGGGCCCGCTCGAGATCAAAGTCGTCCCCGCGTCGTTGCTCACGCTGCCCAAGCTGATGAGTTTCTACGACGTGACGCTCATGAACCCGAAGGTGCTGTGCGGCTTGTTCCTCGGCGTGATGCTCGTGTTCGTGTTCTGCGCGATGACGATGAACGCGGTGGGGCGGGCGGCCTTCGCGATGATGGGCGAGTGCCGGCGGCAGTTCGGCATCATGCGGCAGGGCTTCAAGGCCGACGGCGTCAGCGACGACGACCTGGCCGACCCGCTGAAGTGGCCGTTCCAAACCACCGTAGACGGCAAGCAATACCCCGACTACGCGAACTGCGTGGCGATCTCGACCGGCGGCGCGCTGAAAGAGATGGTCGCGCCGTCGCTGCTCGCGGTGCTCGTACCCATCGCGGTCGGCCTGGTGCTCGGCGTGCCGGCGGTCATGGGCCTGCTTGCGGGCACGCTGGTCTGCGGCTTCGCCGTGGCGATCTTCATGGCCAATGCCGGCGGCGCCTGGGACAACGCCAAGAAATACGTCGAGTCCGGCCAGCACGGCGGCAAGGGCAGCGACAACCACAAGGCCACCGTCGTCGGCGACACCGTCGGCGACCCGTTCAAGGACACCTCCGGCCCGTCGCTGAACATCCTGATCAAGCTCGTTAGCGTGGTCAGCGTGGTGTTCGCCGCGGTCATTGTGAAGTACAGCCCCGCGATCGGCGCGGCTCTCGGGCTCGGCTAACGGTTAACCCCGCCGTTTCGTCGAATCTCCAAGCTTCCCTCGGCATCGCGTAGGATGCTCGGCTATGACCGACGCCGGCACGTTCACCAGCAAATCCCCCCGGCCGCATAAGCGCGACGCCGCCGAGCAAGCGAAAGGTTTCGCCGTTGCCTGCGCCCGGCTCATGGCCGACTTCAACTGCGAGGAAGTGGTGATCTTCGACGTGCGCGGCTTGAGCGAGGTCACCGATTACGTTGTCATCGGCACCGGCACGTCCGACCGCCAGATGCGCAGCGTGGCCGAAGATCTCGAAGACATCGGCAAAGAACACGACTTCCAACGGTACGGCGCGGAAGACGACGAAGCCGCCACGTGGATCGCCGCCGACTTCGTGGAGGTTGTGGCTCACCTGTTCGAACCGGCGACGCGGGCGCACTACGACCTGGAAATGATGTGGGGCGACGCGCCGCGGGTGTCGTGGCACCGCGGCTGATTCGGAGACGACCGGTGAAGTACCTCAGCACCCGCGGCCAGGCCCCTCAACTCGGATTCGAAGACGCGTTGCTGGAAGGCCTCGCACGCGACGGCGGGCTATACGTGCCGTCGGCGTGGCCCACGCTCAGCCCAGACGAATGGTCGGACCTGCGGGGCCGACATTACGCGGACCTCGCCGTGCGGGTGATGTGGCCGTTCGTGCAAGACGCGATCGAGCGCGACGCCTTCGAGCGCATCGTCTGCGAGGCCTACTCGAAGTTCCGCCACCAGGCCGTCGCACCGCTCGTGCAAATCGCCCCGAGCCTGTGGGTGATGGAACTCTTCCACGGCCCGACGCTCGCTTTCAAGGACGTCGCCATGCAGGTGCTAGGCGGCCTGTTCGATCACGTCCTAGCGAAACGCGACGAACGCCTCACCATCGTCGGCGCGACCTCCGGCGACACCGGCGGTGCCGCCATCGAAGCCATCGCCGGCCGCGACCGGGCCGACATCTTCATCCTGCACCCCAAGGGGCGGACCAGCGACGTCCAGCGCAAGCAGATGACCACCGTGCACGCCGACAACGTGCACAACCTCGCGGTCCACGGCACGTTCGACGACTGCCAGGCCCTCGTCAAAGCGATGTTCAACGACGGCCCGTTCCGCGACCGCCTGCACCTCTCCGGCGTCAATTCGATCAACTGGGCCCGCGTGATGCCGCAGGCGGGGTACTACGTCGCCGCCGCCGCGCAGCTCGGCGCGCTGTCTGGTGGACCCGCGCCAAAATTCAGCGTACCCACCGGCAACTTCGGCGATATCTACGCCGGCTACATCGCCCACAAAATGGGGCTGCCCATCGGCCGCCTCATCGTGGCATCCAATTCCAACGACATCCTCACCCGCGTCTTCAACACCGGAGACCACACGCTGGGAGACGTCCACGCTACGACCTCGCCGTCCATGGACATTCAGGTCAGCTCGAACTTCGAGCGGCTGCTCTACGACGTGCTGGATCAAGACGCGCTGCGCGTCGCCGAACTCATGGCCAAGCTCAAGAGCGACCGCACATTTAAGCTCGATGCCGACGCCGTCGCCAAGCTCGCCGAACACTTCAGCGCGTATCGAGCGACCGAACCCGAAGTCCACGCGACGATGAAGACGGTCTACGAACGCACCAGCTACCTGCTCGACCCGCACACCGCGGTCGGCGTCCATGCCGCCGAGCAGGAGATGCTCAAGACCGGCGACCGCGCCACGCCCATGGTGGTCCTCGCCACCGCCCACCCCGCCAAGTTCCCCGACGCCGTCGAAGCCGCCACCGGCGTCCGCCCGCCCCTGCCGGATTTCCTGGCCGACCTGTACGAGCGCGAAGAACGCTACGACGAGGTCGCCGACGATCTCGCGGCCGTCGAAGCGATGATCGAAGGGCGGGCCGCGGTTGCGTCAAACCCGAGGTAGCCGCAGCCCGACGGGCTGTGCGGCATACCCGACGAAATTCGAACGGTCTCAACCTCTTGTTGCGGCTAACGAACGCCGTGATTCACGCCGGCAACGCGTCGAGCTCTTCCATCACCGCGTCGATCAACGGCTCCAGCGTGCTCCGCGTGAAGTCGAACTTCAACCCGCACGCATCAAACAATTCGGGCAGCGAACGCGTCCCCCCAAGCGCGAGCGCCTCGCGGTATTGCTTGAGCGTCGCATCGGGGTCTTTCGAATAATTCTGCCACAGCTGCAACGCCCCGAGCTGCGCGATGCCGTACTCCACGTAGTAGAACGGGTAATGGAAGATGTGCAGCTGCGCGTGCCAGCGGGCGGCCTTCGCGTCTTCGTGGCCCGTGTAGTCCACGATAGGCGAGCCGAAGCGCTGCATCGTGTCGAGCCACGCTTGCGTGCGCTGCTCGGCGGTGTGGCTCGGATGGGTGTAAATCCAGTGCTGGAACGAATCGATCGTCGCCATCCACGGGAAGAAGCGGACGATGCCTTCGAGCTGCTTACGCTTCGCGCGGGCGGCCTGTTCTTGGTTTTCATAGAACACGCCGTAGTGGTCGCAGGCCAACAACTCCATTCCCATCGAAGCCACTTCACAGAACTCCAGCGGCGCGTGGTGCAGGAACGTCAGCGGCTCTTTCGAAGACGCCCACTGGTAGTGGAACGCGTGCCCGCCCTCGTGAAGCAGCGTGTCCACGTCCCGCTGCACGCCCGCCGCGTTCATGAAAATGAACGGCTCCCGCGAGTCCGCCAGCGACGACTGAAACCCCCCGGCCCGCTTGCCCTTGCGACTCTCCAGGTCCAGGTTCCGCCCGTTCTCGAGCTTGCCGAACTGCTCGGACAACATCGGGTGCACCTTCTCGAAGATCTCCAGACCGCCCCTGACTAACGACATCGGGTCGTCCGCGTCGAACGGCCGCAGCGGCCCGCGCCCCGCCACATCCACCGCGCCGTCCCACGGCCGAAGCGTGTCCACGCCCAGCGATTCGCGCCGCTGCTCGTCCAGCTTCTCGACCCGCGGTATACACACCGCCTCGATCGCGTCGTCGAACGCCAAACAATCGTCCGGCGTGTAATCGAACCGCTCCATCATCTTCCACGTGTACGACCGGTAGTGGTCCAGCCCCGCGTTGCTCGCGATCTCCGCCCGCTTGACGAGCATCTCGTCGAACAGCCGATCGATCTCCGTGCGGTCGTCCAGGCGACGGTTCGTCGAGAGTTTCCAGGTTTCCTCGCGCACCGAACGATCCGTCTCCTCCTGGTACCGGCCGAGCTGTTGGAGCGTCTGCTCTTTGCCGTCGTAGTCGATCAGCATCGCCCCGTTGAGCTTGTCGTACGCCGCGTTGAGCTTCGTCACTTCCGTGAAGAGCGGGATATTCGCCTCCCGGAAAATCTCCACGCCCGTCGCCCACGACTTGCCCATTAGCGCATATTTCGGATCGGACGCCTCGAACGCCTCCCGGCCCGGGGCTTCCAGATACTGCCGGCTGAGCTTGTCGCCGTACGGCTGGATCGCCGGCGCAACCTTCTCCACCCAATGCAGAAAACGTTTCTCGACCTCCTCGTCGTCGGTGTGACACGCCTGCTCGATCCGTGTCCGCGCCCCGCGCTCGCCGACCACGGCCGAAAGCTCCGAGTAATCGAGCAGCCATGCTTCCAACGCCGCCGCGTCGGGCAATTCACGCTCGAGCAACCGCTCGTAATGCGGCAAGAGTTGGTCGAGGTCCGCCGGGTTGAGCGTGGGGTCGATGAAGCGGCGGGTTTTGGTGGGTACGGAGGTGTCTGGCATAGTGCACACGTTAGGCCAATCCCGGGAACCGCACGCTTGCCACGCCCCCCCCATCAATCTCCAGCTTCTGTTTCGAGTTCTGCTCGCCGTGCACCTTGTGCCACTGGCTTTAAGTGCGATTCTGCTGATCGGTTGGCTAACCATTCCGTGGAATCCGATGCTCGCCGCGTTCATTACGCCGATCCAAGTCACGAACGACACCGATCGGCCGCTTCGGGTGACACCGATCGGAGCCGTCGGCCCCGAAGGCGAACGCGTGCTACTCCCCGTCTTCCGTGAGCGGCGGGGCGGTTTCGTTCCCGCGCCGCGCGGCGACTTCCCGCTCTCACCCGGCCAGACGCTCGAAATCCTCTACGACTGGGACGACACCAACCTTGCCGAGATCGTGGTCGCCCAGGACGATGGGACGCTCGGTCAACTGGTCGCCGATCCGAACCCCGAGCAAGGCCAGTACCGAATGCCCGACCCGAACCGCTTCACGATCGAGGACGTGGCCACCCTCGATCCCGTCCCGCCGACCACCGCCATTCTGCTTAGCCGGGCCGACCGCTCGATTCGTGTCCACCCGTTCGTCGTCTTGCTGATCGTCTTGCCTTGGCTGAGCTTTGCCGTCCTGGTCGGGTTTGGATTTTGGCGCAAGAGGCTGGTGCGGGCATCACCGTTGGCCGTAACGACGCCGCCAACCGGTTCAAATTCGTCACTCGCTTGATCTCGCCCAAGCGACCGGGCGACACCGATGAGCTCAGCTATTCTGCTTATGGCCATTCACTTTGCCCGCGGCGGGCAACTCAATCGCGCAGCATGATCCGTTCATTCATCACCGACCCGGAGCGATCGATGAGAGAACTGGCCCTCTTAACGTTCTTGACGCTCGACGGCGTGATGCAAGCGCCTAGTGTCCCCGAAGAAGACTTGTCCGGCGGTTTTGGGCACGGCGGATGGGCGCGGCCGTGTTGGGACGACGTGATGCCGCAGGTGATGCGTGTCGCGATGAACGAGCCGTACGACCTGGTGCTGGGCCGAACCACGTATGACCTCTTTGCATCGAACTTTCCGAACGCCCCCGAAGACAACCCGGTCGCCCGGAAGCTCAACGCCGCCACGAAGCACGTGGTCACGTCAAGCGACGGACTCACGTGGGCAAACTCGCAGCGCATCGAAGGCAACGTCGTCGACGAGATCACCAAGTTGAAGGCCGCCGATGGGCCACTGCTGCAAGTCCACGGCAGTTGGCAACTGGCCCAGACGCTGATCGCCAACCACCTGGTCGACGAGTACCGGCTCTGGACGTTTCCGGTGATCGTTGGAAGCGGGAAACGCCTCTTCGGCGAGAACATCGATCGATCCACGTTGACGCTCGTCGAGGCCGAGCCCGGCCCCAGCGGAGCGCTGATGCACATCTACCGCTCGCCCGGCCGGGACGCGGGGTAAATCTGTACCGTCCCGCTGAAACGCCGGAGTGCCACACCTCGCCGCCCGCGGCGATGTGTGCCGTGACGTCAGGCCGCACACGTCACGGTGGTCCGTGAAGTGTGGGGCACCCGGCGACACTGTTCATTCGAGTCGTTCCGGCGGGTTGCGTGGGGGTGCCGCGGGATGGCCGTAGGTCAGACGCCGCGCCCGAGCGCGCAACCTCGCCGTTCACCGAGACGGGTGTGGCGTTCGCGGCTTGGCCTCGTTACGTGCGGTGGGGGGCTTACGATTATGCTACTCGGCAGCACGTTGTTTGTTTCATCCTCAAGACTCTGTCAACGTTCGGCCGTTGCGGCCGATTCATCGGCGCTCGTAATCGGGAAGGGTTCCACCGCATGGCGAACTGGCCGTCACTCGTTCTGTTGTTTTTGGGTTTGATCACGATGCAGGCAACGGCGCAGGGCCGCGTCTCGGACGATCCGGCCCGAGCGCCTGAGGGCCTGTCCGAAGCGGCACGCGACCGGTTAGCTGGGTACTGCACGCGGGTCGACGTGGGGCCGGGGCGGCGCGTGGACCTGTTCACGCCGACCATGTTTCGGGTGCGGTCGTCCGCGTTGCCGGGCGAGGCGTTTCCGCTGAAGTACGAGATCCCATTTGCGGTCGGTCGGTACGAGTCCTGGAAAGCGGTGTCGTTCACGCGTAGTGAAGATGACGTCTTCGTCTATGTCACCACGGACGCGCTGCAGGTCCGCGTGTTCAAGGCGACGGGGGATTGGTTGGTCTGGGACGCGGCGGGCGGCGAGCAGTTGTATCCGTCGGACGGGCCGGCCTACGGCATGGTGCGGGACGGGTACACCGTGTTCGACGCGGCGTCACACCTGATGGAGGAGAACGAGGACAGCCGCTTTGCCCATCGGTTCTACCACCCCGGCACGCGGCGATACAGCACGCGCCTCGAAGACGACGCGTTGATGGATCAATACTTCGTCTACGGCCCGGATTACGCGTCGCTGTTTCGCCAATACAACGAACTGGTCGGGCCCGAGCCGATGTTGCGTCGCAAGTCGTACGGGTTCCACCAGACCCAGCACCTGGCTTGCGAGGGGACGCAGGCGAAGCTGCTCGACGTGGTGGAGAAGTTCGACGAGCTGGAGATCCCGCTCGACACGGTCATCATCGATTTCGAGTGGGGCGACGGCTGTGTCGGCGGCAAGGGCATCCCTTGGGGCAGCAAGATGGAATGGTCGCCGTCGTACCGCACGCCGCTGGAGCCCGAGGCGTTCCTCACGAAGCTGCGTTCGCTCGACATCGACACGATGTTGATCCACCACAACGCGCCGCGGTATCCGGGGCGAACCAAGGCGGGGTGGACCGCGCATACGTTTGATTGGGATGAATGGTGGGGCGCGATCGAGACCCGCTTGGCGGAGGGCGTCGCGGGTACTTGGCAGGACACGCGTCAGAGCGACGTCACCGACCACTTCATTTACGAGGGGCTGGTCGATCGCACGGGGCTTCGACCGGTTTTCCTCGGGAACTACGACGTGTACGAGAACTGCGGGTGGCGACACGAAAAGCACCCGGTGCCGACGCGGAACATCGTCGGTGCCCGCCGGACGCCGTTCCGTTGGACCGGCGACGAAGAGTCAACGTGGTGGGAGTTCACGTTCAAGGTCGAGGCCGTGACGAACAGCCAGGGGCCGATGAAGGGCATCAGCTATTTGGCGACGGACGTGAAGTGCAACGACTGGAAGCTCCAGGCCCGTTGGAATCAGTTCAACGATTTTCTTGCGGTTTCTCGGACCCACAACCAGAAGCCTTGGCGCGCCAACGACGCGTTTCTTGCGGAGAACTTCGCGTTTCAGGAAGACAACGCATTCGCCGAGCTCGACCGCCGGCCACGCTACGACACGGAAACGCCTGAGGACATCGAAACGCTGATCCGTAGCATCCGTAAACACCGCGCGCTTCGATACCAACTGATCCCGTACCTCTACACGGCGGCCCACGAGAACTACGCCACGGGGATGCCGATCCTCCGCCCGATGCTCCTCGCGTTTCCCGACGACCCGAAGTGCAACGCGGACCAGTTCCCGCACCAGTACATGTTCGGGCCCGAGATCCTGGTCGCGCCGGTCATCGACACGCGCTTCAAGACGCAGGGGATCTACCTTCCCGCAGGAACCGACTGGATCGATTACTGGAGCGACGAACGATACAAAGGCGGACAACGCATCAAGTACGACGTGACCGACATTGAAACGCTGCCGCTGTTCGTGCGGTCCGGGGCGATCTTGCCGATGCAGCCGCCAGCGTTGCGGCTCTCCGCCGATCCGCCCGAGAAGCTTGTGTTTGCCGTGTACCCGGACACTGATCGGGTCGGGGTCGTCGAGGTGTACGAGGACGACGGCGAGTCGCTCGCTTACCGGCAAGGTGCCTACGCCATAACGCGGCTGGAGTGTCGAGTGGACGGAAACGATTTACGTCTACGTCGGGGTGAGATGGTGGGCGACTTCCGTACGCGGCCGGCGTCGCGTGACTACGTATTCGAGATTCACGGGCAACCCAACCCACCGGCCGTGGTTGATGTTGCTGGAAGTGGGGGCAAGCTGGAAGCAGAGTGGGAACACGACGCCGAACGAGAGCGCCTGACGGTTCGATTGACGCAACCGACAGACGGCTCGGCCCGTATCGGTATCAAGTGGTGATATGTGCAGGTCAATAGCCGGGCGATCGGCCCCTTTTGCGTCGGCACGACGCACTAAACACGCGTATTTTCGCTTGGCTGTTGGCGGTTACAGCCGGGGCTTTTGCTTCAACCCGCGGACTTGCATGGGCAGGCCAAACAGGTCGATGAAGCCGCGGGCGGCGGTGATGTCGTAGCCGTCCATGGCGAAGCTGGCGAGGTTTTCGTCGTAAAGGGATTGGGGGGCGTCGGCGCGGATGGCCAAGGCGTTGCCTTTGTAGAGCTTCACGGTGACCCGGCCCGACACGGGCCGGCTCGCTTCGTCCATGAAAGCTTGTAACGCTTCTCTCAAGGGGTGGAACCATTGCCCGTTGTACGTCAACTCTGCGTAGCGGGTGGCCAACCGGAGCTTCTCGTGGTAGAGGTCGCGTTCGAGGGTGAGTTGTTCGAGGGCTTTATGGGCTTCGTAGAGGATGGTGCCGCCGGGGGTCTCGTAGACGCCGCGGGACTTCATGCCGACGAGGCGGTTCTCGACGAGGACGGTGGTGCCGACGGCGTGTTTGCCGCCGAGCTCGTTGAGATGGGCGATCAGGTCGTGGCCCGCCATCTTTTGGCCGTTGACCGCGACGGGGTTGCCCTTGTTGAACTCGACGGTGACTTCTTCGGCCCTGGCGGGGGCTTTTTCGACGGGGACCGACATCACGAGGCAGTTCTTCCAGTTGGGCTCTTGATCGGGGTGTTCGATCTCGGCGCCTTCGTGGGAGATGTGCCAGAGGTTGCGGTCGCGGG
>JBCDDH010000048.1:0-26865 GCA_039180415.1 Planctomycetota bacterium | reverse complement strand
ATTACAGCCTAAACGTTGAATGCCGAATTTTGACTGATGAGTGGAGCCCATCTTTCCTCAAATTTGTTTATACTTTTGTATTTTCTAGCAATGACTGCTTCATGCTAAACTGTTTTACAACAAAAGGCATGAAGTGACTTAGTGAACTTCTTCATCCCGTGAACTTCTCCGGCCGCGCCAGCCGACCGACGCGTCGCCCCGCGGCGCAGAGGCGCTCCGCCAGGTGCGACCCGATGAAGCCGGCCCCGCCGGTGATGATCGCCGCGTCGCTCAAGAGGGATCTCGGTCAGAGCCCGAGGCCGGGCCGTGGGGTTGCGTGGTCTCGCGTCGGCCTCAAAGCCGACGCCCATTGCTCCCCCCGACTCAAAGGCCCCCGCGGCGCTTCCACGCGGCGGGGGCTGAAATTGCGAATCGACGAAACATTACAAAGTTTCGGAGTCGGCGTCTGCGGTCACAGCCTGAGGCTTGGCGCGATCCTTGGCCGCGGCACCGCGATCGGAAGACCCGTTGCTTCCGCCACGGTCGGAGACGCGGTGATAGTTGTAGAAGTCTTCGTACGACTTGCGGAAGTAGCCGCCGGCCGCGCTCTGCACGCCGTTGAGGATGACGCCCAACACGTCCGCCCGCTGGCCGTCCAGCTTGGCGAGCATGCGTTCGACCATGCCGCGTTTGTCCTTGTCGGCCCGGACGACGACGGCGATGGCGTCGACGTGCTTGGCCAGCAATTGGGCGTCGGACGTGAGCAGCGCCGGCGGGGCGTCGATGAGCACCACGTCGTATTCCGACTCCAGACGCCCCAGCAGCGAGCGGAAGTTCGCGCCTTCGAGCAGCTCCGGCGGGGCCTCGCCCGCCTGACCGGACGTCAGCACGGATAGCGACAGTTCCGGGTGCGTGTGGATCACGTCTTCGACTTCGGCTTGGTCGCGGAGGACGTCAACCAAGCCTCGGGCGTTGGGCGCGTCGGCCAGATCGTGCTGCGACGGGCGGCGGAAATTCGCGTCGATGATCAGCACGCGCCGGCCGTTGTGCGCCAGCGACGCGGCGAGGTTCTGGGCGACGGACGAGGTGCCCGCCTCGGGCTGAGCGGCGACGAGCACGAGCGTCTTGTAGCCGCGGCGGTCCATCCGCGAGAGCACAGACGTGCGGACCTGGCGGTACGACTCGGCCATCAGACCGGTGGGGTCCTTCTCCACGGTGCGGTTGACGTCCTTGTTGCCCGAAGGGTCTTCATTGCCGTCGGGCAGCACGCCCAGCAGGGTCGCCTCGGCCAGCAGCTTCACGTCGGCCGGGCTCTTGACCCGCTGATCGGTCAGCTCCCGCAGGAACAGCAAGCCCGCGACGCCGCCGACGCAGAGCATCGTGATGCCCGGGATCCACACGTACCACATGGGCGAAACCAGCTCGGCTTCGGTCGGCGGCACGGCCCGGGTGACGCGGGTCGCGTCGTCACGCATCGTGAAACGCCGCAGGTCGGCGAGGGTCTCGTCCACCAGCAGCTTCTGCTCGCGGACGCTCTCGATCTCGGTCTGGATGTTGTCGAACGTCGCGAGCTTCTGCGTCATGTCACGCATCTTGTTGTGGACGGCCTCCACCGCCTCGGCCAAATCGGAGATCTGAGCCTGGATCGACTCGCTCATGGTCGTGGCGTTAGCAACCTGAGCGGCACGCAGCTTCCCGAGCTCGTTCTGCATCAGCGTCCCCAGCTCCTGCTCGGTCGACGCGATGCGCTCGTTCATCTCACGGATCATGCGGTGGCCGTCGCCGTAGCCCATGGCCTTCATCGTGCGGATCGACTCGTTGTATTGGCGGACTTGCTCTTCCCGGATGGCGACCGAATCGAGCGTGCGAAGCTGCTGCTCCTCGGTCTCGGACATGGGGCGATTAGGTTCTTCTTCGTTCGCTTTAAGCAGGCCGGCGATCGAAGCGCGGGCAGCGTTGAGCTCCATCTCCATCGCGACCCGCTGACGGTTGAGCGTGTCGTAAGCGATGCTGGCTTCCGAGTTTTCGATGCGGATGGTCGCCAGGTCGTTTTCCAGGATGAACCGGTCGCGTTCGAGCTGCAGGCGGCGGAGCTCTTCGGCGAACCGCTCGCGTTCGCGGACCTGGCCCGCGTTGAGGTTCGAGGTTTCGCCTTCGAGCCGGCGCTGACGGTCATCGAGATACGCCTCGATCAGGGCGTCGAGCACGGTCTGCGCGTCGGCGGGATTGCTCATGCGCATCCGCAGATTGATCAGGGTCGAGTCGCGCTGCGGCGAGACGCCGAGGTGTTCTTCCTGCAACGCCTTGGCCGCCAAGCGGATGTCGTCGTTAAACGACTGGAACCATTTGGTGCGGCGGACCTTGGGCTTTTGGATCGCCTGGCGGAGGATGTCGTCGGAGGTGATGACCGCGATCTGGTTGCGGATGAAGGTTTCGATCTCGACGATTTCCGAGGACTGCATGCCGCTGAGCGAGCCGAAGTCGTCGGTGTTGACCTGACCCAGGGCCATCAGCTTGGCCTCCGAGCCGTAGTGCGGGTCGATTTCACGGGCGGTGAACCAAGCGCCGGCCCCGAGGAACAGCCCGACGACGCCGGTCACGACCAGCAGCGGCAGGTGCTGGCGAAGCAAGCGGACGGGGTCGACCGGCTTGAACTTGCCTGGGGCGGGCGCCTGCGTCACGCCGGTGGTCGGGCCGATCGGCGGGATGGTCGATAGCGGGTTGGCGGTCATGGTGAGAATCCCTCCAGGGAGACGTCGGTCGAGAAATCGGTCGAAAAAAAGCGTTCGGGCAGGGTTGGTACGTCGAAAACCGGCGGGCGGATCGCGCGGCGTCGCAGATTCACCGGTTCACCATTGTTCCAGAAATTCGCGGGCCTGCGCCTCGGTGTCGCGGTCTTGACTCAGTTCGGCCAGCCGGATTGCTTCCTGTAGGGATTGGATGGCTTTGGCGGTCAGGTCTTGCGCGTGGTAGACCTGTGCCAAGTGCAGATGCACCGGGGCCAGGTTGCGGTCGAGCAGCAGGGCGTTTTCGAGGGTTTCCTGGGCCGGGCCGATCTGCCCGTTCAGGAACTGCACGATCCCGAGCGTGTCCAACACCGAGGCCTGGGGGGGCTGGGTCAACGCAACCGCCTTTTCGGCCAGCGGCAGCGCCTCGTCCGGTCGAGCCTGCTCCTTGGCCAGCAGGAACGCGAGGTTATTGAGCGCTTCGAGGTCTTCGGGGTTGGCGTCGAGCAGCCGGCGGTAGGCGGCCTCGGCCTGGTCGAATTGGCCGCTGCTGTAGTAGCTGATCGCGGTCATACGCAGGATCGTGGTCAGAATCCGGGCGTCGCCACCTTCGGCGACGCGCTCGGCTTCGGGCAGGAACGTCAAGGCTCGCTCGAAGTCTTGGCGCCCCAAGCTCACCATCGACTTGGCCATCAGCACGTCCAACGGACGGTCCGCGCTGCTGAGCGTCACGTCGAGCAACTGGAACGCGCGATCGATGTCCAAGGCTTGCGACGCGGCGCGGGTCACGTAAGCCAGCTGCCCGATGTTGGCCGACCGCCCCATCGCTAACCCCAGCAGGCGGACGCCGGGCTCGGCGTTGCCCGAGGCGACCAACGCCTGGCCCCGCCGGGCTTGCAGCAAGACGTTGGCGTTGACGAACGTGGGATGATCCGCGAGCAGCGTGTCCGCGTCCTCGGGGCGATCGGCGTTGAGGTACGCCTCGGCCAGGGCCTGCAGCCCGCCGGGGCTGGGCTGCGAAGCAACGGCCTGTTCGAGGCTGACGATCACCTGCTCGGGGTCGCGGCTGGCCAGCGCGAAGCGTGCTTCGAGCTGCTTCCACATCGGATTGGTCGGATCGAGCCGCTCGCCCTCGGAGATCACGAGTCGGCCGGTCTGGAGGTCGTTCACACGGAGGTACAGCTCCGCCAACGCCGCCCGCGAGACCGAGTCTCGGGGGTTGCGGGCGAGCACGGTATTGAAGCTACGGATCGCTTCTTCGACGTCGCCCAACCCCATGAGCAGGCGGGCACGCAGCTGCTGCGCCCCGACGAGTTCCGGATCGATTTCCAACGCCTGATTCGCGTCGTCGAGTGCGCCCTGCGCGTCGTTCGCGAATCGCACCAGCCCCCGCTGCAAATACGCCAGGGAGTACCGGGGGTCCAGCCGCAACGCCTCGTCCAGAAGGCTTTCCGCGGCTTGCGCGTCGTTCTGTTGACGCTTGATAATCGAACGCAACACCAAGGCCTGGGCGTCCCGAGGCTCGGCGTCGATCAGCTGCTCGGCCCGCGCGATGTCGCCCACCCGCAGCAGCGTTTCGACGTAGCGACGCACCAGACGCGATCGGTCTTCCTCTTCGATCTCGCCGCCGTCCACCAAGTCGGCGTAGACGTCCGCGGCTTCCTGGAAGCGCGACATCGTGAACAAGCGGTCGGCCAGCTCCCGCCGCACCGCGCCGTCGGGGTCGTTTTCTTGCGCCGCCGCCCGTTCGTAGACTTCAATCGCCGCTTCGGACTGCTCGATCAACACGAGGTACCGGGCGTAGGTCAACAAGTCCGACGCACGGACCGCGTCGCCCTGCGCCGCGAGATAATCCTCGTAGACCTGCCGGCCCTGATCGGGGTTGCCTTCGCGATAGGCGATGGATGCTCGGGCCTGAGTCAGCACGCCGTCCGCGCCGAACCGGGCTTCGATCCGGTCCAGTTCCGCCATCGCTTCGTCCGCTCGCCCCATGTCGCCGAGGATCACGGCCACGCCCAGCTGCGCCCGCCGGTTGTCGGGCGAGCGTTCGGCGATCTCCCGCTGGACCTTCAGGGCCTCGCCGCGGTCCCCGAATTCGGATTCGATCTGCAGGTAACGCTGGACCACCGCGGTGTTGTCGGGGGCGTGGCGGATGGCTTGCCGCATGGCCTCGACGGCGGCGGTGTACCGCCGACGCTGCCGATTGACGTCCGCCAGGGCGACCAACGCCGACACGTTGTCGGGCTTCTGGTTCACGGCGGTCTGGTAGGCGTCCGCCGCGTCATCGATGTTGTTGCGTCGGACGTACAGGTCCCCCAGCGCTTTCCAGCCCTCGTCGTAGACCGGACGTTTCTCGAGGCCGGCGGTGTAGAGCGAAATGGCGGTGTTGAGGTCGTTCTGCAACGCGGCGATTTGGCCGCGGACAAAGTCGCCGTTGGCCAGGTCGACGTTCTCCCGGGAGGCCCGCTCGGCGAGGTTTTCGAGCTTGCTTTGATCGCCGTCCTGCGAGGCGTATTGGATGGCGGTGACGATGACCTGCGGGTGGTTGGGGTCGATCGCTTCGGCCCGCCGGAACGCGGCGCGGGCCTGCGCTTCGTCGCCCATCCGCTGCCAGAGGGCGGAGCGACGGAGCTCGGCCTCCAACTCGCTGCCGACGTTGCGCACGAGGTCTTCGACGATGGCGTCGCGGTCCACGGCTTCCTCGTTCAGCGGGGTCACGCCCGCGCGGATCGCGGCGATGGACGCCGCCGGAGCCCCGGCCGCTTCGGCCGCGTCGAGCACGCCGCCGATGATCGCTTGCCGTTCTTCGGCGTCGCCCTCGAGATTGGCCACCAATTCGGCGATCAGCGGCAACGCGGTCGGCTCGTTCGCCAACGCTTCCTCGAGCAGCTCCCGGGCCTGCTGCTTTTGGCCGTGGCGACGCATCGCCCGGGCGATGTTGCGCACGATCTGCGGCTGGCCCATCATGTCCAGCTCGGTGTAAGCGGCGATGGCGCCCTCGACCTCGCCCTCGCGGAGCAGGAGGCCGGCGTCCAACAAGCGGGTGGTCTGGGGATTGAGGCCGATCTCTTCGAGTCGGTCGATCTCCCGACGGGCTTCGGCGCGGCGGTCGGAATTGATATAGATCTCGGCCAGCTGCGTACGCAGGCGGCTCTCGCTCTCGGGGCTGGCGGCGATCCGCGGCAACGCGAGGACCCGCTCGAGCCGCTCCGCGGCGGCGCCCCACTGCCGCTCTTTCTGGCGGGCCCGGGCGGAGAGCAGCATCGTCTCGATTTCGAAACGGCCTTGCTGCTCGAACAGATCGGCCGCGGCGTCGATGTTCTGCATCGCCACGGTGCCCTGGTCACGCAGCATCGCGACCTTGCCCCGCAGCAGGAGGACATCGGCCTTGGCTTCGGGGATCTGATCGAGGTCTTCGATGGCCTTGTCCGCGTCGGCTAGCTTGGCCTCGCGGACCTCGGGGTATTGCTCGTTCTCCGCCAAGATGAGTTCGATGTTGGCGATCTCCAGGCGAGCTTTCAGCTTGGAATGACGCTCGCGCAGGATCATCTCCGCCGGGCCGACCGCCGCGATCGCGTCGGCTTCGCGGTATACCCCCAACGCTTCGCGGAGGTCCATCTGCAGCTTGAGCAGGTCGGCCAGCTGCACGCGATAGATCACGTTCCGCGGCTCAGACTTCGCCGCGACGCGCAGCAGCTCCTCGGTCCGCTCGATGCCGGTGGTGGTTTGGCCCCGGCGATCTTCGAACCGGATCACCTCCCGGTCGAGCCGGGTCATGATGTCCCCTAGGCGCAACACGGCGTCCAGGTCCGAAGGGTCTTCGAGCAGTTCTTCCCGGATCGATTCGACCACCCCGCGGACCTCCGCGATCAAATCGATGTTGCGCTGCTCCTGGCCTTCTTCGGGTTCGCGGTAAACCGGGAACGCGAGCAGGTTTTCGATGTGACGAAACCGCACTTCGATGCTGTCGGCCCCGAAACGCTCCATTCCGGCGCGGGTGATCTCCAAGGCCTGGTTGACCTGCTCCAGCACCGGCTCGGAAATCGGACGCGCCGGGGCGTTCTCCCGGCGGCCTTCGTTGGGCTGACGCAGCCGCATCGCTTCGGCGATGTGCCACTTGGCCGTAAACATCGGGATCATCGGGTCGTCGGGCAGCTCCGCGACGGCCTGGTCCAGGTCGTCCTTGGCGTCCTTGTACTCGTTGAGGTCGCTGAGCGGGTTGAGCCGGAGCGTGCGGGCGATGCCGCGGTACTTCAAGGCCACGGGGTTGTCGGGGTCGGTCTGGAGCTCGCTGTCCACCGCCGAGATGAGGCGGTTG
The DNA here is from genome assembly GCA_039180415.1 of Planctomycetota bacterium. Taxonomy (GTDB): domain Bacteria; phylum Planctomycetota; class Phycisphaerae; order Phycisphaerales; family Phycisphaeraceae; genus CAZIXN01. The sequence goes on along the minus strand of JBCDDH010000048.1, from coordinate 19,842 downwards.
AGGATGGAGACCTGTGCCGTCGGCGTGCCGGTCCAAATCAGCCGCTCGAAGATCTGGGCGAAGTACCGTTCGAGCAGATCGTGCCGATCGCTGATCTGTGTCGCCAGCAGCAGCTTCTGCTCGCGCTCCAACAAAACCCGCTGCGCGTCGAGCGTGGTGTCGACGTGGACCTTTTCCAGCGTGTCGACGTACTTCACGAGCACATCGACATTGGTGCGGGTGGCTTCGAACGCCTTGCCGTACATTTCGGCGGCCAGCATGTAGGACTCGCCGGAACGCGCGAAGGCCTCCTCGCGAGCCTGGAGGTCCTCGATTTCGTAAACCTGTCGGGCCTGCTGCTGGGCCTGCGCGTAATAGGCGTCGCCACGAGCGATCAGCTCGACCGGGTCTTCCTGGAGGAATACGAAATACGCGGCGGCGGCAAAACCCACCAATCCGACCAACACGGCCGAGATCAGCAGGACAAAACGGGTGTTGACGCGAGCGGCCATGGTCCTGAATCAATCCTTTCACGGCCCGACCCGGGATGCGGGGTTTCCCGGGCGGGAGCTTCTCTCGATCGGGTGGGGCCACGCAAGCCCCACCGAATGTCCAAATCCGTGTCGACCGAGGCGACACGTTCTACCGGCCGCCGACGCGGCCGGTTCGTTTCCGTACCGAAAATTCATGGCGCGGCCGACGACGAGACCGCGGCGAAGTCTTCCGCCGACGCCGGCCACCGCCCCGCCCGAACGTCTGCCCAGTCGGGCACCACCGCCATCACCTCGGGCATCAGGTCCGACAATAGAGCCGCGACGCGGGCCTTGACCTCCTCGGGGTCCCCAAGACCCGGGAACGTGATCTCGACCTTGCAGTAGTAGCTGTACTTGTCGCGCGGATCGAAGCCCAGCAGCCGGACGTCGTTGGCCGAGGCGTAGAACCCGCCGTTGGCGACGAAGAAATACGTCGCCCGCATCGTTTTGCCGCTGTTGGGGTGCACGCCCGCGAAGGTCCGCAGCGGGACGGCCTGCCCGGGCATCCGCGCAAACGTCTTGCCGTCCACCGGGTCTCGCAATTGCGTGGGCACCCGCAGACCGTCGGTCTGATCGTCGGGCCCCGCGCCGGCCAGGTCCAGCGTCGACTCGTACGTCTCGGCCCCGACGGACGCGATGCCGCCGGCCACCCAGCAGCGATCGGGCACGTGCGGCACGGTGTCGATCATGCCGGTGTAGTAGGCCAGGTGAACCCGCGCGATCGAGCCGGACGCGTCGTCTTCCATCGTGGCGTCGCGATAGAACCGGGTGATGTAGTGCTCGGTACCGAGCTCTTCTTCGATGTATTTCTCCAGCGGCGGGTCGTCGTGGATGAACTCCCACCGCGGGCCGGTGCCGTCGGCGGTTTGGCCGAGTTGCCGGGGCAGCATCAGGAAGCCGTGCCGCATCTCGACCGCTTGCTTGATGAGCGCCACTTCGGTCGCCCGGACGGCCGACTGGAAGCCCACCGCCGTCGTCGCCAACACGCCCACGAGCAGCGTAAGCCCGGCCACGATCGTGACGACCTTCTTCCGCATCACCAGCGCCAGCACGACGGCCCCCACCAAGGCCAAAGCCGCCACGACGTACGACGCGACCGAGTTGAGCGCCGCGACCATCGGATTGGCCGACACGCCGTTGAGCGTGAAGATGTATACCCCGCCGATCAGCAGCGCCAGGACCGCGCCACCGACCAGCACGGGCAGCAACTCGAGCGCCCGCTTGGCCGGGCCCTCGGGCGTCTCGTCGCCGACCGGCGAAGCCGCGTCCGCGGCGTAGGCCGATGGCCCTGCCTTGGCCTTCTCCGCCGCGGCGACCTCGGCCTCGTCCGGCTCGATCAACATCATGTCCAGCAGCTTGCCGATCCCCAGAAACAGGACCAGGCCCGGGATCAACCACAGCATGCCGACCGCGATATGCGACTGGCCCTTGGCGAGCTCGGGGTCCCACAGGTTCAGCAGGCCCAACGACGTGACGCGCGCGATGTTGACCGCCAGCGCCACCGGGATCGCCGAGGCCATCAGGATCAACCGCTGCCACCAGGTGCGGTCCCACAAAAACGCCATCGCCACGCCCAACGCGATGAACGTCATCAACGCCCGCAAACCCGAACAGGCATTGGCGATGTTGAAGCTCTCCTGCACCAGCCGGCCTTCGCCGTTGGTCCACATCATCGTGAACGATTGGCCGTCCTTGGTGATGTAGAAATCCAGCAGCTTGCTCGCGACGTTCAGCGTGACCTCCGAGCCCGCCGCCGCGACCAGCGTCAGCTGGAACGCCACCTGTTCCCAGATGCTGTCGGGGATCTTGACCGCGAATACGAGGTAAGCCACCGGGAACCACAGCACCTTCATCCGGGCCGGACCGAACGCGAAGAGCACCATCCCGAACAGGGTCAGGATCAGCGAGTACCCGCGGAACATGTCGTTGCGACCCGGGAACACCCACCACAGGTAGCTGAACAGCCCGAGGAACACGACCGCCAGGCCCGGCCAGAATAGCTTCGCGGGAAGCTCCGAAATCCGCGTGCGGTTGCCGGCGATGTAGGCGATCGCGACCACCGGGGCCGCCGCGATGTGGGCCCAGTCCGGGTCCACCGCCGCGCGGGCTCCGCGGACGATCACTTCCCAGAACAGCCCGACAAACAGCAGCGCGGTCACGCCCATGAGGACCCACACGACCCGGGACTGCGCGGGGTCGCGCGGGTCCGCCACGCGATCGGCCCGCGGGGCGGGCTTCGCGGCGGCCGGCGAACCGGCGAGGGGGTTAAGGGACGGGCTCTGGCTCATCGTGGCTTGTAACGCTTCGTCGTCGCGGATCGCGGCGAGCTTGAGACGGGTTCCCCCGATTCGGACCTCAAATCCGTGAATACTGCCCCACCGTCCGCTTCCCAAGGCCCGTACGTGGAAACGGGGCTCCATCTTACGCCGACCGCGGAAACCCGGTTCGACGGGCCGGCCCAAATAATGCCGGTGGCCCGTGACGCCGCGGATCAAAAAGCCCGCCGTCGGATATCGACGGCGGGCTGAAATCATGCGGCCTGACAAAGGCGAGGACGGCCGATTATTCGTCGCTGGGCGGGGCCCCGAAGATGTCGTTGCCGAAGTTGCGGTCGGCGACGAAGCCGAAGCCGTACGACACCCGGAAGCCGTTGCGGATGACCGCCAGCGGCACCGCGTAGAAGGAACTGCCCACGTTGAGCAGGTCTTCCGGCTGTAGATACAAATCCGGCTCGGTGGCGTCGAAAATGGCCTTCACGTCCAGCCGGACGGTCACTTCCGTGTCCGCACCGATCCGACGGACCAGGTCCACCTTCTGCGGGTTGGCCAGGCCGTTGAGACCGCCGGCCGACGCGACCGCCTGCTTGATGGTCAGCCGACGCTCGCCGGGCACGGTGTAGGTGCCGGGGCGGGCGATCTGGCCCATCAGGTAGATGAAGCCTGCGTTCTGCGACGGGATGCGGATCACGTCGCCGGGGCGGACCACGATGTTGTAGCGCATGTCGCCGTTAAGCAGCCGTTCGTAAGGCACCTCGATGATGCGCTGCGTGATCACGCTGGCCAGCTCGTCTTCGATGTCTTCGCTCTGCAATTCGTTGCCGGGCACCAGGGAACCGATCGGGGCCTCGACGTTGCCGCCGGCGGGCACCCACTGGCCGTCGACGTAGACCCACTGCGCCGAGCCGCCGGGAGCCGAGTCCAGGCCGGCTTCGATGCCCGAGGGCGGCGCGGGCCGGTCTTCGGCCGAAGGCACGTCGGCGTCGTCCGCGGGCACTTCGCCGCCTTCCAGCAGCGAATCGAGCAGGGCTTCGGGGTCGTCGGTCGCCGGGGCGGTGACGTCCTGGTCCTGGCCGGAGTTTTCGCCGGTGAGCGAGCCGGCCACGCCGGGGGTCAGCGGGGTCTGGCGGAAGATGAGCACGGTGCGGGTCTGGTCCGCGACACCGCCGGCCAGCGCGATCGCCTGGAGCAGGCGGAAATTGGGCTGGGGGATGCCGTACGTGCCGAACCGGGTGTTGCCGGTGCCGGGCGTGCCGATGATGTGATAGACGTTCTGCCCGGACTGATTCAGCAGGACGCTGACCGTGGCTTCCCGCAGGATGCCCTTGCGTTCCAGCGTGTTGCGGATCTCGTCTTCGAGTTGCGAGGGCGAGAGGCCGGCCGCCGTAATGGCCCCGATCACGGGCAGGCGTACCGAACCGGTCTCATCGACGATGCGTTGATAGATGGCTTCCTGGCCGGGGACGATCAGCTCGAACACGGTGAAGGTGAGGATGTCGCCGGGGCCGATGACGTATTCCTGCACGTCCGGCTCGAGGTCTTCGGGCCGAACGGGCGTGACGGGCAGCACCGTTTCGCCGGTGAAGTCGGAAACTTCGACGTCGGTGAGGATGGGCATGCTCACCGGCGTCGGCTCCCAACGGCCGACGACCGAGGGGTCCAGGAACGAGTCGGTCTCACAGCCCGTGCCGACCAGGAGGCCGGCGGCGGCGACCGTGCCGGCCATCGCCAACGTCAGGCCACGTCGGAAGTTGGAAGCCTTGCGGCGGTTCGAGAGCTGGATCGTTGCGATGCGCTTCATGTCAGAATCCCAGATCTTTGGGGTCAAGATCGCTCGTGTCGCGGGGCGTTCACGCTTCGGCCATTGCCGAGCGGATCAATATAAACAAACCTCGTCCAAAACACTCGTGCGCGGGGCTCGCACGATCCTCGGATCGGCGGGCCTCCATACGTACCTCACGGATGCCGTCCGGGCCAACCGAACGCCCCGCAGCCCGCCGGAAGGCCATTCACCGATGTCCCTATCGGCACGACCGGCACCATCCAGCCACCCCCGTCACGGCTGTCCATCGGTCGCCGAGCTTACCCAGCTTTGCACGCCGCCGCCGATCCGCCCGAATTCAGGTTACCGGACACGGACGCCTCTTCCATACACTTTCGGCCATGCCGCCGACTCCGCCGCCCGCCAACCCGCTCCGCCACGTCGCCATCATCGGCGACGGCGCCATGGCCACCGTCCTGGCCCTGCTGCTCGAGTCCCGCGGCCGAGCCGTGACGATGTGGGGCCCCCACGCCCACAACGTCGCCGACACCATCCAAACCCGCGTCAGCCGGTACGTCCCGAACCACCGCCTGCCGGACCCCATCCAACTCACCAGTGAGGACGCCCACGCCTTCGGCTCGCCCGACCGGCCCGCGGACGTCGTCCTCGCTTCGATCCCCACCCAGCACACCCGCGCCGTCTGGGAACGCCTCGCGCCCCACTGCCCGCCCGGCGTGCCCATCGCCTCGGTCTCCAAGGGCATCGAACGCGACACCATGCTCCGGCCGACCCAGATCATCGCCGACGTGCTCACCAAACACGGCGCCACGGACTCGCCCGACCGCGCGCCCCGCCCATTCGCCTCCCTCTCCGGCCCGAGCATCGCCGACGAACTCGCCCGCTGCCTGCCCGCCACCGTTGCCGCCGCCTCCGACGACGCCGATTTCGCCCACCGGCTCCAGTCCACGTTCACCACCAACTGGTTCCGCGTCTACACCAACGCCGACCTGCTGGGCGTCGAGCTCGCCGGGGCGTTGAAAAACGTTATCGCCCTCGCCGCGGGCATCCTCGACGGCCTCCAGGCCGGTAACAACGCCAAGTCCGCCCTGCTCTCCCGCGGGCTCGCCGAAATCACCCGCCTGGGCACCGCCATGGGCGCCAAGCCCGACACCTTCTTCGGCCTCACCGGCGTCGGCGACCTGGCCACCACCTGCTTCTCCCCCACCGGACGAAACCGCTCCTGCGGCGAACGCCTCGGCCGCGGCCAGAAGCTCGACCAAGTCCTCCAAGACATCCCCGGCGTCGTCGAAGGCGTCCCCACCACCCAAGCCGTTACGCAACTCGCCGAGCGCTACCGCGTCGACATGCCCATCACCGCCGCCGTCCACGCCGTGCTCTTCGAGGACCTCGACCCCCTCGACGCCATCGCCGGCCTGATGTCCCGCAACCCCAAGCCCGAGCGCGTGGGCTAACCCGAACGCCCGCCGCTACGAAACGGCGACGCCGCTCCGCCGCCAACGCACCGGCACGAACCACAGCGCCCCGATCACCAACGCCGCAAACGATACGTACGCCACGGTGAACACCCACGAAGCCACCCCCTCGATAAACAGCAGCCGCCCCAACCAGTGGGCCACGAACGTCTCGGCGTAAAACCGCTGCCCGCCCGCGATCCGCAGCCGCATCTCCCAATCCGTCAACGGGCACGTGATCCCGCCCAACGCCTGCCCCGCGATCTGCACGATCGCCAGCAGGTGCACCCCGCGAAACCAGCGGTTCCGCACCCACGACCACTTCAGCACGCCGCCCACCAGCGTCGCCAGCAAACCCAGCATCACGAACAGCACCACCGCGAAGTGCACCACCAGCACCACGTCCGCCGCCAGCCGGTACCACGCCTCCGCGTCCATCCGCACACCGTACCCCTAAACTCCGATATGTCCGCCACGAACCTCACGCCCCCAGCCCTCGATGACATCCGCGACAACTTCGCGTTCTTCGACAGCTGGGAAGACCGCTTTACCTATCTGATCGACCTGGGCAAAAAGCTCCCGCCCTTCCCCGAGCAACTCAAAGACGAACCGCACCGCGTGCACGGCTGCCAGTCCAACGTGTGGCTCGACCTCCAAACCGCCGACGACCGGCTCCACCTGCTCGCCGTTTCCGACGCTCACATTGTCAACGGCCTGATCGCCGTGCTCCGCGCCCTGTACCACGGCCGCCCCGTGCCCGAAGCCCTCACCGCCGACGCCGAAGCGCTCTTCCGGGAACTCGGCCTCGACGAACACCTCAGCCCCACCCGCCGCAACGGACTGCACGCGATGATCCAACGCATCCGCCAACTCGCCCAAGCCCGACAGGCCTGAACACCATGCGCATCTTCGACTCCGCCGAGGCCAAATTGTCCAAGCTCGCCCCGCCCTCGCCCACCGACGAGCCCGACCCGATCAAGCGTCAGATCATCGACGCCATCAAGCTCGTCTACGACCCCGAGATCCCCGTCAACCTCTACGACCTGGGCCTGATCTACACCATCCGCGTCAGCGAGAAGTCGAGGTCCTGCGTCATCAACATGACGCTCACCAGCGCGAACTGCCCGGAGGCGCAAACCCTGCCGGGCGAAGTCCAGCACGCCGCCGAATCCGTACCCGACATCGACGAGGCCCACGTCAACATCGTCTGGGACCCGCCGTGGAACCGCGACATGATGTCCGACGAAGCGAAGCTCCACACGGGCCTGATGTGAGCCCCCGGCCCGGTCGCTTAAGCGACCGGGCCGTCACGCACGAGAGCAACAAACCGATCGCCCCGCTCCTCGTAGTTTGCAAACTGATCCCACGACGCGCAGCCGGGCGAGAGCAACACGACCTCGCCGGGTCTCACGCGTTGACGGATAGCAGAGATCGCGTCTTCAAGCGTTCCGCACCGCGTCGCAATCCCGTCAGCGGCTTCGACCGCGTCCGCGATCGCGTCTCCTGTCGTTCCGATCGTGTACACCCCGACGCAATGTGCGGCCGCGACGCGACACATCTCGGCCAGATCGCTGCCCTTGTCATACCCGCCGAGGATCGCGTGGACCGCGCCCTGCTCAAACGCCTCCATCGCCAACACCGCCGCCTCCGGCGTCGTGGACTTCGAGTCGTTGAAACACCGCGCCGCACCCTCGCCATTATCCGGCGAGCCCGCTTTAGCGGGCACGCTCGACCATTCCCCCACGTAAGCCAAACGGTGCGGCAAACCCGAGAACCCATCTATCAGACTTAACGCTGAATCATGCAGCGCGTCGATTTCACCGAACCGCATAACGATCTGCGGAACAAAAGCAACCGAGCCAATCGCAAGCGACAGGTTTTTACGGTTGTGCGCTCCCGGTAAACGCGTTGGCTGTGACACAGACTCTGCGTAGCAATAGATACCACTTACGCCAGACTGGAATTCGGGCTCCCAAACAGACCGAAAGAAAACGCCCGCATCTTCACCAATCGCCACGAAGTCCCCGCTCACTTGGTGCTCAATCAGGCCGAATTTGGAGACGTAGTAATCCTCTTCACGACCGTGCCAATCGAGGTGATTGGGCGAGAAGTTGGTCAAGCAAGCGACATGCGGCGACCACTTCTCCTCTCGCAGGTAGTGCAGCATGAAGCTGCTCAACTCCAGCACGGCCCAATCGTCGTCCCGAATCTGATCCACCGCTGGCAGCAACGACCCGCCGAGGTTGCCGCCGACCCAGACACCGGGCGTTTGGCGGGACGGATCGGGCGTGTCGCCTTCCTGTCCGAACGCCTTCCGCAGGATGTGGCCGATCATCGCCGTGGTCGTGCTCTTGCCCGCCGAGCCGGTGACCCCGATGGTGCGCAACCGGTTCGGCAGTTCACGCACCAGCAGCACGATCTCCGTCGTGATGGGCACGCCCGCGTCTCGCGCGACCCGCAGGTATGCGTTCGTGGGCTTCACGGCCGGGTTCGCGACGACCAGCTCGGCGTCTCGGAAATCCCGCTCGCGGTGTTCGCCCAGGGCCAGCGACACGCCGGGAAGGTCTCGAACCGCCTCGACGCTCGCCGCCAAATCTTCCGGAAGCGATGTATCCGTGACCGTGACGGCCGCGCCGCGCGAACTGAGAAACTTCACCACGCCCACGCCGCCGCCGAACCGACCCAGCCCCATCACCGTCACACGTCGGTCGGCGTAATCCATCGCCGGATTATCGCCGCCGGGTGCGCGGACGCCCGGCGTCGGGGTCGACGGTCCAGTTGATCTCGAAATACGTCTGGTCGCCGACGTGGTATTTCGCCAGCGGCACGTTGGGCGGGACCTGGAAGTACAGGTACAGCGTGTCGCCGTCTTTGTACGAGTTCAACGGCAGGTCGGTCGTACTCTCCACCGCCTGGACCGAGATCTCCTGCTCCTGGTCGGTCTGCCAGGCGTAAGCGATCGCGGTGAACCGGTTTCCGTTGGCGGCTTCGAGCCAGACCTGAGCTTCGGTGCTGCCGCCGCCGAGCACTTGACCGGCGGCGGAGAGCGGCTCGATCGTGATGCGGATCGGCCGCAGCGACCCCGGGATGCCCAGCTCCCGCGCCGAGGCGCCGCCAGGCCGGCCGCGCGGGCTGCGGTCCTTGCCGCCGACCACGAAGCCTTCCTGGACGTCCAACCCCGTCGCTTCGTTCGGCGACACCGGCGCGGGCAGCGCCGCGGTCTGCTGCAGGCCCACGGGCTGGTGGTTCGCGAAGCCGCCCTGTTTTTCGCCGATCGCCTCGGCACCCGTGGGGTTCGTGATCGGGCCGGCCTCTTCGACCACCGCTTCGCCGGCGGGCACGCCCAACGCGGCGACCAGCGGGTGGTCGCCCTCGGGCGCCGCGTCGGTATCGAGCGGCATCCGCACGTTGCGCAGCTCGATAAACGCCGGGTCGGCTGATGACGGCACGGCGTACACGAACGCGATTTCTGCCGGAGCCAACAGCGAGCTGGCCATGCTCTGGTTCGTTTCGACCTTCCAGAACTCACGCCCGGCCACGAGGTCCGACGGCTTGGTCCAAGCCACGGGCAAGAAGCGTTCGAACTCGCCGTCGTTTTCCGTGACCAGTTGTGCCTGATACGGCGGAACCCGCAGGAGGTTGTCCGTGTCGAACGTGGCGTTGCCCGCGGGCTCGTTCGTCCAGATCGTGTTGACCACGACGAGGCGATCGCCGCCACGGGTCGCGGCGTCTTGGGTCACCCACTGGGCCACGTCGCCGTTCATACCCTCGGGCAATTCGCCGTCGTGCGTGACGGTCCACGCAACTTCCAACGTGCCCGGCTGGGCGGCCAGCGTGGCGTGCTCGTCGTAGAAGCGGCCGAGCCGGTAAGCGCCCGCCGTCGTCAACACGTCGGGCTGAACCTCGGCCAGCGGCCGGGCCGACGAGAAGCCGCGTTGCGACAGCTCGTTGAACAGCCCGGCGACCACCTTGTCGGCGGGGACCCACAGCGATCCGGCGTGATCCGTGCCCTCGTACGGGCCGATCGTGCCGTTGGCCTTCACCTCGTAAGGCTGAAAACCGAGGAAGCCCAGCGGCAGCGGGAGGAACGAAATCCCGATCACCAATACGCCCGCCGAGATCACGCCCGACACCGCGCCCACCACGCCGCCGACGATCTGGTCCACGAACCCGGGGAACTTCATGTTGCCGGTCACGAGCTTGTCCACGCCGACCCGCAGCAACAACAACACCACGGCAAACGGCAGCACCAGCCCCACGGCCCACGCGTAATGCGGGATGTAAGGCAGCAACAGTTTGACGGTCAGCGGCTCCCAGACCGCGAACGCGATCGCGCCGGCGACGACGGCCATCGCCAGATGGATCAGCGCCGAGAACAGGCCGTAGGTCGCCCAAAGCACGGCCATGCCGACGACGAAAGCGATCACCAGCAGATTCAAGATCATGGGGTTTCAGCCTTCTTTCGCAGCGAGCACGCGCTGCACTTCTTTGATGTCCGTCAGCCCCTCCGCGACCTTCGCGAGCGCGGACTCCTGCAGGTAGACCATGCCCTGTTTGCGGAGGTGGCTGCGCAGCTGGTCGGAGTCGCCCTTGGCGATGAACGCGCGGGCCGTGTCGTCCAGCGGCATGACTTCGAACACGCCCACCCGGCCGCGGTAGCCCATGCCGTGGCAGTCCGGGCACTCCCGCTCGCGGTCCTTGACCAGCACCTTGCCCGACGATTTGTAAAGCGTGCTGACCTTGTCGGGCGGGATGTTGAGCTTCTTGATCGCCGAAGGGTCCGGACGGTACGGCACGCGGCAGGTGGTGCACAGCCGCCGCACGAGCCGCTGAGCGATCACGGTGGCTAGCGAGTTGGCGGCGGTCTTCGCGTCGCCCGACGCCTTGACGTACATCTTCATCGCCTTGGTCGCGTCGTCCGCGGGGATCGGCACCATGAACCGCATCTCGGCCCCGACGTCGGCGATCGTCTTGATCGTGTCCGCGTCGGCGATGCGGTCCATCATCAGGATGTTGGGGTCGCTGCGGACGATCACCCCCAGCTTCTGGTTGAACTCGGCCGCGGGCGTGTTCTTCGGGATCACGTGGCGGTCGACGCCTTCGAGCTCAACCGTGTCGTGCTCCTCGATGGCGACCACGCTGTTGGTGTACGGGTCCACCATCTGCATTGCGGAGTACATGGTCGTGGGCACGCCCGAGTGCTTGCCCGCCGCGAACAGGACGACCCGTTGGTTCTCCAGCAATAGCGACTCGAAGAATTCCTGCTGCTTGGGCAGCAAACCGAGCATCGACAGCGGGATCTCGGTCGCGCGGTCCGGGTCGATCAGCAGCTGCATCTTCAGGCCCCGCGTCGAGCCGGCGGTCACGACTTCCAGATCGGTCGCGCCGCCTTCTTCGTCGACGGTGGAGATCCGGCCGGACTGAAGGCGCCGGCGGTCCTCGACGTCCTGGCCCGCGGCCCGCTTGACATAGTCGATCAGCTGCACGGCGGCCTTGGGCTCGGGCGCTTCCCGGGCATATTTCACGCCGTCGATCCGCACCGACATGGACGATTTTTCCGGCTCGACCACGAGTTCCACCGACTCGGCACCCCGCGGCAGCGCGAACGCGAGCAGGTCTTCGAGCGTCCGGTGGATCGGCTGCATCGGGTCGTTGTTGGGCGGGACCGGCAGCTCCTCGCCGTTGCTCTGCCGGATGCGGAACGCGGCCGAGGCCTGGGCGGACTTCTGCTGCCGCTCGGCCATGTTCTGCTTGAACGAATCCAGATCGAGCGTCCACTCCTGGCCGGGCGGGACCTGCTTGTTGCGGTACACCACGTACCCGCCGATGGATGCGAGCATCACAACCAGCCCCAGCGGCAGACCCACCCAGAAGATCGGGGTGAACAGCATGAGCGCCATGCCGAGCAGGCCCGTCGCGAGGTGGGCCACCCCGAACAGGCCGCGTTTGAGATAGAAGAACCCCGCGTCTTTGTCGAGTTGGCTGACGGCCCACGCCCAACCGCCGACGACGGCCGCGAAGATCGGGGGCTTGACCACGGAGAGCAGGAACGCGGCGTCGGCCTGGGAGAGAGTTGCGAGCATTGCCGAGGTGTAAATGCCGAATGCCGAATCACGGCACGCGTGGGGCGGGTCAACGGGAGCGACAGACTACCCCAACCCCACGGCCGCGGCCAGAACACCGAAACGCCCGCCCGGTCCCCGGCAAGCGGCGGCGCCCATCGGGGCTTGGGCGTCACACGCTGATGCCGCGCAGCCGCATCTTGATCTCTTCGGGGCTGGGCGCGTTGGCCTGGGCGACGCGGGGGTGGATGTATTCCTTCTCCACCAGATCCACCAGCGAATCGACGAAGCTCTGCATGCCCATGTCCCGGCCGTCCTTGATCACTTTCTCGAGCTCGTCCTCCCGGCCTTCGATGATGTACTTCCGGGTCGGCGGGCTCTGGAGCAGGATCTCCACGGCGGGCACGCGGGCCATGTCTTCCCGGATCGTCGGCAAGAGCTTCTGGTACACGAACGCCTGCATCTGGTAGGCCAGCAGCGTGCGGATCGCCTCGCGCTCCTCGGCGGGGAACAGGTCGTAGATGCGGCTGAACGCCTGAGTCGCCGAACTGGCGTGGATCGTCCCGAACACGAGGTGACCGGTCTCGGCGGCCTGCAGCGCGGCCTCGAACGTCTCGCGGTCACGCATCTCGCCGACCAGCACGACATCGGGGTTCTCGCGCACCATCGCCCGCAGCGCGGTGGGGAAGTCCGGGCAGTCCAACCCGATCTCGCGCTGGTTGATCATGCTCTTCTTGTCTTCGAAGAGGTACTCGATCGGGTCTTCGATGGTGAGGATGTGCACGCTGTCGCGCTGATTGATCTCGTCGAGCATCGCCGCGATCGTCGTCGACTTGCCCGAGCCCGTGACGCCGCAGAGCAGGACCAGGCCCTGCTTGTATTTGGTGATCTCGCCCATCGCGTCGGGCAGGTACAGCTGCGAGAAGTTGAGGATCTCGTTGGACACGCGCCGCGCCGCGATCGCCGATCGGCCGCGGGTCATGAAGATGTTGACGCGGAAGCGGTGGCTCTCGCCGTCCACCTCGAAGTCCACGCCGATGTCCAGCGAGCCCTTGACCTGATACTGCTCGATCTGCTCCTTGCTCAGCCCGTCGTGGATCCACTGGTTGAACTCGTCTTCCGTCGGCGGGCGGGTATCGAGGCCCTTGAGCGCGCCGCGGAGTCGGAGCTTGGGCACCTGCCCGCCGCGCATGATCAGGTCGGACGACTGCAGCTTGACCGCGGCCTTGAAGTACTTGGCCAGCGGCGTGTCGGCCAGCGTCGCGTGGTGTTCGAGGGGGTCGTGCGCAATGAGCGAATCAGAATTGGGATTAGCCACGAGAAACTCCAAGCTGGGGATGAGGAGACCGCCGCCCCGGCGGACCCGCATGCTCACCGCCCGCGGCCCCGGCGTCAAGGTTAAACCGATGGCCGAGATGCAGCCGCGGCGGGGGAGCACACCGATCCGAACAGGTTTTTTGCGCGGGCATGTAATAACCGCCGGCTTGGGGCGTTGCTCCGCCATCGCCCCCAGTCCGGCGACACCCGCGGTCCGCCCATCCCCGGCCGACCGCTTGCCTTCGCCTCCACCACGCACGAGGAAGGAAATCCCATGCTCCACGGGTCGTTTCATCGCATAGGTATCGCCTGCGTCTTGCTGACCGGCGCCCCCCCCGGTGCCGCCGAGTTCCGCAGCATCGACGGCTCGGGCAACCATCTCACCAACACCACCCTCGGAGCCGCGGGAGACGACATCATCCGCCTCGGTTACCCCGCCGCGTACCCCGACGACCTGGGCGACGTGATCACCGACGCGGACCACCTCAACGCACGCGATGTCAGCAATGCGCTTTCCGTCCAGGCCAGCGACGTGTTCAACGCCCGCGGCCTCTCCGACTGGTCCGTCCAGTGGGGGCAATTTATCACCCATGACCTTGACCTCACCCCGACCGACGCAGCGTTCAACACCCACCTCGACGGCACCGTCGGCGATTACCGCATCGCCGTCAACGACGCGTCCGACCCGCTCGGCCCCAACGCGATCCCTTTCAACCGCTCGCAGTACCAAAGCGGCACCGGCGACGGCACCGTCCGTCTCACCCCGCAAGGACCGCAGACCGTCCCGCGCGTCCTGACCAACACGATCACCTCCTTCCTCGACGCCTCGATGGTCTACGGCTCCGACGACACCCGCGCCGCGGCGCTGCGGACCTTCGAGGGGGGGAAGCTCGTCACCTCCGCCGGCGGGCTGCTCCCCGGCTACAACGACGCCGGCTTGGACAACGACGACCCGTTCGGGATCGGCGGGGGCCTGTATCTCGCCGGCGACGCGCGGGCCAACGAGCAGGTCGGGCTGACGGCCACGCACGCGCTGTTCGTCCGCGAACACAACCGGCTCGCCGAAGCCCTTGCCGAAGCCGACCCCACCCTCGACGACGAGACCCTCTACCAGACCGCACGCAAGATCGTGGGCGCAGAAATCCAGGCCATCACGTACCGCGAGTACCTGCCCGCGATCCTCGGCGATGCCGCGCCCGCCGCGGAAGACTTCGCCTACTCGTCGGCGATCGATCCGCGCATCACCTCTTCGTTCGCCGTCGCCGCGTTCCGGTTCGGCCACTCGATGCAGTCCGGCGACATCAAACTCGTCGACGACACCAACCAGCAGGTCGGAGCGCTCTCGCTGGCCGAGGCGTTCTTCGATCCGACGATCCTGGGTGACGACCCGGACAAGGTGGACCTCGTGCTCAAGGGGCTGGCGACCCAAACCGCTCAGGAAAACGACTTGGCGATGCACGATGCGCTGCGGAATTTCCTGTTCGGCCCGCCCGGGGCCGGCGGGATGGACCTGATGGCGCTCGACTTGGAACGCGCACGGGACCACGGCCTCGCCGACGTGAACGCGCTGCGGTTGGCGTACGGGCTGACCCCGGTACGCCGCTGGGCCGACGTCACCTCGGATACCGAACTCGCCGACGAACTCCGCGCTTTGTACGGCAACAACCCCAACGACGCCGACCCGTTCGTCGTGATGCTCGCCGAAGACCACCTGGCCGGCGCGAGCGTCGGCGAACTGACCGCGGCGATCATCGCCGGCCAATTCGAACGGCTCCGCGACGGGGACCGGCTCTTCTTTACCGGCGACGACGACCTGCTCGACCCGCTCGTCACGTCGGTCATCGATCTCGACACGCTCACGCTCGCCGATGTCATCCGGCTCAACACCGGCATCACCGCGCTGCAGGACGACGCGTTCTTCGCGGCCGCGTTGGGCGGTTTGGCCGGCGACTTCGACGGCAGCGGGTCCGTGAACCAAGGCGACCTGAACCTCGTCCTGAACAACTGGGGCGTGAACTTCACCGACGGCTTGCCCCCGGATGGCTGGATCGGCGGCGGCTTGTCCGGCTCGGTGGATCAAGGCGAGCTCAACGCGGTGCTGAACCATTGGGGGGCGACCGCCGCTCCGTCCTTCGGAGGTCTGGCCGTGCCCGAGCCCGCCGCCGCGTTGCTGGTGATCCCGCTGCTGATGGGATGCCGACGCGCGGCGTGACGTCCAGGCTTACCTCGTTTCGAGCCCGGGCAAACGACGCACCACCTTGGTGTCCGCGTCGGTCGGCTCGGGCTCGTCGTCGTGGTCCAGCAGCTCTTCGAACTGCGTCTGCCCCGTCCGGAACGCCCGGCAGACGTACGGCCGGCACATCGTGCAGCAAGACCCCGCCCGCGACTCGTCGAGCAGCTGCCGCAGCGACCATCCGTTCACGTGGGCGTCCACGATCAGCGCCCCGAAAGTCTGTTCGGTACAGATGCAGCGGTCGATCTTCATGAGCTAATTCCGGTCAAACAGGGACCCGTCCGCGGCACCAAACCAACCTAGCGCGAGCCGCTCGTGGTCGTCGGCCGACACGCCGTACACGTTGCCGCGGGTGAAGCTCGAAGTCTCGGCGGTCACGTGCCCGTCCAACCAAACGACCCGCGCCGCGCCGCGATGCCGGAAGTGAATGGACGGATCGGCCGGCGTCCCCGAAGGGAACACCGGAGGCTCGGCGAACGAATACTCAATCAGCCGCAGCGGCCCCGGCTGGGCGAACGCCGCGTCAGCGAACATCACCGTCCCCGGCGCGTCCGCGAAATCGTCCAGCGCCGCGCCCAGCCGGCTCGACAACGCCTCCACGGCGTCCAGCGTGTCCGTCCCCACGAAGCTGCGGTTGTAGCCGTACCCGCCGTTGCCGGCTTCGAACCCGGGCTCGAAGTCTTCGCTGGCGACGAACTCCGGACAACTTTTCACGGCCTCGACTTCGAAGTAAGACCAAAGCGGGCCGTCTTCCGGCACGAACGCCTGCGCCGTATTCGCACGCCGGCCGTGCCAGCGGTCGAGGTTGGCCAGGAAGTCGGCGGCCCCCGGCACCCACCGAGCGTTGTGGTCGACCGCGTAAGCGGTATTGGCCAGCGCGAGCTGCCGGACGTTTGAGCCGCACACCGCCGACTTGGCCGTCGATCGCGCCGCGCCCAAGGCCGGCAGCAGGATGCCGATCAACAGCGCGATGATCGAAATCACCACCAACAGCTCGATGAGCGTGAAAGCAGCGCGAGATGAGCGGGCGGCTCCGGGCATGCGATCGGCCTCTCAAAGCCCCGTCCGCGCGGTCACGCGGACGGGGAAACCATGAATCAAGCGCGGCGGCGACGCAGGCCCAAGCCCAACCCCGCGAGTCCGAGGGCGGCCAAGCCCGGCTCGGGAACCAGCGTGAGATTGTCGATCGCCAAATAAGTCGGCGTGTTGATGAAACCGCCGCCCACATCCGTGCTGAAGAAGCTCAGCCCGATCGATCGGGCGTCGCCCAGCGGTGTGAGGTCGGTGGTTTGCCACGTATCGACCACGAAATCCAACGAATTGTCCGCAAACGTGTAATCGGCCAGCGTCAACGTGACGGGTGTGCCGGTCACCGCGCCGCCGCCCGCTTCCCCGCCGGGCTGGTCGTAGCCGGTGAGCGTCACGGTGAACAGGTCCGGGTCGTCGCCAGTTTCACCGCCGAACGCTTTGGCGAACTGGTCGCCCTGCAAGATCGACAGCGCCGTGTAGGTCGTGGCGGTCCATTGGGTCGAAACGGGCGTGACGCCTGCGGGCAGGTCGATCACCGAGCTTCCGCCAAACGCCAGCGCGAAGACCTCGCTCCCGTCCGCGCCGCTACCCGGAAACGCGGAGTACTGATTCAGGAAGCCCGGCGTGGTCGTGTCGGTGCCGTTGGCCGCGACCCAACCCGAGAAGAACCCGCCGTTGAACGTCACGCCCGTGTCGGTAAAGCCGGTGTTCGTGCCGTAGTCGGCGTTGAGGTTGTCCTGCGCCTCGAAGTCCAGCGTGAACGGGTCGGACGCCGAGGCCGACGCCGCGACACACCCGCCGACCACCGCCGTCAACGCGACGCCCGAACGCCGCCGGCCCCGCGGACTCCGCCGGCGACGCAACGCCAACGCCCCGCCCGCCAACGCGAGCAGCCCCACGCCCGGCTCGGGCACCGCGTTGATCACGCCCACGCCCGGCCCGGACGAATCGCCGTCGCCCAATCGGAAGTCGAAGCCGCCGGTGCCCGTCGTCAGCCAGGCGTCGAGGATGCCGTTGCCTTGGCTATCGAGAAACGCACCGTTTCCAGGGATATCTACGAGCTTCACGAACTGGATATCCGTCAAATCCACCGCGCCGCCGAGCACCAACGGGTCGTCCGCCACGTCGTCCAGATCGAACGGGGTGCCGAACCCCGCGGCGTGCTTGCCCGCCAGATTAAAAATGTTGGTCGTGTCGAATCCGCCGAAGCCTTGGCCGAAGTCGCCTTCAAACGTCGTGTTGGTGGAGATCGACGGGAACCGCGCGAAATCGCTGCCGTTGCTGCTGACTTCGACGTAGGCCAATTCCGCGTTCAGAAACGGATCGGACGGAAACACGAACGCGTTTTCGAACACCGCGAAGTCCGCGCCCGGACCGTTGGCGACGCCGGTCGGAAACGTCACCGTCAAAAAACCCGGCGCAACACCGTCGCCGATCTCCGTCGCGTCCAGGTCGCCCAACGAGTTGAACCCGCCGGTCTCGTCGATCGACGAACTGCCCCGCGGCGCGAAAGCCGTCCGCGACGCGTCGATGCCGTTGGCCCACTCCACGAACACGTCGCTGCCCGCGGGGATCGCCCCGTCGATGGCGTTGGCCGTGTCCGTGGGTCCCGAATAAATCCCGGCCCACGCGCCGGAAGAAAACACGCCCGCCGCGGCAGCCGCCACGGCCCGATCAATCCTGCGATGCGTCATCGCTTCTCCTTTGAAACACGCTCCGAGTCGCGCGGAACGCCCCCGAACCGAACACGCACCGCCGCGGGCGGAAGTGCCCAACGGTCGGGTCCGGGTGATCTCGCGAGACGCACAAGCGGCGCGACGCCGGCCTTGGGGGAAGCGGCCGACCCGCACAACCTGCCCGGCGTCCTGATTCGCGAGGACCCGTCAGCCATCCCAGCTCGGGTCCGCCAAGCCCGCGAAACCGTCGCGGACCGCTGCCGAGGGCTCCGGCTCGCGTCCTATACGACGGCGCGAACCAAAACATCGGCTGGCTTCACCTCAGGCAGGTCTTCCGGCTTCGAACTCCGCCCGGCCCGCCTTCCCGTCGTCGCGTTGCACGATCGACAGTGGCTGATGGACCAAGCACCCGTTCGTCACGGCGGCGCGTCCGCGGCAGAATCGGCCGACCCACAAGCTGGCACGCTTGGCGTCGGCCCCACTGCGCTTCCCTTTTCACCCTCGGCCCACGCATGTCTCCGCGCGGCTTCGGGCACCTGTGGGAATGTCAAGCCGCACCATACCAACCTCCGCCCGCCGCACCAACGAGCATTTTCCACAAACCGCGTTCAGCCCCCGCCCCAGCCGAAATCGGCGACAATGCGCGGCATGAGCGAACTCCGCACCCTGCTCCCCGAAGCGCTGCACCAGCTCCTGGGCATCCTGACCCACGGGCCCCAAGACGGCGAGTTCTTCATCCTCGACGACCCCAACGCCGGGCTGATCCCCACCCTGCAAGCGATCGACGCCGAGCACGCGTCACGCCCGCCCTTCCCCGGCGGCCACACCCTCGCCGGGCACGTCCAGCACCTCACGTTCACGTTCGGCGTGTTCAACCGCTGGGCGCAAGGCGAGGAAAACCCGTTCGCCACCGCCGACTGGGCCTCGAGTTGGGGGAGCCAAGCGGTCGATCCGGCGCAGTGGCAAAGCGTCGTCCAAGACTTCGAACGGGAAGCCGCCGCCTGGAGGCAAGCCGTCCGCGAACCCCGTGATTTAGACGACGTCACGCTCCCCGGCGCGATCACCAGCGTCGCTCACCTGGCGTACCACCTCGGCGCCATCCGACAGATCGTCGCTCGGGACGTCACGCCCCCGCCAACTTCTTGAACAGGTCGCCGAAAATCGGGTCGCGGTGGATGTCGGTGCACTCCCGGATCAAATGTCGGCCGTCGTCCAAGCTCCAGCACGGCGATCCGTCCGGCGCGTCCACGTGCCTGGGGCTACTCGCCAAGACGCTCGGACACCAGCTCGGATCGATCAGCCACGCCACGGGGGCCACGTCCCAGATCTCTTTGCAATACGCCAAGCGCTGCCCGGGGAACTGCTTGGCTTTCCAGCCCGCCGGGCTCAGTTCGATCGTCTCGTACTCCGCGAACCGATAGAGAAGGAAGCCGCAGAGCGGGTTCTTGCCGGCCAGGTAATGCGACAGCTCCGGCACGCTGGTCCGCAGCTTCTGGGCCACGT
>JBCDDH010000047.1:0-26866 GCA_039180415.1 Planctomycetota bacterium | reverse complement strand
TCTGCGCGAAACGTGGCCGCGCTGGCGAGCATGTTGCCCGCGACAACGAGCACGAGGGACCACGGGAAGGCTGCGTGCTCGTAGGCGTCGGTGGCGGGCGGCCCCGCGTCGGCGGCCACGCCGGGTTGGTTTTGGAAGGCGAGGTTGGTGCATGAGCGCGTTGGAAATCCCGGATTCGTTGGCGTCGCGGTTGGGGGTGTGCTCGTGGTCGTTGTTGGCGGAGGACCCGGCGACGCTCGTGGAACGGGTCCAGGCGACGGGTTTGTCGCGGGTGCAGCTTTCGATGACGCCGGTGTTCGACGAGCCGGCGACGTGGGGCGGCGTGTTGGCGATGTTGCGGGACGCGGGCGTCGAGATCGTGTCGGGGATGATCGGCCCGTACGGCGAGGACTATTCGAGTCTGGCCAGCATCCGGGCGACGGGCGGGGTGGTGCCGGACGCGACGTGGGAGCGGAACCGCGTGATGTGCGAAGGCGTCGCGGAACTCGCGAAGCAACACGGCGTGAAGACGTTGACCTTTCACGCGGGGTTCATCCCGCACGACCCGGCTGACGCGGCGTTCGGGAAGGTGCGTGAACGGTTGGCGGCGGTGGCAACGGCGTGTTTCGAGCGCGGGGTGGACCTGCTTCTGGAGACGGGCCAAGAGACGGCGGAAGACCTGCTGGGGTTTTTGGAGGCGCTGGACGGGGCGATGGGGGTTTCGGTGGCGGACGGGGTGGGCGTGAATTTCGATCCGGCGAACATGCTGCTGTACGGCAAGGGCGACCCGGTCGGGGCGCTGCGGATGCTGAAGCCGCGGGTGCGGCAGGTGCACGTGAAGGACGCGTTGCCTTCCGGGCAGGCCGAGGTCTGGGGCAGCGAGGAAGTGGTGGGCACGGGGGCGGTGGATTGGCCGGCGTTTCTCACGACGCTGCGCGACGCGGGCTACGGCGGCGCGTGGGTGATCGAACGCGAGGCGGGGGCGTCCCGGGTGGCGGACGTGCGTGCGGCGGCGGAACACCTCGGGTCGCTCTGGCCGGAGGTTTTTGGATCGGGGGTGTCCGGTTGATCTTGTGTCCGGTCCCGCGGCGGGTTGAGCAGGCCGGAGGGCGCTGCCCGCTGGCGATGCTGTCGGCGGAGGTGTCGGTCGACCCGGCGGCGATGCCGCAGGCGCAGGGATACACGTTGACGCTGACGCCGGACTCGGTGCGGATCGAGGCGCACGACGCGGCCGGGGCTTTTTATGCGCGGCAGACGTTGGCGCAGCTACGGCGGCAGGTGGACGACCGGGGCGCGGTCGCGTGCGTGGCGATCGCGGATTGGCCGGACTTTTTGACGCGCGGTTTGATGTTGGACGTGTCGCGGGACCGGGTGCCGACGATGGCGACGTTGTTTCGTTTGATCGATACGCTCGCGTCGCTCAAGCTCAATCAGCTCCAGCTCTACACGGAGCACACGTTCGCCTACGCGGGGCACGAGACGGTGTGGAAGGACGCCTCGCCGCTGACGCCGGACGAGATGCGTGAACTCGACGCGTACTGCAGGCAGCGCTTCATCGAACTGGTGCCGAACCAGAACTGCTTCGGGCACATGGAGCGTTGGCTCAAGCACGAGCCGTACCGCGCGTTGGCGGAGTGCCCGGACGGTTTCGTGCGTGACGACCTGCCCGAGCCTTTCTTCACGCCCGAGGCCAAGACGCTCAACCCGTTGGACCCGGGTTCGCTCGCGCTGGTGGACGACCTGTTGGGGCAGTTGCTGCCGTGCTTTTCTTCCGGGGTCATCAACGTCGGCTGCGACGAGACGTTCGATCTGGGCAAGGGCAAGAGCAAGGCCCGATGCGACGAAGTCGGCAAAGGACGGGTCTACCTCGATTTCGTCAAGAAGATGCACGCGTTGTGCGAGAAGCACGGCAGGGCCATGCAGTTCTGGGGCGACATCGTGTTGCACTACCCGGAGCTGCTCCCCGAAGTCCGGGCGGAGCTTCCGGGGGCGACGGCGTTGAACTGGGGGTACGAACTGGATCACCCGTTTGGAGAAGAAGGCCGGGCCTTCGCGGACGCCGGTTTGCCGTACGTGGTTTGCCCGAGCACGGCGAGCTTCGTGGGGATCGGCGGGCGCAGCGACGTGGCGGTGGGCAACGCGTTCAAGGCCGCGGCGGCGGGGCGGGAGCACGGAGCGGCGGGCGTGCTCAACACGTGGTGGGGCGACTTCGGGCATTGGCAGCCCTGGGCGGTGAACCTTCCCGGCGTCGTGGCGGGTGCCGCGGCGGCGTGGTGCGGGGACACCAACCGCGGCCTGGACGTGGCGGCGACGCTGGACCGCTTGGTGTTCTGCGACGCCGCGGGGCGCCTGGGCGAAGCGGTGATGGAACTCGGCCGAGTGCGGGACGACTTGCGGTGCAACCGGGACAACGCGTTGGGCTGGGCGCTGATCCGCGACGAAGCCGAGCTGGTGGACGGGCATCTGCGGCTGCCGTGGGGACCGACCGGGCCCATCACGGGGGGCATGTTGGACGCGGCGGAAGCGCGGATCGAACGGGCGGTCGTGGGGTTGGCCCTGGCCGATCCGAAGCGGGGCGACGCGGAGCTGTTGCTGGAGGAGCTGCGCATCGCCGCGCGGATGCTGACGCACAGCTCGAAGAACCTGCGGGCGCGGTTGGCCGCGGGCGTGCCGCATACGCGCGGGTTGCCGGGCGTGGTGAAGGCGGACCTGCTCGAAGACGCGCGCGACTGGCTGCCGGCGTACGAGGCGGCGTGGCTTCGGCGCAGCCGACCGGGCGGGTTGACGGATAGCACGGCGACGCTGCGACGAGTGATGGGGGATTACGAAGCGTGACCCGTGCCGCGGCCGGCTTGATGCTCAAACGGTTTAATACGACGACCCTTTTTTGGAGACGCGACGATGCGACAGGTTGCCCGGATGACGGCGGTGATGGGTTTGGCGTTGATGTTGTTGGGGTGTGCGGTGAAGCCGGGCACGTTGAATGAGCGGCCCGACGACGCGATTGTGGTGGGCGGGCAGTTCTACCGCATCGGCACCCCGGTGGTGACCTGGCTCGACCTGGGCGGCCTCAACGCGTACCGCGTCGATAAGCAGTACGCGCCGTGGAGCGAAGCAACGTGGGACGCGTTCAAAGACGACCCGGACCTGCCGAGCTACGCGGGCCCGCAACGCTACGGCTGGCGCATCGACCGCTTCAACAACGGCCGCGCCGACTTCACGGAAGAAGAGATCAACGCGGTGCGCTTCAATTGGCCGCTCGAAACGCTGCAGGACGTCGTCGACCAGTTCGTGATCCACTACGACGTGTGCGGCACGTCCGGCGTGTGCTTCGACGTGTTGCACGACCGGCGGTTCCTGTCGGTGCACTTCATGCTCGACATCGACGGCACGATCTATCAATCGCTCGACCTGCAGGAACGCGCGTGGCACGCGGGTACCGCCAACTCACGCTCCATCGGCATCGAGATCACGAACATGGGCGCGTACCCGCTCGACGGCGACAACCCGTTCGACGTCTGGTACGCCCGGGACGAAACGGGCACGTACGTCACGATCCCCAACGAGGACGACATCCGCCGCAAGCAGCGCGTCCCGGGCAAGTACTACGTCGCACGACCCGAGCCGATCACCGGCACGATCAACGGCAGCACGCTGAAGCAGTATGACCTGACCGACGCGCAGTACGACGCGCTGATCAAGCTGACCGCGGCGCTGTGCAAGATCTTCCCGAAGATCGAAAACGACTACCCGCGGCTGCCGGACGGCTCGGTGAACCCCAACGAGCTCAGCGACGAAGAGTTCGCGGCGTTTACGGGGTTGATCGGGCACTTTCACGAGACCGACGCGAAGACCGACCCCGGGCCGGCCTTCGACTGGGAGCGGTTGCGGCAGGGGGTCGCGAAAGAGCTGCGCTAAAGCAGCGCGGCGGCGCACGGTCAACCGGACCCACGGCCGTAGGCCGTGGGCTTCCTTTTTTTCGGTGTGCTCGGGTTGTGCGGCCTGCGGGGTTGGCGGCGTGACGGGCGGCACAGATTCGGCTGGCTTTTTCGGTGGACGTATCGGACCGTTCGGGCGATGCGTCTCTTGATCGACAGCTTGGTGGCGTTGGCCGTGGTCGCGGTGGTGGGCATCTTTTTTGCCCAGCAGCGCAGCGGCGAGCAGACGCTCGAGCAGGAAGCGCAGGTCCGCGCGAACCTCGAGCTGCTGCACGAACGCACGGCGTTCCACGGCGCGTTGCGCTGGGGCCAGATGCTCGATCAGAACCAGCGGCCGGTGACCAAGTTCCCGGTCGAGGTGCTGCCCGAGTGGTTCGGCGGCGCGACCCCGGGCAACGTGATCGCGGCGACCGATCAGGAAGGCGGGACTCGTCCGTGGCTGGACATCGCGCCGGTGGACGATCTCTCGGAGCATCCGCCGGACCCGGTGTTGGTCCGGCCGGGTCAGGCGGGGGTTTGGTACAACCCCAACAACGGCGTGTTCCGGGCGCGGACGCCCTTGGAGGCGGGCGACGCGTTGACCCTGGCGCGTTACAACCGACTCAACGACACGTCGCTTTCTTCGTTGCCGCGGGACACCGACCCGGTGCGTCGTCCGTTGGCGTACACGCCGGGCAAGACGCCCGGTGCGGCGCTCGCGCACGGCGGGGAACGACGGGACGCGGTCGAAGCGGTCGGCGTGGACGCGATGTTTGCCCCGGCGGAGTTTGACTTCGAGTTTGATTGGGAGGCGGCGGACGCCGCGCCTTCCCCGGCATCGGTCCTGTCTGCGACCGATCCGTCCGCTCCGTCCGCCGAATCGACGGCGGACGAGTCCGAGCCCGCCGCGCCGCGTCCGTCGCTGGTTACACGGAATCCCGAGGACTGAGTCGCGCTAGAGGCATCCGCGCGGCTGACCGATAGCTTGAAAGCCGGTGCGGTGTGGCCGCACCTGTGGGGGTCCGCGATTGGGAGTCGGACGCGATGTCTAGTGAATCTTTGCCGCTTCGCAGCGTGTACGCCGGCGACGCGGAATTCGGCGAATTGATTGAGTTGTTCGTGTCGGAACTCCCCGAGAAGGTCGAGGCGATCGACGCGACGTTAATGAGTCGGGACTTCCGGGCGTTGCGCACCCTTGCGCACCAGCTCAAGGGCGCGGGCGGCGGTTACGGCTTCCCGGACATCACGGACGCCAGCCGGACGCTTGAGCGCTTGGCCGAGACCGCCGACGCCAACGTGCAGGAAGACCTGGATCGGCTGCAAGCGGCGGCGAAGGACGTGGCCGCGTTGTGCGGCCGGGCGACGGCGGATTGACCTGCCGGCCGAGCGGTCGGCAGGGGTACACTCCTGGCCATGCCTGATACCGCTGCGGCCCACGAGACGATTCGGACCCACACGTTTTCTAATCGCCTGACGCTGTTGTGTGAACCGATGGCGGCCGCGTCGTCGACGGCGGTCACGCTGATGGTGCCTGCGGGGGTGGCGCAACAGCCCGAAGACCGACAAGGCGTCGCGCCGCTGATGGCGGATTTCGTGACGCGCGGCGCCGGCGGCTTGAGCGCACGGGAGCACAGCGATGCCCTGGACCGGCTGGGGGTGCAGCGGAGCACCGACGCGCAGACGCGTTTTTTCGTGACGTCGGGCGTGATGCTCGGGAAGAACCTGGCCGCGGGCTTGCCGCTGCTGTTGGATACGGTGCTGCGACCGAACCTGGACGACGCGGCGTTCGGCCCGTGCCGCGACCTGGCGTTGCAGGCGATCGACGCGTTGCAAGACGAGCCCCAGCAACGGGCGATGCTGGAGCTGCGAAGCAAGCACTTGCCGACGCCGTTGGGCCGGTCGCCGCTGGGCGTGCGCGAACGGTTGGAGGCGATGACGGCGGACGACGCCCGCGGTTTTTGGAGCGCCCGGTGCAAGCCGGGCGGGGCGGTGCTGTCGGTGGCGGGTGCGGTGGATTTCGACGAGCTGGTCGGGCGGGTCGGGGAGATCGTGGACGGCTGGTCGGGCGACGCGCCGCCGGTGGACGTGGGCGAAGCCTTGCCGCGGGTGTACACGCACGGGCACGACGATTCGACGCAGCTGCACGTGGCGGTCGGGTACGACGCGATGCCGGAAACGGACGGGCGGGCGATGCTGCAGAAGGCGGCGGTGGCGGTCCTGTCGGGCGGGATGTCGGGCCGGCTGTTCACGGAGGTGCGGGAGAAGCGCGGGCTGGTGTACAGCGTGTACGCCCGGTACGTCGGGCAGAAGGACCGGGGCGACGTCTACGCCTACGCGGGGACCACGACGCCGCGGGCGCAGGAGACGCTGGACGTGTTGGTGGGCGAGCTGCGGCGTCTGAGTGAGGGCGTGACAGAGGAGGAGTTCGACCGGGCGATCGTCGGGATGAAGAGCCGGCTGGTGATGCAAGGCGAATCGACCGAGGCGCGGTCGGGCGCGTTGGCGGGGGACTTCGCGACGTTCGGGTTTGCGAAGACGCTGGGGCAGCGGGCGGCGGAGGTCGACGCGGTGACGCTGGCGTCGCTGAACGAATTCGTCGGTGCGCATCGGCCAGACGCGATGACGATCGTGACGCTGGGACAGGAGGCGTTGACGCCGCCGAGCGGGGTTGTGGTTTCGGCTTGATCGCGGCTTTCGCGGTAAAGGAGCGGTATGCGTTTTCTGATCACGGCGGGACCGACGCGGGAGCCGCTGGACGCGGTCCGGTTTCTGAGCAACCGCAGCAGCGGCGCGATGGGGGTGTCGCTGGCGAACGCGGCGGCGTCCGCCGGGGCGGCCCACGACGTGACGCTGCTGCTGGGGCCGGTGGATTCGGCGGTGGCGGGCTTGGTGGACGCGGCGGTGACGGTCGCGCGGTTCGACACGGCGGCCGCACTGGAGGCGCTGCTGAGCGACCGCTTCGCGGCGTGCGACGTCTTGGTGATGGCGGCGGCGGTGGCGGATTTCCGTGCCGCGCAAACGCTGCCCGGTAAGGCGAAGCGTCAGGGCGAGATGGTCTTGACGTTGGCGGCGACGCCGGACCTGGTGGCGGGGTGTGCGGCGCGGAAGCGAGACGATCAGGCGGTCGTGGCGTTCGCGCTGGAGGAGCCGGAGCGTCTCGAAGCCCGCGCCGTCGAGAAGATGCGGCGCAAGGGCGTCGACGCGATCGTGGCGAATCCGCTGCGGACGATGGACGCGGGGGAGATCGAGGCGATGCTGCTCACGGCGGATGGGCGGCGGCTTGCGCCCGGTGCGATGGCCAAGCCCGACTTTGCGGCGTGGCTGGTCGAGCAGGCGGCGGCGCTGCGCGGTTGAGTTGCAATCCGGGTCAGCGCAACAGCCGGGTGCCGCAGTGGTCGCAGCGTTTGGCTTGGTGTTCGTTTTCGGTTTCGCACGTCGGGCAGGGGCGGGTGGTGCTCAGCGGGCCGTGGCAGGTGACACAGTGTTCGACGCCGACGTCGTTGCGGGTGTCGCAGGCGGGGCAGCGGACGGACAGGTCACGCAGGCCCGGAAGCTCGTCCTCGGGGTTCTCTTCGGTGGTCGTCGACTCGGGGGGTGACGCGAGGTCGTCCTCCAAGGTCGGGGCTGGCGTTGCCCTCGATGCGGACGCCGGTGCCGGTGCGTCGAAGAGCGTGAAGCCGGTCCAGAGGACGCCGGCGAGCAGGAGGGCTAGGCCCAGGACCAGCAGCGGCATCGTGAGGCCGTGGCCGGCGGGCAGGGCGAGCGTGGCGACCGCGACCGCGGCGACGCCCGCCGCCAGGATGACCGGCCCGGCGACCCGCGAAGCGCGTCCCGGCGTCACGCTCTGGGCCGGCAATGCGGTGGTCGGGGCGGCGTGATCCATCCCCGCGGATATCGGTCAGATCCGCTACCGGCGTTCGACCAGGACGTAGAGCGTCTCGGCGGGCCAGCGGATCGCCCCGCCGTCGGGCGTGCGCTCGACGGTGCGATCGGTGCGGTTGCCGTTGGCGTCGAGCGCGGTGAGTTCGAGTTTGGCGTCGGACGCGAAGGGGAGTTGGACGGTGGTTTGGTTGGCGCGGACCTGCCAGGGTCGGGTGCCGATGTTCATGATGTGTTGGCCGTCGTCGCGGGTGACGGCGGCGAAGCCGCGCGGGCGGGCCTGGGTCACGAGTTGGAGCAGGTAGCGTGTCCGGACGCCGTCGAGCGGCACGGCGGCGAAGCTGACGAACGGCGCGTCGGTCTCGCGGATCCATTCCGAATCGGTCGCGGCGTCTCCCTTGGCGACGACCAGCGCGGCGGGGCGGGTTTGGCGTTGGTGCCAAGTGAGGAGCCGGCCCTGGTCGAGCTTCCAGGCGGACTGGGCCGTCTCGGCGTTCAGCGGGGCGTTCGCGTCGCGTTCGGCGACGCGGGCGTCGGGGTTGTCGTAGTCGCGGAGCACGGGCCCGAGGAAGGCGGCGGGCCAAGGCATCTTGAGGGGTGCGGAGCCGGCGTCGTCCGCGTTCGGGCGGAGGTCGCGCGGCACGTCACCGGCGCGCAGGCCGTCGAGCGCCGCCGCGGAGGCGCTGCGGCTGCCGGACAGCCGCTTGAGCGCCGCGGAGGCGAGCGGCTCGACGAGGACGGGCTCTTGTTCGGTGATCAGGTTCGGGTCGCGGAACAGCAGCGCGGCCGCGGGGAACGTGCCGAACACGGCCGGCGAGTCGAGGGCGAACTTGGGGGTGAGGTCCGGCTGGTTGAGGGTGGGCGTGTCGTTGAGGAACCAGGTGACGGCGTCGACGCCCTGCACGCCCATGGCCAACGCGCCAAACAGCGTCATTTCGGGTTGATACGCGTTGGGGTGGGGCCAGCCGATCTCGGAGATCATCGCGGGGTGGCCGGCGGCCTGGTTGACGCGCAGCGGCGCACCGTTGGGCTGGTCCAGCGCGCTGCGGTTGCGGAAGCGATCGCCGTTGCGGGTCGCCCAGGCCGAGGCGGTGCCGAAGTGGTCGCCCTCGAAGTAGCCGTGGTGGTCGGTGACGTCGCCGGCGGTGTAGGTCCAGCGTTCGAGCGCGTCGAGCAGGGTGGGGTCGGCGGTGTGCCAATTGGAGCAGACGACCAGGCCGTCGTACTCCAGCTCACGCAGCAGCGCGACGCCGCGCTCGTAGAAGCCGCGCTGCGTTTCGGCGAGGAAGGCGGCCTGCGCTTGGGCCCGCTTTTTCTCGGTGCTCGAGGCGTTTTTGAGGCCGTCGCGGGTGAGGTGCCAGATGTCGCGGAGTTCGCCGCCGACGTAGTGCGTGGAGTTTTTGTATTGCGTTTCGAGCTCGGCCCAGATCGGCGCGGGCAGGTTGTCTTCCTGGAAGGTCCAGAAGAACAGGGAGTCTTCGTTGACCAGTTCGATCAGCGCGACCGCGGGGTCGTCGGCGAGCGACAGGCCGGTGTGCGGGTTGCGGGCGGTGACGAGTTCGCGGAGCGAGCGGAAGTACCAGTCCTGCACGCCTTCGGAGAAGAACACGGCGGCGAAGGGTTGCTTCTGCTCGGTGTTTTCGTAGCCCGGTAGGCCGGCGTGCGTCGCGTCGACCCAGACGGGGAAGTACCAGCTGACCTTGACGTAGATGCCTTGCTTCTTGCAGGCGGCGACGATGCGGTGGAGGTTTTCGAGCTTGCGGCGGTCGATGTGCCACCGGCCCTGCTGCTGGGACCAAAGCGGGCCGTGGACGCGGACGAGGTTGACGCCGAACTTGGCGAGCTT
The DNA here is from genome assembly GCA_039180415.1 of Planctomycetota bacterium. Taxonomy (GTDB): domain Bacteria; phylum Planctomycetota; class Phycisphaerae; order Phycisphaerales; family Phycisphaeraceae; genus CAZIXN01. The sequence continues at coordinate 17,245 of JBCDDH010000047.1, read as the reverse complement.
GCGCGCCCAGTGCCGGAGGACCTGGTCGGGCGCGTTGCCTAGATCCGGCTTGACGTTGACGCCCCAGAAGCGGACGGGCTCGCCGCCGGGCAGGACGAAAGACCGGCCGGTGCGGTCGGTGGTGATGCGGCCGTTGACGCCGGCGTAGGCCTCGTTGAGCCAGCGCAGGTCGAAGCCGATGTCGTCGGGGTCTTCGGGCAGCGGGTTGGCGGGCGGGTCCCAGGCGAACGCGCCGGCGTCGTGGCGGGTGTCGCGGGTGCCGGGCTGTCTGCTGCCGGCGGGGACGAAGCCGCCTTGGGGCCCGTCGTCGCGCACGAGCAGGAACGCGTCGAGGCCGAGCGCCTCGTCCTTGCCGGGCTTCAGGTCGGTCATCTTCCAGGCGAAGACGGTTTCGCCGGCGTCGAGCGTGACCGAGCCGGCGGCGACCCAGTTGGCGCCCAAGTGCTTGCGGATGCTGGCGGCGTCGAGGAGCGTGGCCTCGCGATCGACGTCTTGCCAGTCTTGCTTGCCGAAGCGGAAACGGAACGGGCCGTGCTTCCAGAACTTGCGGGCCCAGAGCGTGTAGGTCCCGGCCGCGGGGACGTCGATGCGGTAGCCGGCGGCGAACGGGTCGGTGCCGGGCGTGTGGACGCCGCTGATCCAGTCGCCGCCCGAGAGCACGGAGAAGTCGCCGCCGGTGCCCGGTGCGAAGGGGGAACGCTCGGGCACGTTGGTAGCCAAAGGGTTCTCGGCTTCCCACCACACGAACCCGGGGTCGGCCGCGGCCTGGGCGGTCAGCCACACCATGACACCGCAAAGCACGGAAGCGAAAAGCCGATGGGAAAATGAATCGAGGCCCGAGGGATTCACGTGGTCAGCCATGATCTTTCCGTGTTCTTCCGTGGGTTCCGTGGCTCGATGGTGTTTCAGTCGTCGAGCTTCGCGGCCTTGCGTTCCTCGGCGGTCATCTTGGGCTTGCCGCGGATTAGCAACTTGATCGGCACTTCGGAGAAGGGCAGTTCGTCGCGGATGCGGTTCATCAGGTACCGCTGGTAGTTGTGGTCGAAGAGTTCTTCGTCGTTGACGAACAGGGCGAGCGTCGGCGGGTGCGTGGTCGGCTGGGTGGCGTAGAACAGGCGCGGCTGCTTGCCGTGCTTGTTCGTGCCCGGCCCGCGTTCGGCGTAGACCCGCTCGAAGAAGCGGTTGAGCTCGCCCGTGCCCATGCGGTGTCCGGCCTGCTCGTGGAGGTTGTAGGCCAGGGCTACGGCTTCCTTCAGGCCGTCGCCTTCTTTCGCGCTGATGAACACGACCGGCGCGAAGGTCAGGCCTTTGAGCGCATCCTCGAGATACTCGACGTACTGCTCCTGCTCCATCTTGCCTTTGGCCAGGTCCCACTTGTTGACGACGATGACGACGGGCTTGAAGTGCTTCTGGATCTCCTGGGTGAGCAGGTGATCCGTTTGGGAAATCGGGACGGTCGAATCGATGAGCAGCAGGCACACGTCGGCCCGGCGGACGCTACGGAGCGAGCGGTGCTGGCTGTAGAACTCGATGTCGCCGTCGAGGCTGCGGGTGCGGCGGACGCCGGCCGTGTCGATGGCGAGGAAGCTGGTCGTGCCGCCGGGCGCCGACCGGTCCGGCCAGGCGATGCGGACGTCGATCGAGTCGCGGGTCGTGCCTTCTTTTTCGGAGACGATGACGCGCTGCTGACCGGCGAGCGCGTTGAGCAGCGTGGATTTGCCCGCGTTGCGCTTGCCGACCAAGGCGATTTTCAATTCGCCGTCGGTGGCCTCGACGTCGTGCCCGCCCCGATCGCGCTGAGGCGCGTCGGCGATCGCTCGGTGCAGCCGCTCAAACAGATCGTGGAGGTTGTGGCGGGTGACGGCGGAGAACATCACGGGCTCGCCGAAGCCGAGCTGCATGGTCTCCCACGCGTCGGCCTCGAAGCCGCTGCCGTCGACCTTGTTGGCGATGAAGACGATCGGTTTCGACTTCGCGCCGCTGCTGCGCAAGAGGTTGGCGACTTTTTGATCCAGCGGCGTGACGCCCTGCTGCGCATCGACCATGAAGATCACGACGTCGGCCTCGGCCAACCCTTCGGCGACCTGTTGTTCGATGTCCGTGGACAGGTCTTGGCGGTCGACGATGCCGACGCCGCCGGTGTCGATCAGCACCGCGGGGACGGGCTCGCCGTCCCGGCCGGCTTTCGGGTCGGGCGGGAGTTCGATGTCGGTAGCGACGCGGTCACGGGTGACGCCGGCGGTGGGGTCGACGATGGACACCTTCCGCCCGGCGAGGACGTTGAGCAGGGACGACTTGCCGACGTTGGGTCGGCCGACGATGACGAGGCGGGGGGGCATGGGAAATCGGGAAAACGCGGAAAATCCGGAAAATAGTACGAGCAATCGGCGGGGCTTGGGCCGGGTCACGGCTTGGCGGGATTTTCCTGATCTTCTCTCTCGTTCCACAGCGTGACGGCTTCGGGCTCGCGGAGGTAGGCGGGGGCGAGGGTGAGTGGGTCGCGGTGAAGGGTCGATGGGCCCGGCGCTTCGGCGTGGACGAGGTCCAGCAGGGTTTGGAGGTCGGGTTGGGGTGGGATCGCGCCGTCGAGTTTTTCGGCGACGATCGGGAGGTCGTGTTGGGCGGCGAGGTTTTGGATTTCGTCGAGCGGGCGGAAAGCGGGGGGCAGGTCGAGTTCGTCGGGGCCGACGGACCAGGCGGTGCCGCGTTTGATGTTGAGAGCGATGAGCGCTCCGGGGTGCTGGCGGTGGAGCAGGTCGAGGTTGGGGACGCCGACGACCTGGAAGTCGGGTTGCGGCGAGGCGAGGGCGAGCATTTTGGCGGTGGCGACGGCGACGCGGAGGCCGGTGAACGAGCCGGGTCCGAGGGTGAGAGAGACGGCGGCGAGGTCGGCGGGCCGGACGTCGTGCTTCCCGCAGAGTTCGGCGACGGCGACCATGAGGTCGACGTTGTGCCGCTTACGCGGCGGGATCGGGAAGGTGTCCACGAGGCGGTCGGCGTCGGCGTCGGCGAGGGCGACTTGGCCGTGGGGGGTCGAATGGTCGAGGAGCAGGATCATTCGATCACGCCGTGAGCTTGGCGAGCGTGTCGAGGGTGGTTTGCGCGGCGCCGGAGTCGAGCGCTTCGGCGGCCTGGGCCAAGCCTTCGGGCAGGTCGGCGGCGCGGCCGCCGACGAGCAGGGCGGCGGCGGCGTTGAGCAGGACGATGTCGCGGGGTGGGCCGGTCTCGTCGCCGGCGAAGACCGCGCGGATCAGCGTGGCCGATTCGTCGGGGGATTCGACGCGCAGCGTGGACGGGTGGGCGTAGGGCAGGCCGAGCGTGGTGGGGTCGAGTTCGTCGAGCGTGACGGTTTCGCCGTCGACGTGGGCGACGCGGGTCGGTCCGCAGGTGGACAGCTCATCGAAGCCGTCGATGTGGCCGTCTTCCTTGGCGGGGATTTGGCCGTTGACGACCATGGCGCGGTCGGTGCCGAGCCGGGCGAGGACCTCGGCGAGCGGTTCGCAGAGCGCGGTGGCCCAGACGCCCATGAGGATCCGACGGACGCCGGCGGGATTGGTCAGCGGGCCGACGAGGTTGAAGATCGTGCGGAAGCCCAACTCCGCGCGGACGGGCCCGGCGTGTTTCATGGCCGGGTGATGGTGCGGGGCGAAGCAGAAGCAGATGCCGGCTTGGTCGAGACATTTCGTGAGCGTGTCGGCGTCCGCGGTCAGCGTGACGCCCAGGGCTTCGAGGACCTGGCTGCTGCCGGACTTGGAGGTGACGGCGCGGTTGCCGTGCTTGGCGACGACGAGGTTTTGGGGCCGACCTGCGGCGGCGGTGACCAGCGCGGTGGCGGTGGAGATGTTGAAGGTGCCGGCGTGGTCGCCGCCGGTGCCGACGATGTCCATGGCCGTGAGGCCCGCGGGCACGGCGACCTTCGTGGCCTTGTCGCGCATGACGGTGGCGGCGCCGACGAGTTCGTCGGTGGTCGCGCCGCGTCGCTGGATGAGCGCCAGCAGCGCGGCGGTCTGCGGCGCCGACGCGGAGCCGGACATGATCTGCTCGAAGGCGTCGACGGCCTGATCGCGGTCGAGCGGTTGGCCGTCGAGCAGTTGAGCGAGCAGGGGTTTCATGGCCGCATCATAAAGCCCGGAGACGGCCGTCTCCGGGCTTTAGGATTCCGTGCATGTCGCTCGGCGGTCGCAATCCTCGCGCTTGGAACCATTGGTACCACTGCGTGGGATCGACCTACGGAACGTGGTTGCGCGGCGACCCGCGCGGCTTCCGTACGTTTCGGTACCGCGAACACGTAGACGGGGATTATCGCCGGCCACCTCCGGACATCTATCGGCCGATGCTGGAGCGGTCGCGTGAACGCCTGAAGCATCCGCCGATCGTGTTAGGGAATGATCAGCGTCGGGCGGTTGCCGAAGCCATGGTCGAACGCTTCGCACGGGACGAGGTACAGGTCGTGAGCCTGGCGGTGGCGTCGAATCATTTCCACGTATTGGCCCGGTTTCCGGCCTTGCGGGCCGAGGACGCCGCGACCCGCAAGCACACGATCCTCCGCGACGGCCGCGATCCGGCCCCGCGCCACTATCTGGTGTTGGCCCGCAAACATGCCTCACACGTGTTGCGTGCGCGTGGGTTGAAGGCGGCCGGTGAGCCGGTGTGGGCGGGCCGTCCGAAGTGCGAGCCGATCCGCGATCGCGGGCATCAACTCAACACGACTCGGTACATCCGAGAGCACGTCGCGCAAGGAGCGGCGGTTTGGTGTTTGGGAGAGTGGGTGCGCGCGTAAAGCCCGGAGATGGCCATCTCCGGGCTTTAGGTGGGTTTGGAATGGAGCGTTTATTCCCCCGTGGCGACCTGCGTGTCGGGGTGATTGAGGTATTCGTGCATCGACGCGTCGTACACGGCGAGGTTTTCGTAGCCCAGCTCGCGGAGCGCGAGGTAAGCCAGCGACACGCGGGTGCTGGTCTGGCAGTAGAGCACGATCGTCTTGTCGGGCGTGACGCCGGCGTCGGCGTGGGCCTGGGCGATCGCGTCGGCGGCGTGGCTGGCCTTGTCCGCGTCGAGCAGGTCCTGGTAATCGATCTGCACGGCCCCGGGGATGTGCCCGCCGCGGGCGTTGCTGCGGGGGTTGTCGCCGGTGAATTCCGGGAGGCTGCGGGTGTCGTAGAAAACCACGGCGTCTTGGCCGAGGTGGGCTTGCACGTCGTCGAGGTTCCAAATCAATTCGGGCCGCGGCTGGGCCTGGTAGTCGGTCGCCGCGAGGACGGTGGGCTCGGTGGCCACTTCGAGGCCGGCCGCCTGCCAACGCTTCAGCCCTTCGCCTTCGAGGAAGAACACGTCGCCTTGGTGCCCGAGGAGGTCGAGGACCATCGCGGGCACCGACCCGTCCGCCTTGCCCGCGTAGTTGCCGTAGACCACGACGGTGTCGGTGGGGTCAATGCCGGCCCCGCCGAGGATCGCGGTGTAGCGCTCGACGTCGAGGTCCCCGTCGATGTAATCGTCGTGGGTGCGGAAGAGGTACTGGCTGAAGCCCTCGCCGGGCTTGGCTTTGGGCGTGCGGAGGTCGGTGGGTTGGAGGTTGATCGCGCCGGGGATGTGTGCGACGGCGTAGTCGTTGGCGACGCGGGCGTCGACGATGATCAGGTCTTCGCCCACGGTGTGGGACGCTTCGAGCGCTCGCAGATCGGCGGGGCCGATGAACACGCTGAGTTTGGGCCCAGGTTCGGGTTTCACTTCCGTGTTCGCTTCGGTACAGGCGGTCAGCAGCGCGGCCACCGCGAGCATCGGGACGGACAGGGCGGCACGAAGCGGGTGCGACATCATCGTCATCTTTCTTCAAGCGACGCCGGAGCGTGGCTTGGCAAATAGGTTTATCACGGACTTAGCCATCACCCGGCGCGAAACAGCCCGGCAAGCCCGTGGAAACGCGGGGTTGGGCTCACCCCGATTTCGGACCGGCCCGGGCGGCGTGGGAAAAGGGTGACCGACGGGACTCGAACCCGCGACCCTCGGGATCACAACCCGATGCTCTAACCAACTGAGCTACGGTCACCGTCTTGCTTCGCTCGGTGGGCGGCGGCCGGCCCGCACGGACGAACCAGAAAAAGTAGTCCGGGCCGGACGGGCTGTCAACGGGTTCGCGCGTCACGCGGCGGGCGGGTTTTTCGCCGCCGGCCCGTTCGCCGTACAGTATCCCGCTGCGCCGCGGCCCCGCCCGCACCGGCTCCGAGGTTTCCGCCATGACACGAACCGCTCCCGCCGCTCTCGCCCCGTTCGCGCTGGTCGCCCTGCTGCTTGCCGGCTGCACCGCCGACCGCGGCCCGCTGCCCGTCGCCGCGTTCTCCGACGACGGCGCGTACCTGCCGCTGCAGCTGGCCGAAGGGCTGGTGATCGACGAGGCCTCGCCCCTGCCGGACATCCCCAAGCCGCTGCGGTTTGTTGTCGTGCCCTCCCGCTCGACCGCCAGCACCGACGGCCGGGCCCGCACCGCGACGCACGTGTACCAGGGCCGGGCCGACGTCGACGACCTCACCATCTTCTACCGCGACCAGCTCGTCAACCACGGCTGGCGTTTCCAGCCCGGCGGCGACACCGGTCCGATCTTCAGCGCCACCAAAAACACCGAATGGGCCCAAGTCGCCCTCTCGCGCGCCGGCGGCGTTTCCACGGTGACCGTCCTGATCCGCCCCCGCTGATGCCCCGGCTCCGCGTTCACCCGCGGAACTCTCGGTTTCGACTCGACCCGCATCCCTCGACCCTCATCCCGCTTTTCCCATGGCCAAAGACTTCCACGATCCCGCCTCCGACGAGGGGATGTCCCGCCTCTTCTACGACCTGCGCAACGTCTGGGACGCCTACGGCACGTACGTCCTCTGGGTCGTCGTCGTCGGTTCGTTCTCCTACCTCGCGTTCAGCCTCTACAGCTACAACCGCGTTACCACGCAGGAGGCCGCCTGGTCCGATCTGGCCAACTCGACCGCCCCCGCGTCCTTCGAGCAGGTGGCCGCGGACCACGGCAGCCCCGCCGTCCGGCAGATCGCGCTGCTTCAAGCCGCCGACATGTACCTCGGCGAAACCGCGGCGCTCGGCGAAGGCGAGGCATTGACCGCCAAGCTGGATCAGGCCGAGGCGATCTACCGGCGGGTCGCCGACGAAGCCACCGACGACATCTTCCGGATCAACGCGCTCGAGGGCTTGGCCGTGGTGGCAGAGGGTCGGCGTGACCTGGACGAAGCCGCGGCCCGCAACGACGCCGTGATCGCGTTGGCGGAGACGCTTCCCGGCTTCGAGTCTTGGACCGCCCGGGCCAACGCCCGCAAGCAGCTGCTGCCGCAACTCGCCGAGCCCGTCAGCTTCACCGAAGAAGCCGAGCCGGACGAAGCCCCGGAAGCCTCAGAAGCCGGAACCGCCGTGGGTGAAGCGGATGCGAGTTCAGAGGTTCCCGATCTGCTCGACGACTCCCTCGAACTCGATCCCGTCGCGATCCCGACGGAGTAAAGCGCCGGACACGCCGAACCCACGCACGATCGGGAACGCGTTCCGTGTCGGCATCCCCAGGCCGTCCGTTTCTTGGTTTTCTCCCGTGTCGCGCTACCACCCCACGACGCTCGAAGAACTCGAAGCCCAGGACCCCGAGCGCCGCCGCTGGGACATCACGACCGATTCGGCGATCCGTTTGGACAAGTATCTCGCCAACCGTATCGGTGGGATGTCGCGGGCCCAGATCCAGAAGCTCATCGCGCTCGGCGGCGTCACGATCAACGGCAAAGACGGCACCGCGACCAAGCCCAGCTACAAGCTCCAGCAGGGCGACGTGGTCGACGTCGTCGTCCCGCCCAAACCCGCGATCGATTTGTCGCCCGAGCCGATCCCGCTCGACATCCTTTTTGAGGACGACGATTTGATCGTCGTGAACAAGCAGGCCGATCTGATCGTGCACCCCGCGCGTTCCCGCCTGAGCGGCACGATGGTCAACGCCCTGGCGTGGCACTTGAAGCACGGCCAGGATCTCGACCCCGCGCTCGCCGAAAACGCAGACGCGGCCGAAGCCGAAAAGCCGACCAAGCGCCAACGCAAGAACCAAAAACTCTCGGGCGTGGGGCTCCACGACGCGCGGCCCGGCGTCGTCCACCGCCTCGACATGCACACCACCGGCTGCATCGTCTTCGCCAAGCAGGACGCGACCCACTGGCTGCTCGCCAAGCAGTTCGAAAACCGCACGAACCTCAAGTGCTATCTGGCCCTGTGCCACGGGTGCCCCGACGGAACCGGCGTCCCGCTCTCCGGCGCCATTGAAGAGCCGCTCGGCAAGCACCCCACCATCCGCGAGGGCCAGGCCGTCCGCCGCGACGCCCACGGCAAGCCGGCGTTGACGCTCTACCGCGTCCGCCGCCGCTACCGCGGCTACAGCCTGATCGAACTCGAACTCAAGACCGGCCGGACCCACCAGATCCGTGTCCACCTGTCGTACCTCGGTTTCCCCATCGTCGGTGACCTGCTTTACGGCGGCCTACCGGTCGGCCCCCCGGAACTCGAAAGCCCGCCCGACAGCGTGCCCGGTTCCCGGCCCAACCTCACTTTCGCGATGCCCAAAGAGGAAGGCAAGAAAAACGAAGCCGCCGCCGAGCAGCGCGCGGCCCGAGGCGAGTCGCCTTTCATCCGCCACCCCGCGCTGCACGCCGGCCTGCTCCAACTCCAGCACCCCGTGACGCAGGAACGCATGACCTTCACCGCGCCGCTGCACGAACCGATGCGCGGCTTGATCACTTACCTCGAAGCGAACGCCGACCCCCAACCCGGCATCGACGACGGAACGCACATCGATCTCGACGCGGCTCGTTTTCAGTGGTTCAACTCGACCCGGGCTTGACCCACGGCACGTCCGCCACGCCCGCCTCGTGGTTCGCCTGCCGGGCCAGCGCGAACAACAGGTCGCTCAATCGGTTTAGATACATGATGACCTGTTCGCTGACCGGCTCGCGCTCGGCCAGCGTCACGCACGCCCGCTCGGCCCGGCGACACACCGTCCGCGCCACGTGCAGCCGCGCCGAAAGCTCCGTCCCCCCGGGCAGGATGAAGCACGTCATCGCGGGCACGGCCGAACTCGCCGCATCGATCCAGCCTTCCAGTTCTTTGACGTGGTTGTCGTCCACGCGGGGCACGACGCGCGGGTTGGGCTTAGACACGCCGTGCTCATCGACGACGAATTCGGGCGTCGCCAGGTCGGCGCCGATCTCGAACAGCCGGCTCTGGATCGTCTTCAGCGGCTCCGCGATGGCTCCGGGAAGGCTTCCGGACGTCGCGAGGCACAGCCCGAGCTCCGCGTTGAGCTCATCGACCGTGCCGTAGGCTTGGACGCGCAGGTCGTCCTTCGCCACCCGCTGCCCGCCGAACAGGTCCGTTGCCCCGGAGTCGCCGCGTCGCGTGTAGAGCTTCATCGCGGAGATCGTAGGGCGGGCTTGGGGCTTTTTCGTCCGCGTGATGCTTTATGCTGTGCGACGCGCCTAGGCTTGCCGGCACGCGCCCTCGCGCCGAGGCCAACCGACATGAAACCTCCCGCCACCGCGGATGAAGTCGCGACGATCTCCTCCGTCCCGATGACCCGCCCGACCCTCATGAACCAGACGGACCCGACCATGGACCCTATGCCCGACATCCAGGGCAGCCCCGATCGCCGCAACATCGCCATCGACCGCGTCGGCGTCAAGAACGTGCGCTACCCGATTTCGTTGTATTCGCCCGCGACCGGGGGCGGACAACCGACCGTCGCGAACATCGACATGTACGTCGCGCTGCCCCACCACCAGAAGGGCACGCACATGTCACGGTTCCTCGAAGTGCTCAACGAACACCACGACGCCTTGCGGACCGACGACATGTCCGGCGTCTGCCGGGCGATCAAGGAACGCCTCGAGGCCGAGCACGCCCACCTCCGGCTCGAGTTCCCGTACTTCATCGACAAGCCCGCTCCCGTCACCGGGCAGGTCGGCAAGCTGGACATCGAGGTGGTCTTCGAGTGCGAGTCCAACGCGTCCGACGACTTCGTGATGACGCTGCGTGTGCCCGCCACGTCGCTGTGCCCGTGCTCCAAAGAAATCAGCGAGTACGGCGCGCACAACCAGCGCTGCGTCATGGAAGCCAGCGTCCGTCTGGGCGAGGGCGAGACGATGTGGATCGAAGACCTCTTCACGATCGTCGAGCGGGCGGCGAGCACGCAGGTGTTCAGCGTGCTCAAGCGGCCCGACGAGAAGTGGGTGACCGAGCGGGCGTACGAGAACCCGAAGTTCGTCGAAGACATCGTCCGCGATCTGGCCGTGGCGCTCGACGCCGACGAGCGGATCGTGTGGTTCCGCGTGAACAGCGAAAATTTCGAGTCGATCCACAGCCACAACGCCTACGCGGAAATCGTTAAAGACAAGCGCTGAGCGTTCCGGTGGTTTTCTGATTTCGAGGCCGTTTGGTTATGCGGTTTTTGCCGCCCCGTTGGGGAAGATTTTTGTGCGCGGGTGGGAAGTTTGGCGGGGATCGGACCGATGGATAGGCGGGGCTGTTTGGCGGTTTAGCCCGTCTACGAGGGTGGTCCGGATGTCGACGCTGACTGAGCACAAGAAGAAACAGGCCGCCGCGTTAGACACGCTGCGGCTGACCGAGGCCGAGTTTCAGCAGATCATCTGCGACATCGATGTGGCCGCGGCGTTGCGCGGCGAGGTCGATCACGGTCGACGGAACGATCGGATCGAGTGTCACGGCGCGGGCTATCTGACCGGCCTGTTGCCCGGCGAACGGGGCGGGTTCAAGGTGTTGCGCTTGCGGCCGCTGGACGTGAGTGTCCGGGGCGTCGGCTTCTTGAACGGGCGGTACATGTACCCCGACACGCGGATGATGTTCGTCTTGGAGCGGGTGAGCGGGGGCGGCGTCCGCGTGCCCGGCGTGGTTCGGCACTGCACGCACCTGACCCGGCACGTCCACCGCATCGGCGTCGAGTTTCTGGAGACGGTGAAGCTGGACGAACTCAAGCTCGCGCGTCGCGGCTGAGCGGGGTCAGCGGGCGTTTTCGGCGTCGAATCCGTTCAGCCGATCGATCAGCAGGCGGAGCTTGCCGAACTTGCTTTTGGTGTGGTGGAAGTGGACGCGGGGCAGGTTGAGGGCGTCGCGTTCGCCGGGCAGCGGCCCGGACTGTTCGATCTTGCCGTCGGCGACCAGGATCGCGAACTCTTCGTTGAGTGCTCCGAGCTGTTTTTCGGTGATGGGCCGGCGGACGCGCAGCACGAGTTGGTCTTTGACGTAACGCTGGCTGTGGTAATTGCGGTAGAAGTCGATGATGTGGCGGGCGGCGGCGGAGGCGTCGTCGGTGACGAAGTAGAGGCTCTGGTCTTCGGGGCTGATCCAGCCGTTGGCGCGCAGGCTATGCGTGATGTAGTTGTCCCAGTGGTGCCAGTAGCCGTTGCCGCTGGTGTCGGGCGCGTCGACGCACACGATGGGCACCAACGGGGCCTTGCCGGTCTGGATGAGGGTGAGCGCTTCGAAGCCTTCGTCCTGGGTGCCGAAGCCGCCGGGGAACAGCGCGACGGCGTGGGACATCCACATGAAGATGAGCTTCCGGGTGAAGAAGTAGCGGAAGGTGATGAGCTTCTCGTCGCCGGCGATGACGTCGTTGGCGGTGGTTTCGAACGGCAGGCGGATGGCGACGCCGAAGGAGTTTTCCCGCTGCGCGCCGTCGTGCCCGGCCCGCATGATGCCGTCGCCGGCACCGGTGATCACCATCCAGCCGGCCTCGGCCATGGTCCGAGAGAAGCGGACGCACTGGAGGTAGTCGGGGTGGTCTTCGGGGGTGCGGGCGCTGCCGAAGACGGAGATCTTGGGCGTCTCGCGGAACGGCCGGAAGACCTTGAGCGCGTAGCGGAGCTCCTTGAGCGAGCGGGCGATGAGCTTGACCTCGCCGACGTCGGACCCGTCGTGGACGAGTTTGAGCGCGGCGAGGAGGGTGTCCTGGATGTTCCGGCCGTGGGCGGAGTCGGGGTCGCCGCCGGCGTGAGCGATGAGGCGGCGGAGGTCGTCGGGGACGGCGGCGCGGTCGGGGCGCGGGTTGGTCGATTCGGTCATAGACACATCATCGCAGAGGCGGACGCGGGATGCGACGCGGCACCGCCACGGCGGCTGACGGGTTTCGAGATTTCGGGGACGGCGTCTACGAAAACTCCGTGTCGGCGGTGCCGCGGCCGCGTCGGACCTTGAGGCCGACCAGCAGCTGGCGGCGGAGGGCACGCAGCGGCAGGGTGAAGCGCCGCCAGACCCGGGTGAGCCTGGGGCGTAACTCATCGAGGTCGCCGTGGGTTTGGGCGAAGGCTTGGGGTTGCGCGTGCGCGAAGTGCTTGGCGATGTAGAAGCGGTCGCAGCCTTGGAGCACGCCCAGCCACCACGCCGAGCCGGGCACCCACGCCCACCACCGCCGATCGGCCGGCACGCCGCGGCGGACGCTGAGTTGAAAATCGATCAGGTGGGGCCGGCCGGTCGCATCGACCAGCACGTTCTCGGCCTTGTTCAAGTCCATCACCGCGACGCCTCGGGCGTGCACCTGATCGAGCAGCACATCGAGCTTCGCGAAAAAATCGTCGGGCAGCTCCTCGGCGGGCACTTCGCGTAGCGTCCGGCCGGGCACGTAGCGACGGACCAGCGTGTGACGGAAAGCACGCCCGGGGCTTTCGAGGCGATCCACCGCGGCGGGTACCGCGGCGATTCCTGCCAGCCGGCGATGCATGTCGCGCTCTTTGCCGCAGAGGTGCGCTCCGATCCACGCCATCGGCAAGCCGAACGCCGAAGCGGTCCGGCCGAACTTCACAACCACCGCGTCCGCGTCCGCCAGCGGGTCGATCGCGCTTCCCGGCCGCGGCACGTACACCGCCGTGGCGGCGAAGGCGTCGACCTTGAACCGCGCCGCACAGCGATACGTTTCGCCGGCGATCCGGAGGGTTTCGGGCGGCTCGTGACGGCCCAACGCTCGCAGCCAAGGCGGCCGTGGGCGGGTCGTCGATGGGCTGAACTCCGCGGCGGGGGACACGCAGGGAGTCTAAGCCGTGACGAAACGTCGAACTTCTCGGGGCCCGCCCGCACCGGCCTCGCCGACTTATCGGCCGCGGCGACACCGACGGCGAGCCCCACGCTTGTTTTGCGCGAACACTGGCCAGCAAACCGCACGACCGCTACAGTCGGACATCGACCCGGCCGATGCCTCCGTCAGACCCCCGCGGCCTGGCTCGGCCGGCCGCCGTGGGCAAGGATGCTCTGTCAGTTCCCCGATACCGAGCCAACCCCATGCCGCTGCCTAATCGTTTCATGCAGGTCCCCCCCGGCCCCGACGCCGATCTGGTCCCCAAGGTCGTCAACGTGATCGTCGAGATCCCCAAGGGCCGGCGCAGCAAGTTCGAGATCGACAAGGTCACCGGCCTCGTGAAGCTCGACCGCTACCTGTATTCCTCCGCGGTCTACCCCGGCGAGTACGGCATCATCCCCCGCACCCACGCTGAGGACTCCGACCCGCTCGACGCGTTGGTCATGGTCAACGAGCCCACCTTCCCCGGCTGCCTGATCGAGGCCCGCCCCATCGGCCTATTCAAGATGACCGATCAGGGCGACAACGACTTCAAGATCCTCTGCGTGCCCAACACCGACCCGATGTTCGACGACTACGAGTCGCTGTGGCGGGTGCCCAAGCACTACCTGCGTGAAGTCGAGAACTTCTTCGCGACCTACAAAGCGCTGGAGCACGACAACAACGTCGAGACCCAGGGTTGGGCCGACGTGGAGTTCGCGCACCAGGAAATCCTGGAGTGCATCCAGCGTTACGAGAAGAAAGACCAGCACCGCCGGGCCGAGGACCAGCCTTATCCGATGCTGCGGCACACGTCGGCGGGGTGATTCAATCCTCCCGGATCAGCGGGACCCCGCCGCGATTCGGTTGCCTCTTGGGCCCGGATCAGGACCGGTCGATCTGTTCTAGCAGGGCTTGCGCCCAGCGGGACCAGTCGTCGGCGGTGGCGTGGAACAACACGGTTTCGAGCAGCGTGCGGAGCGACGCGAGCCGGTCGCCTCGCTTGACCTGCGCGAACGCGAGCCGGTTGCGGTAGCGCGTGTTGTCCGGGTCGAGCTCGAGCGCTCGGTTTTGGAATTCGACCGCGTCGTCCCAGCGTCCGGCGGCGGCCATGGTCAGGCCGAGGTTGCTGAGCGGCGCGGCGTGGTCGGGCAGCAAGCGGCCGGCGGCTTGGAAGGCGCGGGCGGCGTGATAGAACCGGCCCTGTCGGTAGTAGACCCAGCCGAGATTGTTGAACCCGCGGCCGTGATTGGGGTCGAGCCGGGTGGCCGTTTCCAGGTTCTGGCGGGCGGCGTCGAGCTCTCCTGCGAGGATCTGTTGCACCCCTTGTTCGTAGGCCTCTTGTGCGTACACGAGGCGGGAAGCTTCGTTTTCCGGCGCATCGAAGCGGTAGACCTTGCTTGTCGGCTTCGAGCATCCGGCGAACACGAACCCCAACGCTAGCAACAGGTTCAGCGGGGCGATCAGGCGGCCACGATTCGGGGCAACGACGGGGTTAAAACGCAAAGCGCACCTCCACGGACCAAAGCTCGGCTCCGCCCGCCGGCGACTCGCCGGCGTCCAGAGCCAATTGTTCGACGCGGACCCGCGGCTCGGCCGCTTGCCACGCTTCCAAAAAAGATACCAGCCGCGGCAACGCGATCGGCGCGAATTCGACCCGGAGTTGCCCGCCGCGCTCGCCGGGGGTCTGCTCGACCGAGCGGATGACGCCGGCCGCGAGCCCGGTCGATTCGGCGACGCGTTGGACCGCGCCGACGAGCCGGCGCGGCCCGCCGTCCACGTCGGCGGCCGCCGCTTCGTCGCCCTGCCGCAGCAAATCGGCCGCGAGGGCCTGCGCGATGCGCGCCTGCTGCGTCGCCGTCCACGCTTCGGATTTTTGATCGGCCACGCGCCCGGCCGACCACCACACCGCCAACGCCGCCGCCACCGGAAGCCACCACCACGCCGAGTTGCGTAACGCCGGGCTCATCGGTTTGGTCCTCTCGTCGGCCGGCCTTCCCATTCGATCGTGACGTCTCGGCCGTCCGCCTGGACCGAGCGGATGGCTACGAAATCCAAATCCGGCGCGAGTTCCGAAAGCGACGCCGCGATCGTGTCGGCGTCCCGGAAGCTGAGCGCTCGGCCCCGCAGCGAAACCGCCGTGGACTCGAAGCGCATCCGGTTGAAAGCAAACCCCACGTCTTCGGGCAGGGCTTGGACGGCTTGTTGCAGCCGGTTGTACGCGGAGAAACGTGAGCTACCCGAGCCGCCGGCGACGAGATTCGCGCCGGCGGACGTTCGGTTTTGCTCACGCTCGGCGCGGATCGCCTGGAGCCCCCGCACGACCGAGGTCGGGACCGCGCCGGCGTCGCCGACGACTTGCCGGTACGCGGCTTCCTGTTGGGTTCGGGCGTCGGCGGCCGCCGCTTCGTACCGCTCGGCTCGCAAGAACAGCCCGAGCGCCAACACCCCGAGCGCGATCGCCGCGGCGAACCCGGCGGCCCGTACCCAAGGCGGCGCCGAACGCGTGCCGCCCAACCCGGTTCGCGGTTTGGCGTCGTTTGGCTTCAAGTCCAACCAAGCCGGCGGTGCGCCGCGGGCGCGCGTCGTTTGGCCGATCGCGCGGCCCAGCGCGTCGCGGGATCGTTCGGGTGGCCTCTCCACTTCGATGTCGGGTTCGTGTTCCACCATGACCGCAGATACGTCGCCGAGCACACGGAGCCGTGGGGATCGGCCGAGCCGGGCCCGGAGCGGTTCGAGCAGGATCGCGAGTCGCGCGTCGCGACGGCCAGACGGATCGGTCGGGCGCGTGGGCGTGCTGATCCAATCCATGGGTTGGCCATCCGCGTCCAGCGTGAGCCAGTCGATTTGCGGGTCGTCGGTGGATTCGAGTCCGGAAAGTCCCAGCACGTCCGGCATGGGCGCGGTGTCGTCGTTGAGCGCGGCCGACGCGGCAAGCAGCGCGAGCGGCACCGCGGCGATCACGTCGACGCCGGCTTCTTGCAAAGCGTCGAACAACCCTCGAAACACGTCGGTTTCCAGCGCGACGCCCAGCGTGCTTTCGTGGCTGGCGGTGTGGGCGAATCCAAGGGTCAGCGATTCCAAAGGCAGCGGCAGCTTGTCTTCCATCCGGAAGCGCAACAGGTCGGTCCGTCCCCGCCGCGGCAGGCCCTGCGTGCTGACCGAGGCCGGCAGGCACCAAGCGCGGTTGAAGCCGACCCAAACGCCGACGCCGGGGCCGATCGTGTCCCGGACAGCCCGGGCCCAGGGCAACAAGTCGTCGTCGGCTTCGGTCGTCGGGAGCGGGCGGGGCGATCCGCCGTCGTCGTCGAAACGCCACAACTCCGCGGACCACCGCAGCCCGGGTTGGCCGTCGGGTCGCGGCGCGGGCGCGACTTGGAGCAGCCAGGCGTCAGGCACGGTCGGCTCCGGAGAGGGGGGACGGGTGAGCGGCCGACGGGATCGAGTCGCCGCGAGGCTCGGCCGTGCTTCGCGGCTCCGGGTGGGGCTCGAGCGTCAATTCGGCGCGGACGCCTTCGCCTTCGAGGATCGCGCGGTCGGCCTCCAACACGCGGACCCGCAGGCCGGCGATCGTGTCGCCGACGCCGAGCACGCGCACGCGTCCGTCCGGGCCGCGGAAGAAGCCCAGCACGGCAGACGCTTCGCCGGAGGTGCGGCGTGAGACCCCGACGAAACGGATGTCGGGCGCCGCCGGCTCGGGCGACGGGGGCTCGGCTTGCCGCACCGCCTCCTCTAGGTCGGACGGGAACTCGGCGGGGGCGACCGGCCGGAGCGGTCCGCGCAACGGCCGCCGCGACCAAGCCAGGGCGTCGGCGGGCGGGGACGCTTCGTGGTCGTCGGCTGTCGTCGCGTTCGACTCGGCGGGTGACACGGGCGGCGTGGCCAACGGGAGCCGCCACGCCGCCGCCGCCAACACCACGCCGATCGCCAGCCCGGCGATCAACGCCGCGACAAGGCGAGGCGTCGGCTTGGCGCTCGGCTCGTCGGGGGGCGGGGTCGGGTTGGCGTCGCCGAGGTTCACCATGACGCGATGCTCCGGGCGGGGCGGCCTTCTTCGCGGACCCACGCGGCGGCCCGCGGCGCGCCGACGGTCGGGGCCGCGAACACCCACAACGTATGGCAACGCGAGCGGTCGGTGAGTTCCGGCAGCGTCGCGTCCGGTCG
>JBCDDH010000046.1:0-27103 GCA_039180415.1 Planctomycetota bacterium | reverse complement strand
TTTGCGGCATAAACACGGCGGTGGTCATCCCACATCGTTTGCGTTTAGCCGGCGCTCTTCAACGCGTTGCCGTCCTTTTGCTCGCCGATCCCAACCGTTCTTGTCTTAACCGCCAACAGAACGTTCAACGCAACTTGGAGGGTTGGGCGGTTAAGACAAGAACGGTTGGGATCGGCGAGCAAAAGGACGGCAACGCGTTGAAGAGCGCCGGCTAAACGCAAACGATGTGGGATGACCACCGCCGTGTTTATGCCGCAAAAATCGACCCCGGAAGCAAAAGGGTTCAACTCACGCGATCCAGTGACCAGGGTGGGATTCGAACCCACAACCAGCGGCTTAAAAGGCCGATGCTCTGCCATTGAGCTACCCGGTCGTGTTCGGAAGCGGACGGCGCACTCCCGACAAGCGCAGGAGTTTAGCAGGCTCGGCGGTGCTTTACGATCCGCCGATGGACACGCTTCGGTTTCATCACGCGGATCGCGAACGGGGCCCGAGTGTGGGCGTGATCGCGGAGATCGGCGTCAATCACGACGGGTCGATCGAGACGGCCGAACGGCTGATCGACGCGGCGAAGACGGCGGGGGCGGACGCGGTGAAATTTCAGTATTTTGACCCGGCGACGCTGCTGAGCGGCGACGGGACCCTCGCGTCGTACCAGCGAGGCAAAGCGGACTCGGCCCGTCAGATGCTCGAGCGTCTGCGGCTGGGGCCGGACGAGTTGGTGGCGGCGCGCGAATACACGCGGGGGCTGGGTCTGGATTTCGTCGTCACCCCGTTTTCGGTGCGGGACGTGGCGACGCTGGCCGCAACCGAGGTGGACGCGGTGAAGATCGCTTCGCCGGACGCGGTGAATCCCTGGCTGCTGGAGGCGGCGGCGGGGCTGGGCAAACCGATGTGGGTGTCGACGGGCACGTGCGGCTTGGCGGAATTGACTTTCGCGGCGGAACTGCTGGGCGGGCATACGGCAGGCGGCGGGCTGCTGCACTGCGTGAGCGCATACCCGACGCCGGTCGAGCAAGCGGGGTTGGGCGGGATCGGGGCGATGCGGGAATGGCTGCACGAGGGCCTCACAGGAGAGAGCGCGGCTCGCTTGGCGGTGGGGTATTCGGATCACACCCGGTCGACGGAGGCCGGGGGATGGGCGGTGCTGGCGGGGGCGTGCGTGCTGGAGAAGCACCTGACGCACGACCGCGCCGCGAGCGGTCCGGACCACGCGGCGTCGCTAGAGCCGGCAGAGTTCGCGAGCTACGTGGCGAATGCCAAGCGAGCGGTGGCGGCGTTGGGGCCGGTCGATAAGCGCTGTACCGAGGCGGAACGCGACGTGCGGGCGGTCTCGCGGCAGTCGCTGGCGTACACGCGAGACCTGCCCGCAGGTCACGTGCTGCGACGAACGGACCTGGAGACGCGTCGGCCGGGGACGGGGGTGCCCGCGGCGCAGGGGCCGGCGTGGGTGGGGCGGACCCTGGCCCGCCCCGTAACCCAGGGAACGCTTGCGGACGAAGGCGACGCGGTGAACTGAACACGGTTTCTGGGCGAGCGGTGCCCGACACGCGAGGCCGCAGTTCGCCGGCTTCCCGCGAGGTTCCGAAAAAAACCGGCCGGGCGGTGCGGTTTTTCATGCCCGCGCCATTACCGATCCGATTTTTCGAATTGCCCCGCACGATGAAGCAGCGGGGCTTTCTCGCTCGCCGACCCGCTCGCAAGGACCGACACATGTTGCTCACGATCCTGGTCGTCCTGACCCTCTACCTACTCGCCTGCTACGCCTATGGCGCAGCGCTGCTGATCCGTCGGGGCCTCCTGCTGCGAAAAGAGCGTGGCCGACACGTCGAGGCGAGCGTCGATGCCGCGGGCGTGGTGACGCACCGTTACCCGACCGAGCCGGGCGTGGCCCCGCCGATGACGGCCAAGGCCGCGGCGTGAGCGACCGGTCCGACCGCGTCGACCATCTGCGGCTAGCTTGCGCCGCGGAGGCGTCACGATGAATCCCATCTCGGGCTTAATGCGCCGGCTGCACGGGCCGGTGTACGAACAACGCAAACAGGTCTTGAGTTCCGCGATCGCGGCCCACCTGCGGCCGGGAGATCGGGTGCTGGACGTCGGCTGCGGCTTTGGCGCCCTAGGCGCCGCGCTGCGGGACCGAAGCGGCGTGGCGGGCCTGGCGGTCGAAGGCCTGGAGCGTCACGTCCGCGGCGGCGAAGCAATCCCGGTGACGCCGTACGCGGGCGGGGCGATGCCACTGGACGACGCGAGCTGCGACGTGGTGATCGTGGCGGACGTCGTGCACCACGAGCCCGAGCCGGTCGCGCTGCTGGGCGAATGCCTGCGGGTCAGCCGGCGGGCGGTGATCGTCAAGGACCACAGCGTCGGACCCGGCGGGGCGCTGAGCCGGGCGTGGCGGCAGTGGCGGATCGGGCTGATGGACTGGGCGGCCAACGCGCCGTACGGCGTGAAGTGCCTCTACGACTACCCGCCGCCGGCGATGTGGCAGACGCGGTTCGAGCAGGCGGCCGGACGAGCGGGCCGGCCGATGCGGGTCGCGTCGGTGGCCACGTCGATGTCGCTGTATCCGCTGCCGTACGCGGCGGTGTTCACGCCGGGGTTGCAGTATTTCGCGGTGCTGCGGGTGGACGAGACGCCGACGGACTGACCGAACTCGCGGAGGCCGGCCCGGCGATCAAAAGCGCCACGGCGATCAGCAGCAACGCCCACGTGCCTTGGTGCAGGAAAACCGCAGACCAACCGGGCAACTCCTGCCACGCCGCGGAGAGCTGGCCGCGGCGGATCAGCGCCGTCGCGACTTCCGGCAGCCGCACGAGGTACAGCAGGCTCGCGACCACCACCGCCGCCGCCGACCACCGCCGACCCATCGACCAAGCCAAGCAAGCCCACGCCACCGGCACCGCCAGCAGCACCGCGTCGTAAGCCCGGTGGTATGCGATCAGCAGCGTCAGCGTCGCCGCCAACGCCGCCACCCACAGCGTCACCGGCCCGGGCGTCCGCCGCTCGGAGATTTGCCCGAGCCTTTGCAACCGCCAAGCCATCCACACCGCCGCCGCGATGGTTGCCGCCAATCCCGCCGCCGCCGCCAAGCGTGCGAAGCCCGAAATTCCCGTAAGCCCCAGCCCGTCGCCCAACCGCCAAAACCACGGCTCAAGGTGGATCATGTGGTGGGCCACCGGGTTGCTCGGGCGCGGGTCGGCGAAGCCCTGGCCGGCAAAGGCGTCGAGGTTCTCCCGAAGCGCTGTCCACCACGCCGCCAACGCCGTGCCGTCGGGCAGCATCCACCGCCCCACCGCCACGCCCACGATGCCCAACCCCCACACCACGCACCAGGCGAACGTCCGCCAGCGCCCGGTCGCCAGCAAGCCTAAAGCGAACAGCCCTGCCAACTGCGGCTTGAGACCGCCGGCCACGGCCAGCAACAGCCCCGAAAGCGCCGCCGCGAACATCGGCTCGCTCGTCTGGCTCCGATCTTCCGTTCCGCGCCGCGGGGTGCCGATCGCCCACACGCACATCGCCAAGACCACAAGCCCCAACTGCCCGAAGCGCAGCGTCGTGTGCACCGGCATGTAAGCCAACCCCAGCGGCACCCACCAAAGCAAACCCGGCGTCGTCCAGCTTCGCGCCCGACCGAAAGCCCGCCGGTGCGACGTTGCAGCGCGGGTCGAGCCGTATGCGTTCCACCACCGCCCCACCCACACCCCGATCGCTCCCAAACTCACCAACGACAACCCCAACCAGGCCAGCCGCGCCGCCGTCCAAGACAGCGCCCCCAACGGCCCGAGCAGCGCGTACGTCGTCGGCGGGTACAGCGCGACGAACCACGTCGGGTCTTTCGGCCGCTCCCCCGCTCCGCCCGCCGCCTCGAACGATCCGTACAACGTGTCCAGCAGATACGGGTTCCCGCCCTCCAGCCAAACCCGCGCCCCGGCATAAATCATCGTGAAATCGCCCGAAAACGCCGCCCCCCGGACCACGCCGCGCTGGACCAGCAAGAACACCGCCGCGACGGTCAGCAGGCCCCACGCCACCCACCAGACCCCAGCGGGCACGCGCCCGGCCCGGCCGGCCGGTGCGACGGCCCGAGGTTCCGTAGATGAAGTATCGGACGTCACGATGGGCTCCGCGGAGGGTTTCAGCCGGACCATACGTACGCCGTATGCTCCGCGGACGACTTTCGAATCGACGACCGCATCGAGCCGATGCCTTGCCTTAGCCATCGGTCCGCCTCCTGCCCCGACATGACCGCCGACCCCACGCAACTCGACACTCCGGGCCCGATCGCCGCGGCGGCCGCCGACGCCCACCGCCCGCTCGTGCTCGATCTCGATGGCACGCTCGTCGCCACCGACACGATGTGGGAGGCCTTCTTCGCCGGGCTGCGGGAACGGCCGATCGCCGCCCTAACCACGCTGGCCGCCCTCCCGGGGGGCCGCGCCGCCTTCAAGGGCCGGCTCGCCCAAACCACACCCGTCGATCCTGAGGTCCTGCCCTACCGCCCCAAACTACTCGACCTGATCCGCGACGCCAAGGCCCAAGGCCGAGAGGTCTGGCTCGCCACCGGAGCCGATCTGCGCACCGCCCGGCTCGTCGCCGAGCACGTCCGCGAACGCCTCGGCACCGACGAGAACGTGTTCGATCAGATCCTCGCCACCAACGACCCCGACGGCGTGGGCGACCGCAACTGCATCGCCCAAACCAAGCTGGAAGGCTTGCATCAGAAGCTCGACGGCCGAGCCTTCGATTACGCCGGCGATTCCTCGGCCGACCGCCGCGTCTGGCCCGACGCCACCGTCGCCTATCTCACCGGCGCCTCGCCCGGCACCGCGCGGTGGGCCCGCGACCACCACCCCGATGCGCGGGTGCTTGTCGAGGGCCCCGCGTCCAAAGCCGGCACGCTCCTGGCCGCCATGCGCCCGCACCAGTGGGCCAAGAATCTTTTGCTGCTGCTGCCCATGCTCACCGGCATGGCGGTCGCCGACCTGTGGCGTTGGGGCCACGTCCTGCCCGCGATCGTCGCGTTCTGCCTGGCCGGCTCGGCGGTGTACCTCACCAACGACCTGATCGACCTGCCCGCCGACCGCGCCCACCCCCGCAAAAAGAAACGGCCCCTCGCGTCCGGCATGCTGCCCATCGCCTCGGCCATCGTCGCGATCCCGATGCTACTGCTGGGCGCACTCGCGATCGCCGCGGCGTTGTCGCTCTGGCAGGGCTCGTTCGCGTTTCTGCTCGTGACCTCGGCCTACCTCGCCGCCGCCCTGGCTTACGCGCTTCGACTCAAGAGCGTGCCCATGCTCGACGTGATCGCCCTTACCCTGCTTTACGTCCTGCGCATCATCGCCGGCGGCGTGGCGGTCGGACTGTTTCCCACCGCTTGGCTGCTGGCGTTCGGTTCGTTCTTGTTCCTTTCGCTCGCCTTCGCGAAGCGATACGCCGAACTCGCCATGCAGGCCGACCGCGGCGACGCGCCCGACGCCAAGGCCGCCGGCCGCGGCTATCGCACCGACGACCTGCCCGTCGTCCAGGTCATGGGTGTCGCCGCCGGGTTCCTCGCGGTGCTCGTCTTCGCCCTGTACATCAACCGCGACTTCACTCCCGGGATCGTCTCGGACGCCTCCGCCTCGGCTTCCGGGGCCCCGCTCTACGCCCACCCCGACCGCCTCTGGCTGATCACGCCGCTGCTGCTCTACTGGATCGCCCGGCTATGGTTTCGGGCCCACCGACGCACACTCCGCGGCGACCCGCTGAACTTCGCCATGACCGACCCGACCACCTACGCCCTGGTCGCCGCGACCGCGGCGATCGCGGGATGGGCGCACTGATCATAAAGCGCAAAACATTACTGAACATCGTTTTACGCCGACGCCTTGACTTTGCCCCTTTCGCCCGCTCAAGTGTTGAGCCGGTCCAACGCCGATGCTGATGCCTTCGGGGATGCCCCGAACCTGCCCGAACACCCCGCCGTACCGCCTCCCGAGCCACCCCGCCGTTCCGCTCGCGTAAGCCCCGACCATGGCCAAGAAAACCGCCAAATCCGCCACACGCCAAGCCCCCGGGAAGACCTCCAAGTCCGGCGGCCGGAAGCGATACGCCTTCAACCCCAAGGACGCCGACGGCAAGCACCTGGTCATCGTCGAATCGCCGACCAAAGCCAAGACGATCAACAAATATCTCGGCAAAGACTACTTCGTCATGGCCTCGGTCGGCCACGTCCGCGACCTGCCCAAGTCCGCGCCCAAGGGCTCCAAGCGCGAAGACCACCCCGTCCCCGGGGTGAACCTCAAGAAAGACTTCGAGCCCAGCTACGAAGTCATGGCCGACAAGAAGCAGACCGTCACCGACCTCAAGAAGGCCGCGAAGGTCGCCGCCGACATCTGGTTCGCCACCGACCTCGACCGCGAAGGCGAAGCCATCGCCTGGCATCTCGCCGAGGCGCTCAAGGTGCCGATCGAACAAGCCAAGCGGGTCGTGTTCAACGCGATCACCAAGGCCGAAGTCGACCGCGCGTTCGAGCACCCCCGCCGCATCGAGACCAACCGCGTCGACGCCCAGCAGGCCCGCCGCATCCTCGACCGCATCGTCGGTTATCAGGTCTCCCCGCTGCTCTGGAAAAAGGTCGCCGGCGGCCTGAGCGCCGGCCGGGTGCAGTCCGTCGCCACCCGTCTGGTTGTCGAACGCGAACGCGAGATCGAAGCCTTCGTTCCCGACGAATACTGGAAGATCACCGGCTTCTTCACGCCCACACGCGATGACGCGTCCCAACTCGGCGACGCGTGGCGTGACTTCTTTTACACCCCCGACGACCAGAACGACCGCACCGTCAAAGAACAAAACGCCTGGCTCTCCGAGCGCGGCGTCATGCGGGCCGAGCTGGTGGAAATCGACGGCAAGAAGTTCGAAGCCCTCGATCGCAAGGCCGCGCTCCAAGCCGCCGCGTCGCTCGGCTTTGCCCTCCGTGACACACGCGAAACGGCCGACGAAGCCGCCAAAGGCCCCGCCCAGCAACGCGTCAAATTCTTCGGCGGCCTATCTCCCAACGCTCCCGATTTCGCCATCACCGAAATCAGCACCAAACGCACCAGCTCCCGCCCCGGCCCGCCGTTCATCACCTCCACGATGCAGCAACAGGCCAGCACCCGCCTGGGCTTCAACCTGCAACGCACCATGCGCGTCGCGCAGCAGCTCTACGAGGGCATCGACCTCAAGGGCGCCCGCGGCCAGACCGGCCTGATCACCTACATGCGGACCGACTCGACGCACCTCTCCAAGGACGCGCTCGACATGGCCCGCGCCTGGATCGGCGGCAAGTACGGCGGAAAGTATCTGCCCGAGAAACCCAACTTCTTCAAGTCCTCGAACAAGGACGCCCAGGAAGCCCACGAAGCCATCCGCCCCACCGACGCGACGATCACCCCCGAGTCGATCCGTCAACGCCTCAGCGACGAGCAGTTCCGTCTTTACGACCTGATCTGGCGCCGCTTCATCGCCTGCCAGATGACGCCCGCGCAGTTCGACGCCACCGCGATCACGATCAAGCCCAAGACCATCGACGCCGCGTTCCGCGCCACCGGCCGGATCCTCGTCTTCGACGGCCACCTGAAGGTCACCGGCCTGCCCAAGTCCGACGACGTGCTGCTGCCCCAGGGCCTCGCCGAGAACCAGCCCGTCGCCCCCATCGACCTCGACCCGACGCAACACTTCACCGCCCCGCCCCCACGCTTCACCGAAGCCTCGCTCCAGAAGAAGCTCGAAGAAGAAGGCATCGGCCGGCCGTCCACCTACGCCGCGATCATCGGCACCATCCAGGATCGCAAGTACGTTGAAACCGTCACGCCTCGCGACAAACGCCTCATGGCCACCGACCTGGGCAAGGTCGTCACCGACATGCTCGTCGAGGCCTTCCCGGGGATCATGGACGTCGGCTTCACCCGCGAGATCGAAGCCCATCTCGACGAGATCGAGACCGACGATCGCGATTGGCGGAAGACGCTGCACGAGTTCTACGACCCGTTCGTCGAAAAACTCGCCCACGCCTTGGAAAACGTCCAGCACGCCAAGGCCGCGTCCGAGCCCGCGCCCCACACCTGCCCCAAGTGCGGCAGCGCTACCGAATACAAGTTCGGCCGCAACGGGCGGTTCCTCTCCTGCACCGCCTTCAACGTCCCGCCGCAGAGCGTCAACGTCGAAGGACACCCGGGCGCGTGGTGGCTGCACAAGGCCAAAGGCAAGGCCCGCCCCAAGGTGCTCAACGAAGACCAGTCCGACAAGGTGCTCTGGACCAAGCTCACCAAGGACGACAAAGCCAAGTTCCAGGCGATGTCCGACGAGATGCCCGAGCCGTGCACCTATGCCGCGCCCATCGACCGCCACGGCAACCCGATGGAGCCCGAGCTCACGGATGTGCTCTGCCCGATCGACGACCAGCCGATGATCCGCCGCACCGGACGCTTCGGCCCGTTCCTCGCTTCGAGCAACTATCCGGAAGTCCAGTTCATCCTCAAGCTCGACCCCAAGAAGGGTCATGTCGTCCTGCCCAAGACGCCGCCGATGACGACCGAGATCGTCTGCCCGAAGTGCGACACAAACCCGTACTACGTCCGCGACGGCAAGAACGGATTGTGGCTCTCATGCTCCGGCTTCCCCAAGTGCCGCGGCCGGGGCAGCTTCAAGAATCTCGAGGACGACGTCGCCGAGCAGCTCGAAAAGGCCTGGAAACAGCATGAAAAAGAAAACCCCGTGCCCGAAGTCAAGACCGCCACCGGCCACGTCATCACCGACGAAGAGCAGTACGTGCCCGTGGTCGCCGGCGACGAACCGGTGGGCTCCATCGACAGCAGCGGCAGCGCGGTGGATGTCGACGCGGCGTAACGGATCGCCGCGAAGCGGTGCGGCGAAGGCTTAACTCATCGATACACCAATGCGTGCTTCAGTGAGCCGTCACGCTGACGCGACCACTCGATGCTTGGCTCGGGTACCAGCCCCCGGGCCACCACGCGGGGCGGCAGGTCGTCACGCGAGGGCGCCAAGAACTCGAACGACCGGTCGTCGGCGTTCACCCGGCCCAGCGAATAACGGAAGACCTCGCCGTCCTTCGCGCTGACGATCGTTTCCACGCCCTGCTCGACCCGCCGGATCGCAAAACCCATCTGCCGCAGCTGCGCCTCGAACGTCTCGAGGTCTTCGGGCATGGGCCAGCCCTGCTCGTCGTAGTAAGACAACGCGATCGCGAGAAACTCCAGCCCTTCCGCCGCCGCCGACAACGCCGGCACCTCGAAGCCACGCACGTACGCCGCCCAGCGCCGCTGCATCTCCCGGGGGTTTCGTCCGAACGCTTCGGCGAACGCACGCTCACCCGGCACGCCCTTGTTCACCCGACGCAGAAACGCCTGGAACGCCGAGCGGTACCGGCCGTCTTCGCCGTGGATCAAGAAGTACACCACCGACCACGACTGCGCGTACAGCAGGCCCGAATGATTTTCGTCGTGGTGCACCGCGTCGCCCCACGCCCCTTCGCCGAGGGAAAACAGCGTGCCCAGCGGCAGCGTTTCCCCCGCGTCGAGCGCCGCCCGGACCCGCGCCAGCCGCGCTCGGTCCGTCGCGCCCACGACCAGTCGACCGTTGACCAGCGGCGCGTCTTCGAAGTATTGAGCCAAGCCCTCGTTCACCCACGTGGGCAGGTCGCCCCCGAGATACTTCCACGCGAACTGGTGAAAGCCTTCGTGCTGCAGCACGCCGTAGGTCTCGCTGAGGCTTTGGCCTTCGACGAACGTCGCCAGGCCGCGCCCGCGGTGGTTCACGAAGAACATGCCGCCGCTGTGCCGAGCTTCAATGCCCATGTCGGTGAGGAAGGCCTGGTATTCCGACTCGGTGCGGAACAGGTACAGCGGCATCATCTGCTTCTGCTTGGGCGTGAACGCCGCGAAGCGCCGCAAGTACGCCTCGTACACCGCGTCCATGTGACGGCCGAACGGGACGGTCTCTTCCCGGCCGAGATCTGTATGAATGTGGTAATGATGAGACGCGAAGATGTGTCGCGTCGGCGTCGCCGACCGCCCGGCTTGCGCCTCCGGCTCCGCCGCAGCCGAACCCGCACCGAACAGCGCCGGCAGCAGGGAGCCCACCAGCGCGACGGCGAACAACATGAGCGGCGGGCGACACATCCTCACCCGTGCCATCGACGCACGCGGGCATCCGCTGAGCCGGCGATCGAGTTACCGGAGGTAGAACGCGGTTATCGGGTCGTCGCAGATGCCACAGCCCGCACCAACCGACCCGATCCGGAAAAAGCGTTACCACCCCCCGAGACCCCGCAGCCGCGGAGCCGGCGCACGGATCGGGCCGCGTCATCCCGTCAGCTTCCGGGCCGCCAATTGGGCCTTGACGCACAGCTCCGCCGCCTTCAGCGCGTGGTCCTGCGTCATCGCGGTTTCCGTGCCGTCGAGGCAGTCGCGGATCAGCCGGCCGAAGAACTTGAAGCCCACCTGACCCGCGAGCTCCATCCGCTGCTCGCCGTCGCCGTTGACCAGGATCAGCACGTCTTGCGTGTGCTCCGGGTTCGCCACGTCGAGATACTTCCGCATCTCGATGTAACCCTCGGTGCCCGTGACGAACGTCCGTCCGTCTCCCCATACCCGCAGCTTCTCCGGCGTGAACCAGTCCACCCGGAAGTACATCGTCGCGCCGTTGTCCCCAATCAGGTGGCAGTCGCCGAAGTCCTCTAACTCCGGGTGATCCGGGTGACCGAAATTCCCCACGCCCGCGGAGACGACTTCCGCGTCTCGGCAACCGGCGTAGGTCAAAAACTGTTCGATCTGGTGGCTGCCGATGTCGCAGAGGATGCCGCCGTACTGCTCGTGATTGAAGAACCAGTCCGGTCGGCCTCCCGGGGGTCCCAGACGGTGCGGGCCGAATCCGGTGACGTTGAGCACCTTGCCGATCGCGCCCCGTTCGATCAGCTCGGTCGCGTGCATCGCGCATTCGACGTGCAGCCGTTCCGAGAAGTACACCATGTACTTCCGGCCGGTGCGTCCGATCGCCGCTTTCACGTCGGCGAGCTGTTCGAGCGAAACCAGTGGCGTCTTGTCGGTGAAGTAATGCTTGCCGGCATCCATACAGGCGATGCCCAACGATGCGCGTTTGTTGGGGATCGCCGCCGCCGCGACGAGCTGGACTTCCGGGTCGCCGAGGATCACGTCGAGGTCGGTGACGTGCCGAGCCCCGCGCTGCTCAGCCATCGCCTTGGCTTTCTCGGGATCGAGCTTGTCGAAGACGTACTTGAGCGTGCCGCCCGCCTCGCAGAGCCCGTTGACCTGACCGTGGATGTGCCCGTGGTCCAACGCCGCGACCGCGAACGGGAATTCGCCGGGCTCGGCGACGGGCTCGGGCCTGCCCTGGGGCGCGTAATTCATGCCGTCGGACGTGGAAGCCATGGAAACTACTCCTCGGGAAGCGGAGCTTCGATGCTACCTCGAACCCGAGGGCGTGCACGGGTAGCGCTCAGCAAAAAAAATGGCGAAAACGGACCGGGCTACGTCGCCGCGGGGTGTACCTCCACGTCCTGTCCAAACGCGATGTCGTGGCCGTCGAGGTCTGGATGCCGAACTCGCGGCAGCCGTAGGGCTGATCGCAGGGGCCGTAGTCCATCCTGGCGCCGGCGGCCTTGAATTGCTCGTAGAGCCCGTCGGCGTCGTCGACCCAGAAGTAGGCGTCCCACAGCTTGTCTTCGACTTTCCAGTTCGGCACGATCGCTTCGTGCTTTTGTGTCTGCTTGAGCATGAGGCACAGGCCGTCGCGCCAGACCATGCAGAAGTCGGGCGGGTCGCCCCAGAAGCGGTCGTACCGAAAACCACAGCGGTCCCGGAAGTAGTCGGCCGAGGCGACGACGTCGCGGACGAGCAGGACCGGCGCAAGGGTGGTGAGCTTGGGCAAGACGCTCCTGCGAAAGGCCGACGGCATCGGCGGGTCGAAAAAACGTCGTGCTACTTCCCCGCGTAGTCAATCAGCCTGGCGATCTCGTTACGCAGTTGATGGCGATGCACGACGCGGTCCACGAAACCTTTTTCGACGAGGAACTCCGCCCGCTGGAATCCCTCGGGCAGCTCTTGCCGCACGGTGTTGGCGATGACGCGGGCACCGGTGAAGCCGATCAACGCCTTGGGTTCGGCGAGCGTGATGTCGCCGAGCATAGCGAAGCTCGCGGCCGTGCCACCGGTGGTCGGGTCGGTGAGCAGCGCGAGGTAGAGGCCGCCGGCGTCGTCGAAGCGGGCGAGCGCGGCGGAGGTCTTGATCATCTGCGAGACGGCCAGCGTGCTTTCCTGCATCCGCGCGCCGCCGCCGGCGCAGACGAGGACCAAGGTGCGGTCTTCGTCGGTGGCGAGTTCGATGGCCCGGGTGATCTTCTCGCCCACGACGCTACCCATCGACGCCATCATGAACTCGTTGTTCATCACGGCCATCACGACCCGCCGGCCTTTGATGAACGCCTTGCCCGCCACGAGCGCGTCCCGGTGCTTGGTTTTGTTTTGCTCGCGATCGATGCGCTGCTGGTACGGCAGACGATCCACGAAGCTCAACGAATCCAGCGGCGACAGCCCGGCCCACATCGGCTCGAACGAGCCGGGGTCCACGAGTTGCTCGATGCGTTCGTCCGCGCCGACGCGGTGGTGGTGGTCGCAGTGCGGGCAGACGCCCTGGGCTTTGCGGAGCGCCTTGGTGTACAGCATCGCTTCGCACTGGGCGCAGCGGGTCCACAGACCGGCGGGCATGTCGCTGCGCTTTTCCCCGGGCTGGAGCATGCGGGAGCGGGTGCCGTTGCTCGCGGGAGTTGCACCGTTGGCGGGCGGCGGCGTAGCGGCGGCGGGGTTCTGGGGCGAGGTCGAGGTGGTTTCGGCCAAGTTCGGACTCCTGCGGAAACGGCGATCGGGTCGAGGCAACCGGGTGGAAATCGGAGGGCTCGGACCGGGTCTGCCGCAAATTCCGAGGGCGAGCGTGCACGTCAGACGATCGCGGAGTATACCGAGCCCCGCGGAATCACCGGGATTCGGAGGCGGACCCCGGAACCACACGGGCCACGGGAGGCGTGATGCGGCTGGTACGAATCGAAACGGAAACCGACGAAGCGGGTTGGGTGGCGGTGACGTCGCCGGACACGATCGAGCCCGGTGGCCACGTGCGGGGGCGTCGGCTGTTGGACGATCCGTGCGTAACCCGGAAGCCGCGGCTGGCCGAGGCCGAGGAACGGTTCGGGTTGCCCGCGGAGATGCCGCCGCCGGTTTCGCCGGGCGACGTGTGGTGCATCGGGAAAAACTACGCGGAGCACGCGCAAGAATTTGGCGGCGACGTGCCGGAGCGGCCGGTGGTGTTCATGAAGCCGGCTTCGAGTGTGGTGGGCGCGGGGGCTTCGATCGCGCTGCCGCGGTGCCAGGAGAACGGGCCGGAAGTGGACTACGAAGCGGAACTAGCGGTGGTGATCGGCGTCGGGCCGGACGACGCGTGGTGCAAGGACGCGAGCGAGGCCGAGGCGTTGGACTTCGTGCTCGGCTACACCTGCGGTAACGACGTCTCGGCCCGCCACTGGCAAAAGGCGCTGGGCGGGTCCCAGTGGGTCCGCGGCAAAAGCTTCGACACGTTCTGCCCGTTGGGCCCGACTATCGTGACGGCTCGGCCGGGGTACGACGGCGACGGGGAGGTGATCACCGACCCGCAACGTTTGGCCATCTCCTGCGAATTGTCCGGAGACACCCGCCAGCGCGACACGACGGCGAACATGGTGTTTCCAGTGGCGGCGCTGATCGCGTTCCTGAGCCGGGACACGACGCTGCCACCGGGCACGGTGATCCTGACCGGCACGCCGTCGGGGGTCGGGATGGCCGCGGACCCGCCGCGCTACCTGAGAAGTGCGGACACGGTCGGTGTCACGATCGACCGGGTGGGCACGCTGACCAATCCGGTCGTCAACGCGTGAGCCGGACGCTCATCCGGGCGGATTGAGCAAAGTACGCTGCGCCGAACTCGGCCCGGGCAGGTCGATCCCGCCGATCGCCGAAAGGTCGCCGAAGTCCGGATCGATCGTGACCTCGCCGAGGTCGCGATCGACCGTGATCGTGAGCGTCCGGTCACCGCGGGCGAGAACCACGGCCGGGTCGTAGTCCACTCCGACCACTTGGCCAAACCGACCGAAGCGAATCACACCCCGGTAGGTGCGGTCCGCGTTTTCGAGATTGGACTTGGCCAGCCACACGCCGTCCAGGTGTTCGTACGCGTCTTGCCCGAAGCTCACTTGATAAACCCGGTTGGTGAGCGCGTTGTAGAGCTTTTTGTCGTCGTGTTCCGGATCGAACGACGTGCTCGACGTGAAATCGGTCAGCAACACGTAGCCCTCGCCGGTGCCCAGATACCAGTCCATACAGCGGACCTCGTCGCCGTGGGCCATCGCCTCGTTCTGGATCAGCCTCAAGTCGGCGGCGACCTGCTGCGCCGCGCTGCGCAAGACCGACGAATCGGCCCGCCCCATCCGCGGCGCGGCCAACGCCGCCACAATGGCGAGGACCGCGACGACGACGATCAGCTCGGTGAGCGTGAAGCCCGAGCGACGCGATGACGGAGGCCGAGGGGGCATACCCGGAACATCGGCCGTTCCCGGGCGTTTCGCGTGCCCAACCCGGCCACCCGTATGTGAATCCTGAGAAGCCCGCACGGTTTTGCGGGCAATAACCCGCCGCGGACATGCGACCGCCACGGGATCCGGCTCTACTCGCGGATCAAAACACCCGATTTCTTTACAAACCAAGGCTTTTTCGCCGGTGTGCCCATGCGCGTTGCCTCCCGCCGACCAACCCGACCCCGCCCCGCCGGCTTCACATTGGCCGAGGTGCTCATCGCTTCGGCGATCCTTGCTTTCGCCGCCGCCGCGCTGAGCCAGGCCGTGCTGTCCGGGCAGGCCCACACCTACCACGCGCTGCACGAAGCCAAGGCCGTTTCGCTGTTGCAGAGCACGATGGACGAAGTCCTCACCCGGCCCTACGCCGATCCCGACGGGGACACCACCCCCGGCCCCGACGCTGGCGAGACCGACCCGACGCTGTTCGACGCGCTCGACGACTACGAAGGCCTGGCCCGCGACGCCGGCTCGCTCACCGACGCCCACGGCCGGACGATGCCCGCGGCGTATCAACGCTTCTCCGTCGCGGTCGGCGTCGAAGCCATGAACACCGGCCCGATCGGCGTGCTCGGCACCGACAGCGACGGCGTGCAGATCAAGGTCGGCGTCACCGACGACCGCGGGCAGACGTGGACCGCCCTGCGGTTCGTCCCCGAGACCTCCCTAACCGCTGGCTCCACACCGCGCTCGTCGACCCAACCGAATTGAACCCGAAGATGCCCCGCCGAACCCCGACCCTCCACGCCTCCCGAAGCGGCGGCCTCACGCTGCTCGAGCTCGTCCTCGCGCTGGGCGCGACGGGGTTTCTTGGCTTGGCGATCGCGACCATGCTCAACGCCGTCGCCTACGGCAGCCAGACCGCCGACGGGTTGCAAACGCTCGTCACCCGCCACCAGGTCGTGGCACAGCGCGTCGGCTCGGCCGTTCGACAGGCCCGCCTGATCGTTCAACAAACGCCCACCGAATTGCTGATCTGGTACGACGACCTGAACGAAGACAACGTGCTCGACAGCATCGAGCTGATGTGGCTCCGCTACGACGCGACCGAGCGCAAGCTCACCATGGAACGCGCCGACCTGTCCGCGCCTGGGGTCTTCGGCGTCCCCACCGAGCCCAGCCCGATTACGAACTACGAACTCATCCGGTGGGGGTTTGAACTCTTTAGCTGGCTCGAGAGCAACGACTGGTCACGCGACATGTCCGCCTGCGAGTTCGCGATCGACAACGCCGACCCGCTGCTCGCCACCCTCGTCACCGTCACCGCCACCTTCGAAGAGAACGGCCAGACCGACACCATGGTCCACTCGTTCAAGCTGCGGAACTAGCCGCCATGCACGCACGCTCCACCCCCCGACCCGATCCGCGGCACGCCGGCTACGCCCTGCTCTTGGTGATTATCGCCATCGCCTTCGCCTCCGCGCTGGGCACGTCCATGATCCTCTCCCGCGGCCCCGCCGCCGCCGTCGCGGGCAACGTCCGCCTCGCCGGCGACGCCCGCGCCTTAGCCGAAGCCGCGCTCGAACTGACCGTCGATATGGCGATCCAGGACGACGCCTTCCGCGACGCCTACGCCCACGACGCGTGGTCCGCCGACCAACCCTTCGGGCAGGGCACGTTCCGCGTCAAGTTCGCCGACCCCGAAGACGCCGACCTCGCCAACGACCCGACCCAGGACGTCCGCATCACCGTGCGCGCCGAAGTGGACGGCCGGAGCCACGAAGTCGCCGCCCTGTTCACCCCGCCCCGACCGCGCCACCGGTTTGAAGTCGGTAGGTTCACCGCCGGCCCGACCCCGACCACGGTCTCCTTCCAGAACACGTACGAAAACCCGGTCGTCGTCTGCACCCCCAACATCACCAACAACGCCCCAGATCGCTCTGTTGTCGTCCGCGTGCAAAATGTGGGTGCCAACAGCTTCGAGGTGTACCTGCAAAACCCCGGCGACGTGAGCACGCCCGTCGCCGACGAGGTGCACTTCCTCGCGATGGAACAGGGCGCCCACGAATTCGACGGCGTCAAAGCCGAGGCGTGGACGATCGAAGCGGACCTGGTGGATCGCCGTGGCGCGAGTGACGCGATCGCCGCCGAATACCTCCAGGACTACGACCGCCCGATCGTGCTCGGCCAAGTCATGACCGCCAACGACCCACGGTGGTCGATGTTCTGGTGCCGCGGCAGCCTCCGCCGCCGCGCCCCCGAACCCGGGACCCTCCGCGTCGGCCGGCACGTCGGCGAAGACACCGACACCGCCCGCAGCCGCGAGACGCTCGGCGTTATCGTCTTCGAGGCCGGCACCCATGTGATCGGCGGCACCACCGTCCAGGCCTTCCTCACCGGCCAGGAGGTCGAAGGCGTCGGCCCCGACGGCGATCAAGTCACCAAACCCGACTTCCCCGAAATCTTCGACCAGCCGCCTCAATACGCGCTGGCCAACCAGGCCGGCGAAGTCGGCGGCGACATGTCCTGGGCCGTCTTCCCCGACGCCGACCCGCTCCACGCCGACCACCACATCCACCTCGCGCTCGACGAAGACCAGATCGGCGACGCCGAACGCGACCACGACCCCGAGCGCGTCTTCGTCGTCGCCTTCCAGGACGCCCCGAACGATTCGCTGGGTGCCGGCCTCAACGTGCTGATGGCCGTCGAAGACAAGGGCTCGATGACCGCCGAAGACAACACGCGGCTCGCGCTGCTGCAAAGCTGGGGTATGAACGTCTCGCTCTGCGATGACGCCGACGGCAACGACGAGAAGATCGCCGCGATGGAAGCCGCGGACGTGGTCTACATCAGCGCCCAGGTCGGAGAACCTGCCTGGCGAAACCTCATCGACGACTTGGCCGTGCCTTTCGTCAATGAGCACCCCGGATTGGTCAACGACCTGGGCTTCGCCAGCGGTGCCACGAGCACGGGCGGTGAACGGGAGATCGCCATCGTCGATACCGGACACCCGATCACACAGGGCCTGAGTCTCGATGACAACTACGAAATCACGGACGCCCACGAAGACATGCTTGTCCTCACCGGCTCGCTGGCCCTCGGCGGACAGACCCTCGCAGAACGCAGCCCGCCCGACACCGGCGCGGCGCTGATGGCCCTGGAGATCGGCGCGCAACGCCACACGCTGTGGTCAACCCCCAGCCGCCGAGTGCAGCTGCCCTGGGGCGACGAAAACTTCGACCCCGCCGAACTCAATGGCGCCGGCCAAGAGCTGCTCCTGAGATCGCTCGTCTGGGCGGCCGGCGGCGCGAGCAGGGATTCGCCGTGGATCACCCCACCGAACCTGGTGTGGGAAGAGCCCTCGGAGTAACGGTTCCCTTGGCGGGTAAAAATCCGAAATGGAAGCCGCTACGCCGTAAGAATCTCGCTCGCACGGCGAGCCGGCGGCCGGGGGTCAGCGCCGCGCGGCGGCTTGGGGCGCGTAACGGCTGACCGCGATCTTGGTGAGCGCGTCGATCATCGTCGCCTGGTCGGTGAAGTTGCCTTCTTCGCGAAGCCGGCGGATGAACTGCTGGGTCCGCAGGCTCTGCTGCTGCTGGCGGAGCGACTCCTCGATCGAGGCCTGGGCGTCTTCGAGCGAGAGCTGAGGGCCGCGCTCGATGCCGTCGATCTTGACGAACCAGAACCGCCCGTCTTGTACCTGGACCGGGCCGAACCAATCGCCCTGTTCCGCGGCAACCATCGGGGTTTCGATCTCCGGCCGGCCAAACGGCTCGTCGCCCTTGAGCCGAGCCATTGTGCCGCCGCCCATCAACTGATTCAGCGGGCCGGCGGCGAGCTCGGAGAACGGCGTGCCCGCGTCGAGCTGGGCCCGGACCGCGTCGGCGTCTTCCTGGGTGTCGGTGACGATGATCGTCAGGTCCCGCCACGGCTCGGGCTGGAAGCGGTCGAGGTTGTCGCGATAGAAGCGCTCGATGTCCCGGCGGGTGACGTTGATGAGCGCGTTGAGGTTGCGGTTGACGTAGGTGCGGGTGATGACGGCCTCCTGGAAACGGACCAGCGTTTCTTCGAGGCCACGGCCGGTGTCTTCCCGCAGCGTGCGGTCGGCGGCTTTCAGCGAGCCCATGCCGTGCTTCCGCAGCAGCTCGTTGCGGTGCTGCTCCCGCATGTAGCGGACGCCATTCCACTCGTTTTCGGTGAGCGAACGCTCGGCCTCGGCGAGGATGAGCCGGGACTGCAACGCGGCCTGCACCGCCTGGGCGATGGCCGTGCGGGCTTCGCGCTCGAACGCGGCGCGGGACAGCTGCCGTCCCTTCGCGCGGAGCGTGCCGTCCAGGTCGGCCAACACGTCGTCGGCGAACACCGGCCGGCCGTTGATCTGGCCGATCATGCCGTCCACCGGCAAGGGCTCGTCGGGATCGATCCGCACGAACGGCTCGGCACCGCCGACCGACGCCACAGCGGGAGGCGTTTCGAGGTCCGCGGTGTACGGGTCGCCAACGGCCGCGTCTTCGGGCGGCGCAGAAGCCGACGCCGATTCGACGTCCGGAGCTTCGGCGAGCGACGTCGATGGCCCCGCGACAAAGTCGTGAGGCTGCACCCGGCGTTCACCGCCGCCAAACATGCCGCCGACCGCGCGGTCCGCGTTGCAGCCGGCCGCGGCGAGCAGCGCCGCCGTGAGGGCCGAGGTGGTCGCGGCGGTCGAGATAGAGAGAATTCGGTTCATGCCTGGATTATCGGCGGTTCCGAGTGTTTTACCACACCCCGGCGTCTCGAACCTTCCGCTTGCCGCCAACCGGCCGGCTCCGTACACTTCGCGGTCGCGGCGACGTAGCTCAGTTGGTTAGAGCATGGGATTCATAAGCCCGAGGTCACTGGTTCGAGTCCAGTCGTCGCCACTGCCCCGAATCGGCCCGCTGGACGTACGTCGTGCGTAAGAGCTGGGTTCGTAAGCGGGGCCACCTGGAGAGGTGGCCGAGTGGCTGAAGGCAACGGTTTGCTAAATCGTCGTAGTGGTACTGCCGCTACCGCGGGTTCGAATCCCGCCCTCTCCGTTTTCTGAAAAGGAGATACCCCCACATCTATCACAGTGCATCGAACTATTCTATTCGGGTAGGCCGGCATCGGTCTACTGCAAAATGTTGACGTCGGACACATGCACTCGATCAAGCCGCTCGCCGGTAGTGATGTTTGAGCAGTCCACCCTGCTCCGATTGAGAACGAAGCTTCAACGGCAAGCTGCGAGACGAGTTGCTCAATGGCGAATTGTTCCTGAGCCTGGACGAAGCGCGGTACGTATTGGACCAATGGACCAATGGCGGCTGGATTACAACCACCTCCGGCCACACTGGCCGTTGAACTGGCAGACACCAGCGGCCTACGCCGCAACCCTCGATGACTCTGCGGACGGGGTGTTCCCGGCCGCTACGAATGCCTGCCCTGCGGTCGGGGCTACGCCCTCCCCTACTGCCCGGCATCCGATTTCCTCAACTGTGATTCTCTTATAACGACTGGACCAAAGATCCCGAAGGGGTCAATCTCCGCCCTATTCATCGCGGGATGCGGAGAACAATTGATGTATTTGGGATCGCCCTCCGCTGGTCGAAAGTGCGTTTCCATCAACCCTTCACCGCGCCGAGCTGGATGCCCGCGACGAGCTGTTTCTGCATCACGACGAACACGATGATCATCGGGACGACCGACATGGTGACGGCGGCCATGAGCAGATTGGTTTCCTGTCCGGCGGACGAGTCGAAGTACAGCAAGCCGATCGGCAGGGTGTAGTTGTGCTCGCCCTTGAGCATGACCAACGGCCAAAAGAACGAGTTGTAGTTACCCATGAAGGTGAAGATCGCCAGCGTCACCAGGCCGGGCCGCGCGAGCGGCAGGATCACGTCCCAGTAGGTCCGCCACTTGGACGCGCCGTCGATCTCGGCGGCTTCGTCGAGCGACGCGGGGATCGAGAGCATGAACTGGCGGAGCAGGAACGTGCCGAAAGCGGTGAACGCCCCCGGAAGGATCAGGCCGGCCAGGGTATCGACGAGGCCAAGCGTGATCATGATCTGGTAGTTCGGGATCATCATCACTAGGCCGGGCAGCATCATCGTGCTGAGGTACAACAAGAAAACCTTGTCGCGTCCGGGCCATTGGAGCCGGGCGAAGCTGAACGCGGCGAGCGAGCTGGTGAACACCTGCAGGAACGTCACCCAGCAGGCGATGAAAAGCGAGTTCGTGTAGTAGCGAGCGAAGGGGATCTGCCGGAAGACTTCGAGGTAGTTGTGCGTGCGGGCGGTGACCGGGGCGGGCACAAGCTCGGGCAGCGCGTCGTGCAGGACAGACGCGTTGAACAGCGCGACCGCGCGGCTACGCTCGCCGAGCGCGTCGTCCAACGCCGGGCCTTCGAGGTCGGGCGGGATCGGTCGGGCGGCGTTGGCCTCGACGGCGGCGAGGTGCGCGCGGCTTTCTTGCGAGAGCGTCACGCCCTCGTACGCCTCGGCCGGGAGCGGCTCCCCGCGTTGGATCGCGGCGTTGAGCATGTCCGCGAGCTGCGTCGGACGCACCGACTCTGCCTCGGTGTCCACGAACGCCTGGAGGAACGCCGCGGTGGGCGTGTCGCCGGCCCGCACGACCGCGCGGACCTTGTCGACCGCCGCTTCGGAGAACTGCCCCGCGTCGGTGTTGGCCGAGAGCGTGGGCAGCCAGTTGTCCGCGCCGATTTGGTCCAGTGGCTTGAGGCTGGTGAGGATCATCCACAAAAACGGCAGGAACAGCGTGAAGCCGATCGCGGTGAGCGTCAGGTGCAGCGGGATCGAGCCGAAGAACCGCTTGCGTTCGGCACGACGTTGGCGGTCGCGCATCGCGCGGCGGTCCTCGGCCGAGAGCATCGCGGCGGCCCCGACGATCGGGCTGGTGCCATCGGGCGGATCAATCGTTGACATACTTGTTCCCGAACTTCCAGTTGAACAGCGTCACACTGAACACGAGGATGAAGAGCGTCCACGCGACGGCCGACGCGTACCCGAGCCGGCCGGTCTCGAAGCCCTCGATGTAGATGAAGTAGCTGAGGGTCGTGGTTGCACCGTCGGGCCCGCCTTGGGTCATGACGCGGGCCATCTCGAAGCCGCCTTGAAGTCCGCCGATCGTGGACATGACGAAGATGAAGAAAGTCGCGGGCGCGAGTTGCGGCCAGGTGATGTTCCAGAACCGCTGCATGGGGGAGGCGCCGTCGATGTCGGCCGCCTCGTACAACTCGCCCGGTACGTTCGTGAGCGCGGCCAAGTAAAGGATCATGTTGTTGGAACCGATCGCGGCCCAGAAGCCCATGATCATGAGCGCGGGCTTGGCGAAGTCGGGATTGGTCAGCCAGCCGGGGGCTTCGATCAGCGTCTCGCGGCCGGCGGCCGCAGAGGCCTCAACGAACCCAGCCAGGTTGAGTGCGACGGCCGCGAAACCCAGCAGGATGAACTGCCCGACCATCGCGAGCAGCGCGAAGACCAACGCGCTGCCGAAGCCTTCGGACGGCGCGTTGACGGGGAAGCGTTCCTGAGCGGTTGCCAGACGGACGAGCTGCACCACGGCGACCGCCGAGATGCCGATCGGAACGACCCGCATCAACGGCCCGCCCAGGTCCCAGATCGCGGCGATGCATGCCGGGATAAACAGAAGCACCAGCGGCAACGCACCCGCAGCGGCCCCGAGGTCGCCCTCGACC
Source organism: Planctomycetota bacterium (assembly GCA_039180415.1). GTDB lineage: Bacteria > Planctomycetota > Phycisphaerae > Phycisphaerales > Phycisphaeraceae > CAZIXN01. The sequence continues at coordinate 4,793 of JBCDDH010000046.1, read as the reverse complement.
CGCATGGTTCGCAGCCGGCCGAGCCCCCATCCGAAAAGGAGAATCAGCAGTGCCGTGAACGCCCAACCAATGACGGTCGGCACGGCCGGGGCCGATTGCGTCACGCCGCCCACGACCTCCAGCACCGGCCGCACCGCAGCGTTAACCGGGCCGGTGTCTTTGGCGTACAGCTTCTTCCAGAGAATCATCGTCGCGACGCCGGCGACGAAGTGCGGGGTATAGAACAGCGTGCGGTAAAACGTGAGCCCGCCGGTGACGCCCATGAGCAGGATGCCGCAGGCCGTACCGATCAGCAGCAGCATCATCGCCGTGCTGCCCAGGCCCGAGGCAGTGAGCATCACGCAGGACACGACCAGTACGCTGCCCGCGAGCAGCCAGAGGTACGGCCGACCGCCGCCGGCGCTAGTGTCTTTGCTCAGCAGGATCGCCGCGCACAAAGACCCGCCGACGGCGACGGGGATGCCCATCATGAAAAACAGCGTGTTGGCGAAGAACCGGAAGAAGCGGTCGCCGGTGATGAGGTCGACGAAGTTCTCCAACCCGATGAACTTCGGCAGCCCCTCCTTGAACATGTTGTGCTGGGTGAGGTCCCAGTCGGAGAATGCCATCACCAGCGAGAACACGACGGGGAACACCGTGAACACGGCCACGCCCAGGATGTTGGGAAGGAGAAACGTTAGGCCGATGAGCAGCGCCCGGCGTTGACGCTGCGCGGCCGACTTTCGGGCGGCGGTGGGTGGGGCCGGGCGGGCGGCGGCGCTCACGAAGCGCTCTCATTGACGGTGGAGACCGCGTGCTCGTCGTCGAACGGTAAAACGACCGGCGTGGGCTCGGGCGGTGTCTGGTCGGTCAGCCGCCCTTTGGCTTGGTAATACGCGCGGTGCACGGGGTTTTTAATCCACGTCTCAGGCAGCGGCTTACCTTCGGCCTTCAATTCTTCAAGGACGCGCTGCCGGGCGGCGTCTCGAGCGTAAGCGGCCAGTAGTTCGGGCTTGCGATACAACTCGGCTTGAATTTGGCGATCGATCAGCCGCGCGGCCTGTTCCGCGGCTTGCTCCGCGGTCAGCCGGTTATTGAAATATGCCTGCTCGGCATTATTTCGCTCTCGGTTAATGATGCTAGGCAAAACATAGGGGCTGTAAGCCATCGAGACGGCAATCGTTTCGGCCGCGTCGGCAAAAATCTCATGGACCCCATGCTCTCGCGGGTAATTGGACGGACTGCGGAAAGCCTCCCCCCTAGTAAATTCCGGGTTTGGAGGCAGCGCGTCGGCATCTTCAACGATGGTTTGGCTGTACGCCTCGCTCGCCAAAAACGCTAAAAACAATTTGGCAAGCTCGGGATGCTTACTTCCCTTGTAGAGCGCGACAGCTCGCGTCGAAATGAATGCCGCAGGAAATGTGTTGTGCGGGACCTCTACGACGTCAAGCTCGCGGATCTGACTGTATCGCCGAAGCTGAACCAGCATGTAACGCCCTCCGGGTAACATGGCGTACTGTTCACGGCCAAAAAGCTGTAACGCCGATCTGCCGAAGCCTTGTTCGGTCGGGGCAGCCGCGACATCGTCGGGCGTGGGCAGGATATTCAGCTCATAGATCCAACGCTTTCGCGTTTTAAGTGACTCGATCCAAGCCGGATTATTTAGCGCCGAGCCGGTGAGGGTTTCATTTAACGGATCAACGCCATTCGTTAGATCAAAGACGTGCGCCATTAGGTGCGAGGAGATGAATTTTCGGTCTGCGGGGCGGGTGCCCGCTGAGTTCGCGGCTTTCTTAAAGGCGACGCCCAGCTGCTCGAAGTCCGCCCAGGTCCAGCGCGGCGGCGGTGGATCCAGACCGTAACGTTGGAGCAACTCGGGATTGACCCACATCAGGTTGACGGACACGTTTGCGGGGTAACGATACTGCCTACCGTCGACCATCAGATCTGGGCCCATCGCGTCGTATGTGCTGTTCGGTCCGAAACCCATCGCCTCGGCGTCTTCGGTGAGATCGGTCAGCACACCCATCGCCTGCAGCAGCCGCATCGACTCGCCGTACGTGTCAATCAGATCGCTGGCCACGCCCGACACGCTCTGGATGGCAATTTTTGAAACCTGGGCATTGGCCATGTCAAGCCGCAACTCAACGATAGGCTTCCCGTGTTCGTCGACATGGCCCTCGTGAACCAACCATTGGTGAAAGCGTTCAACTTGCAATTCTCGCGCAGGGTTGCGGTCGGTCACCCAATAGATCACCGGCTTGTCGCTCGCAAGGTCCGGTTGTGTGAGCCAGATGCCCACGCTCGCTAGGCCTAACAGCAGCGAGACGACCAGAAAAACCAATTTCATGATTGATCCATGTGCGAAGGTATGAGCAGCCGCTCAACCTCGCCTTTCTGTGTCCAAAAGGCAGTGTTGCTTGGACGACCCTAAAAACACACGCACCGCTGGCAACGGTGCGTGGTCGGAGAGCCAGAATGATCGACTAACGTCGGCGTCGCAAGCCACAAAGCCCACCGAGTGACAGGAGGCCGACCGCCGTCGGTTCCGGTACGATCTGCCCGGCCAAGCTCGGAGATGACGAAGATCCCCAATTGTTTAGCACCCGATTGAGTTCTTCCTGATCAACGATGCTTGTGTCGAAGGGATCACCGTTGGGATCGAACGGCGCATCTTGGCCCCAGTTATTGAGCACCAGGTTGAGGTCACCCTGTTCGACCGACCCGGAATCGTCGTAATCGCCGACGATTCCAGAGCCAAGGGTGATTCCCGCGGCGGCAAGCGCATCTTCAAAGTCCGGCAGTCCAACGGCTACCATTGGACTGAACGCATTGAGCCAGAACGGCCGAATCATTTCAATATCTGCCGCGTCAACCATCCCGTCGCCGTTGAAGTCTCCATTGTCCCAGCCACTCGTGCTGGTGTTGAAGTTGCTTGCAATGGTGTTGAGGTCGTTCTCGTCCACCATATAGTCATAGTTGGTATCACCGTACGCGGTGATTAGCGCGTTGCGCACAAAGACATCCCGGTCAGTTTCGTCGACGTCCCCGTCGGCGTCGTAGTCGTACACCGCACTGGTCGATCCGGCGGTGATGGCTTCCATCACGCCCGTGATGTCGCCGGTCGTGACGTACTCGACCGAGATGTCGTCGTAGAACTGGGTGAGGTAGTCGTTGTGTTCGCCGAAGATTTGCAGGGAACGGATCACCAAGCCATCGTCAGTGCCGTCACCTCCGGCGGTGGTACTATCCGCAGTTCGACGGGCGACGTACGCAGTTTGCCCGAGCGCCGTACCCAGATCATCGCTGAGCGTCCTCGCGTACGAAACCGCATCGGTCGGGAGCATTTGCGGATTAACGACGTTGTTGTTGTAGCCGAGGAACTGCCCCGGATTGTTAGGGTCCGGGTCTCCCAGGAACGCCGGGGAACCGTCCTTCATATCTCCCAGGACGATGTAGTGGTCGATCCGGTACCACTCATCCCGGAGCAGGCCCTCCCCGAACGTTCCGGTCACGTCGCCCGCGTCAAACGAGCCTTGACGGTTGTAGGTCGGGTCTTGCTGAGATGGACCGCCGTACCAATTCCACGACTGGGCTAGATAGCCGCCGTTGCCTTCGGGGCGGCTGCGGTCGGCCTTGCTGGCGGTGAGGACGATGTCGCGGGCGCGGCTGCCCCCATTAAACGAATCTCGCACGAAACCGTTGCTTCCTACAACGGTCTCGGAATTGATGCGATGCCAATAGCTAACCTTGATGGTACGCGTGATGTCCAGGAAATCGTCGCCGCTCACCAAGTCCCATTGAACTTCGGGCGCGCCGCTCCGGTTCACAAAGCCCGAGTCTTGGAGGACCATGGATTGACTGCTCGAACCGGTAGGCGCGACGGTAAAGTCGGAATACTGCGCGATCGCACCTGGGTCACCCAAGCCAGCCAAGAGCGAGTTGGTGTCCTGATTCACGCGATCGGCGACGATCGTGCCACCGACCGTGCCGGATTCGAAATCTTCGAAGAAGATCAAGTCGCCAGCCGAGCCAACAGATGCGATCGCAAGAGTGCCGAGCCCAAACCATAGTAAACGAGAAACATTAAAATTTTGCTTAGACATGACATTCATCCTTCCGTTAGAACTAAATTAAGCGCAGTAGGCAATTGTCGCTTACAAATACTGAAGAAAAAAGCAGGAGCAGAGCTCTGATTATTATTATTTACGGTAGTCGGGGTCGTCGAACCACTGGGCACCTTCGCCTTCCCAATCCCAGTCTTGAAACTTGGCAAAGTCCATGTCGCTGCCAAAATTGATCGAGGCGGCATTGCCGCCAGCCATCACAAAGTTCGCAGAAGTGTTTCCGCCGTGCCGCAGGCGGACACCATTCCCGTTGTCAGTGCCTTGCTGATTACTCAAACCATTACCCCAGAAATTTGCCCCCCCCCACCAAGGCGAAGTGCCTTGCCAACCAATCGCTGCATCGAAGTAAAGCACCTGCTGCTGTGCCCTGCCAAGATTGATAGTGAAGGTATTGGCCAAGGCCTGAGCATTACTGCCGACGACCACCGCGGTGCCCTCAGCCGAAACACCAACGTAGTCGGTGGCTGGAACAGGGAACGGTAACAGATACGAAAGGAAATATTGCTGCTGATAAGACTCGGCTGGGGCTTGCCGATTTTCATTATCGCGCTCGGGGCAGTCAAAGACGGAGTTCAAAGGCACTTGGTCTTGAAAGTCCTGCATTTCTGCATCGGTCGCGTCTAGGTCCGGCGCATCAATGCCGTAAATGAACGGCACCAATTTCCAACCCCACCAACCGGGATCCCC
>JBCDDH010000045.1:0-27330 GCA_039180415.1 Planctomycetota bacterium | reverse complement strand
CGGCGAAGACGGCCCCGGCGACATGCGCGGCGGCGGCGGCGGTCGCGGCGGCCGCGGCGGCGGGCGACGCACCCTCTCCACCCGGCGCGGCCGCAGCGCCGACTCGCTGGTGACCGGCCCAACCCAGTTCTCCAAGGCCGACCTCGACGAGCTCGACGCCCGCCTCAAGGGCGCGTCCGGTTTTGTCAAGCAGCGCCGGCGCGACCTCCGCAAGGGCGGCGGGCCGATGCACATGGCCCAGACCGCCGTCCAGACCGGCGGCGTCGTCGAGATCGAAGAACCCATCACCATCAAGTCGCTCTCCGCTGCCACCGGCATCAAGGCCGCGCAGGTCGTCAAGTTCTTGTTCAAGCAAGGGCAGATGGCCACCGTCAACTCCGCCATCGGTACCGAGCTGGCCGAGGAGGTCTGCCTCGAATACGACATCGAGCTGAAGGTCAAGGCCCAGGAGACCGCCGAAGAGCAGGTGGAGAAACTCTTCACCGAACGCGACCCGGTCGACGTCCAGGCTCGGCCGCCCGTGGTCACCGTGCTCGGCCACGTCGACCACGGCAAGACGTCGCTGCTCGACCGCATCCGCAAGGCCGACGTCGCCGCCCACGAAGACGGCGGCATCACCCAGCACGTCGGCGCGTACCGCGTCACCGTGGACGGCAGCGACGGCCAAGAGAAAACCGTCGTCTTCCTCGACACGCCCGGCCACGCCGCCTTCACGAACATGCGGGCCCGCGGCGCGAAGATGACCGACATCATCGTGCTGGTTGTCGCCGCCGACGACGGCGTCATGCCCCAGACCATCGAGTCGATCAACCACGCCAAGGCCGCCGAGGTCCCCGTGGTCGTCGCGCTCAACAAGTCCGACCTGCCCAACGCGACCGAAGACAACATCCAGAAGATCTACGGCCAGCTCGCCGAGCACGGCCTGAACCCCACCGCGTGGGGCGGCGAGACTGAAGTGATCAAGACCTCGGCCGAGACCGGCGACGGCATCACCGAGCTGCTCGAGATCCTCGACCTGCAAGCGGAAGTCATGGAGCTCACCGCCGACTACGGCGGCACCGCCCGCGGCACGGTCGTCGAGGCCGAGCAGCAGGAAGGCCGCGGTTCGGTGGCCCGCGTGCTGGTGCAGGAAGGCCAGATCAAGGTCGGCGATTTCGTGGTGATCGGCCGGGCGTTCGGCCGGGTCCGCGATATGACCGACGACCGCGGCAAGCGCATCAAGCAGGCCGGCCCCGCGACGCCGCTCGAGTTGTCCGGCATCGACAAGGTCCCCGACGCCGGCGACAAGATGTTCATCACCGATACGCTCAAGCGGGCCGAGGAGGTCGCCGAGCAGTACCGCCACACCGAGCGCGACCAGCAGCTCGCCAGCCAGACCAAGGTCACGTTGGACAACTTCGCCGACGCCGTGAAGGCCGGTCAGGTGCAGGAGCTCAACGTCGTTGTCAAAGCCGACGTCCAGGGCTCGGTCGAGACGCTGCGGGCCCAGCTCGACGGCATGGGCAACGACGAGGTCAAGGTTCGCGTGCTGCACGGCGCGGTGGGCGCGGTGACCGAGTCGGACGTCCTGCTCGCCGACGCGTCCAACGCGATCGTCATCGCCTTCCACGTGACCGTGCCCACGGCCGTCCGCGAGATCGCCGACGAACGCGAGGTCGACGTCCGCAGCTACCGCGTGATCTACGACGTGACCGACGACATCAAGAAGGGCCTGGAAGGCATGCTCGCCCCCGAGGTGTCCGAGGACGTGGTCGGCGCCGCCGAGGTCAAGCAGACGTTCAAGGTCGGCAAGGTCGGCATGGTCGCGGGCTGCCTGGTCAGCGACGGCTCGATCCTCAAGGAGGGCACCCGCGTCCGCCTCGAACGCGACGGCGCGATCGTCACCCAGAGCCGCCCGATCGAATCGCTCCGCCGCGTGAAGGACGAAGTGAAAGAAGTCCGCGTCGGCACCGAGTGCGGCATCCGCATCGAGAACTTCGACGACGTCAAGCCCGGCGACGTGATCACCTGCTACAAGGTCGTGGAGGTCGCCCGCACGCTGGACTAAACCCCCAACCACCCCCCGTGCCCATGATCATCGGCGTGCTCCAAGCGGAGATCCAAGTCCCCGAAGCCACCAGCCTCAAGGACAAACGCCGCGTGCTCAAGTCGCTTAAGGATCGGCTTCACCGCCGCCACCAGGTCTCCGCCGCCGAGACCGCGCTGCACGACCAGCTCACCCGCGGCGTCCTGGGCGTCGTGCTCGCCTCCGCCGACCCCGGTAAGGCCCAGAGCACCCTCGATCGCATCGCCGACCAGCTGCGTCGCGACCCGGGCTTCGTCCTCGCCGACCTCCGCACCGAACTGATCACCGGCTCCTAGACCCGAACGTGTCCCACCGCATCGCCCAAGTCGAATCGCTCCTCAAGCGCACCGTCTCCACTGTGTTGCAGCGCGGCCTGGGTGATCCACGCACGCAGGGCACGCTCATCAGCGTCACTAAGGTCGACGTCAGCCCCGACCTCAAGCACGCCACCGTCTTTGTCTCGGTCCTCCCCGAGCGGCACCAGACCCGCGCGGTCCACGCGCTCAAAGACGCGACGATGCATATCCAACACCAGACCAAGAAGGCCGTCGCGCTGCGCGTCGTGCCGCACCTTCTCTTCAAGCTCGACCAGGGCCTGAAGAAAGAAGCCCAAACCCTCGCCGCGATCAACGAAGCGATGGAGCGGACCGCCGAAACGTCGGCGGCCGAGACCGACGAAAACGCGGAAACGCCGAACCGCCCCGAACACTAAGCACCACGCATGGCCAAGAAGAACCCCACCGGCAACGCCACCAAGCTCAACGCGTTCCTCAAGAAAGCCAAGGCCGCCGCCAAAGCATTCGAGGCTCCCGACCCGCGCGACCCGGCCCACCAGCTCGTGATCGCGTTGCTCCAGTTCAATCACACCCGCAAGGCCGCCGAGGACGCCCACGCCGCGCTGCTCGACGCCTTCGTGGACCTGCACGAGCTGCGGGTCAGCCACCCGCACGAGATCGTCGAGGTCATCGGAGACGACTACCCCGACGCCTACGAACGCGCGATCCGTTTGCGGGAGGCGGTGAACGCGGTGTACGCCCGGGAGCACGACGTCACGCTCAAGACCGTGGCCACCAAGGGCAAACGCGAGCAGCGCAGCTACCTGGACACGCTGCCCGCGACCCCGCCGTACGCCGCGGCGAACGTCGCGCTGCTGAGCTTCGGTGCCCACGCGTTCCCGGTGGACGACAAGCTGTGCGCCCTGCTCATCGTCGAAGGCGTGATGGAGGAAGACGCACGTCCTTCGGATTGCGAGTCGTTCATCACCAAGACGCTCAAGGCCGGCGACGCGCTCGAAGCCCACGTCGCGGTGCAGGCCTGGGCCGACAAACGCAAGGCCCCGGCGGCCGTCAAGAAGCCCGCCGCCAAGAAAGCGCCGGCGAAGAAGACCGCCAAGAAAACCACGAAGAAGAAGGCCGCTCGTACGGCCAAAAAGAAATGACCAAGCCTCTCCGCATCGGCATCCCCAAGGGCTCTCTGCAGAACGCCACGATCGACCTGTTCGACCGGGCCGGCTACCGCATCGAGGTCTCCAGCCGTTCGTACTATCCGCGGATCGATTCGGACGACTTCGAGTGCGTGATGTTCCGTTCGCAGGAGATGTCGCGCTACGTCGAGGACGGCGTGGTCGACGTCGGCATCTGCGGCCACGACTGGGTCGTCGAGAACGGCAGCGACGTGCACGAAGTGTGCGAGTTGGCGTATAGCCGCGCGACGAGCAACCCGGCGCGGTGGGTGCTGGCCGTACCCGACGAGTCGGCCGTGCAGAAGCCCGAAGACCTGGCCGGCGGGATCATCGCCACCGAACTGGTCGGTTCGGTGAAGCGTTACTTCGAGGGTCGCAACATCGCCGTGAAGAAGGTGGAGTTTTCGTGGGGGGCCACCGAAGTCAAGGCCCGTCTGATCGACGCGATCGTGGACATCACCGAGACCGGCAGCTCGCTCGTGGCGAACAAGCTGCGGGTCATCGACACGATCCTGACCAGCACGACGCGGATGATCGCCAACCGCGACACGTGGGCCGACCCGGGGAAGAAGCAGCAGATCGAAGACCTCTCGCTCTTGCTGCGGGGCGCGATCGCGGCGCGGGGCAAGGTCGGCTTGAAGATGAACGCTCGGCGGGCCGACCTGGACGCGATCTTGGACGTGCTGCCCGCGGCGCAGTCGCCGACCGTGAACGATCTGCGTGACCGAGAGTGGGTCGCGGTCGAAGTGATCGTGGACCGTAAGATCGAACGGGAGTTGGTGCCGCGGCTGCATCGAGCCGGCGCGACCGCGATCTTCAGCTACGGGCTGAACAAGGTCCTCGGCTGACGCTCCACGGGCTTGGCAATTGGGGCCTTCGCCGCCGAGTTCGCCCCGGTTTCGAGGCGGGCGTGCTCTAACATGTCGGCATGAGTGGCAGCTTCGATCGAGTCCGTCGGCGGGCGGGGGGAGCCCGCTGGGCGTTGGCGTGCGGGCTGGCGGCGGGATTGGTCGGCTGTGCGAATCCTGAGCGGACCGCGTCGGCCCCGCCGCCAAGCGACGCGTCGCTCGGCCCCGACACTGGCGCGGAGCCCGCGTTCTTCGAGTTCCGCGTGGACCAGGCCCGTCGGATCCGGGCCGAGCCGCCAGCCGGCATCGACGCTAAGGCCGTGCGCCCGCTCCAAGGCGACGCGCTGCGGCGAGCGCGGACGCCGCTGTCCGAGATCCAAGAAGAACTGCCCTTGCCCGAATCGTTGCGTGGGGGAGGCGACCTCGGCGACGCAGAGAAACCGATGCCGGGCGGAGATTCGTCCGCGCCTTCGTTGCAGGTCCAGCGTCTTTTCGCGGCGGCGCTACAGCAAGGGCTGGAAGGCCAGGGAAGCCAAGCGGTTCGGCTGCTGGAAGCGGCGGTCCGGCAACGGCCCAACGACCCGGTCTTGCTCCGCCGGTTGGCGTTGGGTTGGGCCTCCGTGGGTAATCGGGTGCGGGCGGCGGGGTACTTCCGTCAAGCGGTCGCGGCAGACCCCAACGACTTGGAAAGTGTTGTGGCGCTGGGCCGGCTGCTGATCGAATCCGGTGAAGGCGAGCCGGGGACCGCGGCGCTGCTGTACGCGCTGCGTGACGTTGGGTCGTTGGGGGCCATCGATCCCGCGCTGCCGTCGTTGGCACGCTTTTACGCCTCCGCGGGGCTGCGAACCATCGGCTACACGCAGGCGTCGGCGGACCTGCTCGACGGGTTCCTCGAAGGGCCACCCCCGCGGGGCCTGCGGCCGTCGCGGTACGGGGCCGAGTTGGCGTTCCTGCTGCGTCGTCGCGCGGTGCACGAGGTGGCGCGGGGCGACTTGCGGGCGCGGCTGGGTGAGTTTGTTGAAGCGCGGCTGGCCTACGAGCGGGCGCGGCGGGGCGGGGCTTCGGGGCAGGACCTGGCGCGCCGCATGGTGTACGCGGATCTTTGGTTGGGCCGGATCGAAGAGGCGACGCGCGAAGTGCTCGACGCCGTGCGGGCGCAGCCGACCTCGCCGATGGCGTTGGGCATGATCGAGTACCTGGTCGGACAGGGCGTGCCCGCCGCGCCGATTGTCGCGGGGTTGCGGGCGCTGCCGACGGACGAACAAGACCCCGACGCGGCGGCGCTGGCGTTGGCCTCGGCGCTGCCGCGGGAAGCGGCGGTCGACCTGTTAGGCGAAACGCTGGACGCGCGGCCGGCCGCCGACCGCACGTTCGACAAGTGGCTCGCGCTGGTCATGCGGCCGCCCGCCGAAGCGGACGCTCCGCAACGGGTGTTGCTTCGGACCGCCGCGGCGATCGAAGCCGACCCCGCCCGGGCGGCGCGGTTCGCCGGGGCCTTGCTCGCGGGGGCGACGGATTTGGACGCGTTGCGTGACGCGTTTGCCCGGTTGGCGGAGCCGGTCCGGAAGACGCCCGCGATGCTCACGCTCGAAGCCGTGGTGGCGTTTGAGCGGGGCGACCTGGAGACCGCGGAGGCTCGGCTCGACGCGGCGCTCGCTTCGCCGGTGCCGCCGACCTTGGCCCAGACCGAAAAGGCTCGGCTGCTCGCGCTGCGGGGTGATTTCGCCGAAGCCCAGTCCTTACTGGACCGCGTCGGGTCCGACACCACGGACGCTCGCTTGGGACAATTGCGGGTGGGCGTACTCGTCGAGCTCGGCCGGATCGACGAAGCATTGATCCTGCTCGACGCGCTTATCGCGGAACGCCCGGGTGACCCGCGTTTCGCGATCTCGAAGGCGAGGCTGCTGGTCAAGGAGCAGCGAGCCCCCGACGCCGAACGGGCTTTGCTGGACGCGTTGGCGGCCAACCCTCGGGGCGAGGTCATCTACGCCGAACTGCTCCGGCTTTACGATCGCAACGCCGGCGACCTTCCGAACTTTGAGCAGAGCTTCCAGCGGCTCGTGCGCCGCATGCTGGTGACCATCCCGAATTCGCGGATCGCCCGGCTGACGAACGCGGGGATCCTTGAGGTCCAGGGCGAAACCCAGCGAGCCGAGCGATTGCTGAACGGGTTGTTGCGTGACAACCCCGACGACCGCGACGCCCTGCTGATCTTGCTGGAAGTGTACACCAAGACGGACCGCGTCCCGCAGGCCGAAGCGATCATCGAGCGGCTGCTGGAAGCCCAGCCGCGGAACCGAGAGGTGTTGGAATCCGCGATGCGCTTTTATACGCAGCGCGGAGATCAGGATCGCCGGTTGATGATTCGGGAACGCGTGTTGCGTTTGTCGGATCCCGGGTTTGGTCGAGATTTACAGCTGGCGGTTTTGCTGCGGAGGCAGCCCGACCGCTTAGACGAGGTGTTGGAACTGCTCGACGCCGCCGCGCGGCGTCCCGAAGCGCAGGCCGACGGCGCGGAGCAGCTGGAGGCGGTGACGTTGGCGTTGATCTCGGAGCAACCCGACGACGTCGTGGCCGTTCGGCGGGCCGACTTCGAGCGGCGGGTCCAGGCGGTGGGGCCGAGTTTCCGTCGCGACTTGCTGCTGGCCCGTTTGATCGCGAGCGACCCGGAACGCTTGGGCGAAGCGGCGGTGGTGCTGGAGGACTTGGCGGAGCAGGCGAAGCAAGAGCGCAACGGCTTGATTCAGTGGGCGGCGGTGGTCTTGCAAACGATGCGCACCGCGCCGCTGGAGCACGCGGAAGCCGCGTTGCGAGCGGTGGTCGACGAGGTCGATCTGGACCCGCCGTTCCGCCGGGCCGCGGCGTACACCCTGGCGACGGCATACGAAGCCGCGGGCCGGCCCGATGGGACCGATGCGTTGTTCGAGGCCTTGCTCGAAGCGATGCCGGGCGACGCCGAGCTGAACAACCACGTCGGCTACGTCTGGGCCTACGCGGGTCGGCGTCTGGAGCAAGCCGAAGCGCTGATCGCCGACGCGCTCGAAGCGGATAAGGACCAGTCGGCGTATCTCGATTCGATGGGGTGGGTGCGCTACAAGCGGGGGGACCTCGCCGGTGCCGAACTTTGGCTGCGTCGCGCCGCCGCGGCGCCCGGCGGGGACAACCCGGTGATCCTCGACCACCTGGGCGACGTGTTGTATCGGCTCGGCCGATCGGACGAGGCGAAGGCGATGTGGACGCGGGCGCGGGAAGGCATGAATGACCCCGAGAACCAAGGCACCGGCGACCCCGAGACCGACACCGTCTTAGAGCGAACGACGGCGAAGCTGTCCGCGTTGGCGGCGGACGGCGACGTCGAGGTTCCGGTCGCGCCGTTCGGCTCCGGGGTCGAGGCGGTTCACGCAGCCCCCGCGGGGCCGGCCGAAACGCCGTAAGTCGTGATTTGGCGGGAATCTTGAGGCTTGCCTTGCGAAGGCTTACGGCCTGCGAAATCCATCGATTTTCGATACAATGGAGAGCTTGCAAACCCCGGATTCTTCCGCGGTTTCTGTGGGGTCGAGCGGGCCGGACGGGCGGTTGAGACGCGGCGATTTCTCGTCGGCTTGACCGCGTGATCCGCCCGGCTTTGGCCCCCTCCGTCACGCCCCCTCGGACCCGCCCATGCCCGACGACCAACCGAATCCCACCGCGTATTCCGAGGACTCGATCTCGGTGCTCGAAGGGCTGGCCGCCGTCCGCAAACGCCCGGCGATGTATGTCGGCGGCACCGACGCGCGGGGCATGCACCATCTGGTCTGGGAAGTCGTCGATAACGCCATCGACGAGGCGCTGGCGGGGCACTGCGACGAGATCAAGGTCACTCTTAAGCCCGACGATTCGATCAGCGTCGTCGACAACGGTCGGGGCATCCCCGTCGGTCCGTACACCAAGACCGACGACCCGAAGCTCAAGGGCCGGCCCACCGTCGAGATCGTCATGACGATCCTGCACGCCGGCGGCAAATTCGGCGACAACGCGTACAAGGTCTCCGGCGGGCTGCACGGCGTGGGCGTGTCCTGCGTCAACGCGCTGGCCGACTGGCTCGAAGTCGAGGTCGCCCGCGATGGCAAGCTCCACGCCATGTCCTTCGAGCGCGGCGACGTGAAGGACGAGCTCAAGGTCGTCGGTGAAGCGAAAACCAGCGGCACCAAGATTTCGTGGAAGCCCGACGCGTCCATCTTCGGAGAGCTCAACCACGACTACGCGACGATCGCCAACCGCCTCCGCGAGCGCGCGTATCTCAATCCCGGCATTAAGCTCGTCATCGTCGATCAACGCCCCGAAGACCTCGGCGGCCCCGCGGGGGGTGCCGAGAAGACCGAGGTGTTCAAGTTCGACGACGGCCTGCGGCAGATGGTCAAGGACCTGAACCAGGGCAAGAACGCCCTGCACGACCCGCCCGTCTCGATCACCACCGAGTCCGAAGACGGCCGGCTCGCCTGCGATATCGCGTTGCAGTACGTCGACGCCTATAGCGAAGCCATCACCTGCTTCGCCAACAACATCAATACCGCCGACGGCGGTACGCACCTTTCCGGCTTCAAGACCGCGTTGACCCGGACGCTGAACAACTACGCCAAGCAGACCGGCATCCTCAAGGGCAACGGCCCGACCCTCTCGGGCGACGACTGGCGTGAGGGCATCGTCGCGGTCATCTCGGTCAAGCTGCCCGACCCGCAGTTCGAGGGCCAGACCAAGGGCAAGCTGCTCAACGGCGAGGTCGAGGGCCTGGTCAGCTCTGCGGTCGGCGACGCGCTGCAGACGTGGTGCGAGGAACACCCCGCGGACGCGAAAAAGATCTGCCAGAAGGCCGTCCTCGCCGCCGAGGCCCGCGAAGCCGCCCGCAAGGCCCGCGAGCTGACGCGGCGCAAGGGCGCCCTGGACTCCGGCGGTCTTCCCGGCAAGCTGTACGACTGCACCAGCAAGGACGTGCACTCCTCCGAGATCTACCTGGTCGAAGGCGACTCGGCGGGCGGCAGCGCGAAGGGCGGCCGCGACCACCGCACGCAGGCCATCCTCCCGCTCAAGGGCAAGATCCTCAACGTCGAGAAGGCCCGCCTGGACAAGATCCTCGGCTTCGAGGAAATCCGCACGATCATCCAGGCCCTGTCCACCGGCATCGGCGAAGAGTTTGACCTCGAAAAGCTCCGCTACGGCAAGATCATCATCATGACCGACGCGGACGTGGACGGCAGCCACATCCGCACGCTGCTGCTGACGTTCTTTTTCCGGCAGATGCCCGAGCTGATCCGGCAGGGCCGGGTGTTCATCGCCCAGCCGCCGCTGTACCGCGTGTCCCGCGGCAAGAAGAACGAGTACGTGCTCAACGAACGCAAGATGCAGACCACGCTCGCCGAGCTGGGGCTCGATGGGGCGACGCTGGTGGTTTTTGATCGACCCGGCACGTCCGCTCAACGCGCCGAAGCTCGCCGTCTGAGCGGCGACGACCTCCGCGCCGCGCTCGATCGGCTGACCCATACGCACGATCTCGTGAGCATCGTCGAACGCCGCGGCCTCTCGCTCGATCACCTGCTTGCCCAATGCGAGCGCGACCCGAAAGGCGAAAACCGTCTGCCGCGCATCCTGCTCGAAGTCCCCGCCGACGAGTCCGTCAACGGGCTGTCGGGCACGCACTTTTTTTGGTCCGACGCCGACGAGGAGGCCTTCCGCGAGGAGCACGGCCTGACGCTGAAAGATCCCGACCTCAACGACGAGCCCGGCGTCACCCGCCAGGCCGTCCGTCGCGACCTGCACGAAGTCCGCGACCTCGAGAAGCACCTCGCCGCACTCCGCGAGCTCGGATTCGACCCCATCGACTGGTCTCGCAAGCACGAACAGACCGTCACCGGCGCGATGGCCCCGACCAAGTACGAGCTGCACGTCCCCAGCAAAGGCAAGGCGAAAACCCCGGCCGAGGGCGACGGCGATGCTGCTTCCGCGGGTGTGAAAACCGTGGCCATCCCGGGCCTGGGCGGTGTCGCCGAAGCGATCCTCGACGCCGGGCGACGCGGGCTGGAAGTCACCCGCTTCAAGGGCTTGGGCGAGATGGATGCCGAGGTGCTCTGGGAGACCACGATGAATCCCGAGAACCGCACGCTGCTGCGCGTTACGTGGGACGCGGCGTCCGAGGCCGAGCGGCTGTTCGGCGTGTTGATGGGCGAGGAAGTAGAGCCTCGCCGTCGGTACATCGAAGACCACGCGCTGGAAGTGAAGAACCTGGACGTCTGACCGGCATGGACTCCACTCTCCGCCGCATCGGCCACGACTGGGAAGCCCTCGCCGCGGCGGACCCGCTCTGGGCGATCATGTCCGACCCGGCGTCGCGCGGGGGGCGGTTGGGATGTGGAGGCTTTTTTTGCTTCGGGCCGACGCACGGCCGAGACGCTGGTCGATCAGCTCGATGAGCAAGGGCTGCTCCCCGCGTCTCGCCAGTCGTTGTTGCGCGACGGCAGGGCGCTCGACTTCGGCTGCGGCGTCGGCCGATTGACGCAGGCTTTGTGCGGCCACTTTCAAGCCGCGATCGGCGTAGACATCAGCCCGACCATGGTCCGCCTCGCGGACGAGCACAACCGTTTCGGCGACCGCTGCCGGTACGTCGTCAACGCCGCCGCGGACCTGGGTGTCTTGAAGGACGGGCGGTTCGACCTTTGCTACAGCTTGATCGTTCTGCAGCACATGCCGTGGGAAGCGGCGCGCGGGTACCTCGCGGACATGGCGCGCCGGTTGACGCCGCGGGGACGGCTGGTCTTTCAACTGCCCGCCGCGCACACCCCGCCGCCACCCCGCACACCGCTGCACGCGTTGGCGCGGCGGGTCTTGCCCGAAACCTGTCGGCGGTTGCGTCGTCGCTGGCGCGATCCGTTGGCGGCGCGGATGCAGATGCACGCAACGCCCCGGCCGACGGTCGAAGCGTTTCTCGCGTCGCTCGGCTTGGAAGTTCTGTACGTGCGCGAGTCGGACGACGCGGGACCGGGCTACGCGAGCTGGCTCTACGTCGCGGGCCGTGGCGAACGAGCGTAAGCTGCGGGACGATGCCTGCCCGCGATGCAACGCCGATGACGCAAACCGTGAACGCGAGCCCGGGGCGTTTCGGTTACGCGCTGGCTTTGGTACTCCTACTTGTGGGCTTCGGCGCGTTCGTGTCGGCGCTGCTTCCGGCGACACGGGAAGTGCGAGACGCGGTGGAGGCCCTGCAACGCGTCATGCTTCCGGCGTCACCGGGGCTTGAGGTGACGTTCGCATCGCCCGGCGTCGTGCGGGTCTACGACGAGCAGGTGAGCCTCGTCGCCGGACGCACGGTGACGGCAACCGGGCGGTACGAGGACGCGGCGCCCGCTCTGGTTGCGCCCGACGGCACGCCGGTCGAAGCCGAGCCGATCCGCTTCAGCGAGGACAGCGACCGGACGTCGGTGCTGTACCGGGTCGGGCCGTACGTGGGCGAGTCCCTGGCGCAGTACGACCTGCCCGTCGCGGGCACGTACACCTTGCGCTGGGACGGGCGATCGCCGTCGGACGCACGCGTCCTCGCGTTCGGTCAAGTCCCGGTTGAGCTGCTCAAGTCGGGCTTCTTCGGCGTGCACGGCGGCGCGGTCGCGTGCGGGCTGTGTTTCACCGCCGCGGTGATGATCGGGCTGATCACCTGGGCGCGTCGTCACCCGCCGAGCCGTTCGCGGCACCGGGCGTTAGGGTCTGCGGCATGAACTCGCCCGCTTCTTCGGCGTCGCCGCCGCGTCGGCCTCGTGTGATCAACCTCGGTTCGCTGAACGCGGACCTGGTTTACCGCGTCCCCACGATCGTCGCGCCGGGGCAGACGCTGGCTTCCGCCGATTTCGCGCGCCACGCCGGGGGCAAGGGTCTGAATCAAAGCGTTGCGCTGGCCCGCGCGGGGGCAACGGTCCACCACGTCGGCGCGGTGGGAGAGGACGGCCGCTGGCTGCGTGACGCGCTGGCCGACGTGGGTGCGGACGTGTCCGGCGTCGCGGTGCTCGGAGACCACGCGACCGGCCACGCGATCATTCAGGTCGATGACGTCGGCGAGAACGCGATCGTGCTGTTCGGCGGCGCGAACCGGCGGGCGGCGTTCGATCCTTCCGTGCACGGCCTGGGACCGGGCGATTGGCTGCTCACGCAGAACGAAACCTCGGGGGCGCCCGAAGCCATCGCCGCCGCGAAGGCCGGCGGCGCGTCCGTCGCGTTCAACCCGGCGCCGATGGACGACGCGGTGCGCGGGTATCCGCTGGAGGCCGTAGACCTGTTGGTGGTCAACCAGAGCGAAGCGGAAGCGCTGGGCGACGCCGCGGGCCGCACGCTGGCCGCGGGCGGGGCGGTGGTGACGACCTACGGCCCGCGCGGCGCGGCGTACCGATGCGGCGACGAAACCCTCGAAGTTCCGGCCGAGCCCGCCGACGCGGTGGACACGACCGCGGCGGGTGACACGTTCGTGGGCTACTTCCTCGCGTCGCGCGTCGCGGGTTTGGCCGTGGAGCCGGCACTGCGACGCGCGGCCAAGGCCGCCGCGCTGTGCGTCGGTCGGCCTGGGGCGATGCCGTCGATCCCGCTTGCGGCCGAGGTCGACGCCTGATCACGCTTCGCCTTGGTCGGGTTCGCTTCCCGAAGCGGACACGATGAACGAAAAATGTAGCGCCGCGTGGTTGCAGAGGAATCGCTCCCACTCCGCTTTGGTCAGCGAACCGACGAGCGGGTTTTTCGGGATGGTTGGGGTCTCAGGCCAGCGTGCGACGGCCGACCGCAACCGCGCCATCGCTTCGTCGGTCGTGACATCCGGTCGCGGCTTGAAAAATGCCGCCATCTTCGTCGGCGGCTTGATCCCCGGCGGCGACGGCTTCATCGTCAAAAACGACTTCCGGAAAAGCGGCCCGATCACTTTGAAGTACCAAGGCACCGAAAACCCTTCCGGATACCCGTCCATGGCCCAGCCGATCGGCATCGCGCAGTGTTCGATGTTTTCCGCCACGGTCCAGTTCCCGATCGCGGCGTGCGGTTTAGCGACCATCGCTTCGATGTCCGCCAACATCTCGCCGAAGTCGGCGTAGTTCAGCTCGCGGCGGCCTTGGATCTGCTTGGTATTTTTCATGGCTTGCGGGCTTGCGGGAGCGAATCGTTAGATATCGAAGTCGGTTCACTGTACGCCGCGTCGCGTTACTCGGCCGCCGGGCCCGCGGCATCCAACAATTCGCGGGCCGCGTCGGTGTGCCCGTCGCGTAGCCGGGACGCGATCGCGTCAAGTTGATCGGGCGCGGCTTCACCGGCGCGGCGGAGTTCGAGCAGGCGGGCGGGCAGCCGTAGGTCGGCGGCGGTGAACGGGAACGCGTCGCCGAGTTCTTTGCGGCGAGCTTTCTGGATCACTTCGAGGAACGTGTAACCGAACTCACGGGTGGGTTCGATCATCGTGCCCTCTCCGTAGTCGTTCCAGGTCGCGAGTTGGATGTGCGTCCACGGCCCGTCCATCACGGCGGCGAGCGCGTCACGCAGCGTCTGGCCGCCGGCGTGATCCAGCACCGGGTGCGGCTTGGCGTATACGTCGCGGAAGCCGGGCACGGCGGAGGGAAGGACGCGCGACGGATCGTCAGAGACCCGTTGATGGATTTCTCGCAAGCGGCGTTGCACCGTGGCCGAGTCGGCGTCGTTCGCCCAGGCTGATGTGTGGAACCACGTGAACCCGCCGTCCGCCCCGGCGTCTTTCCAGAGGTGGTGTAGCGCGAACAGCTTCGGCCGCGGCGACAGAGCATTCATCGCCGCCTCCCACGGCTCGGGGCTTTTCAGGTGGATCGGCCCGAAGTTCAGGACGAGCGGTCGGCCGTTGAGCTTCGTGTAGTGCGGTGCCGCGAACCAGTGGGCGTCCATCCATTGGAAGGTTTCGATCAGGTGGCCCTGAACTTGTTCTTGCGTGAGATGACCGGTCTGCACCATGTACGCCACCGTGCGGTCTTCGTAGCACACCGAGAACTCCAAGCCGAGTCGGCCGGCGGCATCGAACACCGCTTCGGAAGCGGTGTGGCTGGGCGGGTAGTTGGCGGCCGGCGCGATCCCGTACCAATCGACGATCACGCCGTCGATGCCGGCGAGCTTCATCTGGAGCAGCTGGCACTCGAGCACGCGCGGGTCGGCCGAGTCGTACGGGCCGATCAACGGGTAGTAGTGCGACCAGACGTCGCGTCGGCCCGTCTCGTCGGCCTGCGTGGGGTCGTGCTGTCGCTGGTGCCCGGTCCAGTGCCGGCCCCATCGGTCGCGGTAATCCGGCGCGATGTACCACGGCATGAAGTGCATGAGCAGCCGCTTGCGATGCTCGGGCAGCGCGACCGGTTCGTGCGGCTGTGTGTTCAAGGCCGTTACGTTCCGGGCGAGATCGGGCGGGGACGCCACGCTTTCGGCCGCGATGAAGCACCCGAGGGCGATCGACAGCACGATCAAGCAGAACCGCGGAACGGGTGAATCCAGAACGTTCATCGGCGAGCTCGCAGAAACGGCACGGACGGTTCGGCCGACGCGACGATCGCGGCCCGCCGCCGGTCCATCCATGCAGGTTACGGCGCTCGTTTCGGCGTGTCCGCCGATGTGTGGCGTGGGTCGCTGCAAGCATCGCAGTATGTTGAGGCCTATGGCCATCGCGAAACGACCGAACCTGCTTGTGTTCTTTACCGACCAGCAGCGCCACGACACGACCGGTGTGCACGGCTGTCCGCTGGACCTGACTCCCAACTTCGACCGGTTTGCCCGGGCGGGCACCGATGTGCATTACGCGTTCACGCCCAACCCGGTATGCGGCCCGGCGCGGGCTTGTTTGCAGACCGGCACGTACAGCAGCACGAACGGCACCGTGCGCAACGGTATCGCGCTCAACAAAGACGTCCCCCACCTTGCCGCATTGCTCGCCGACCACGGCTACCACACCGCGTATTTCGGTAAGTGGCACTTGGTCGGCCACCAGGTCGAAGGGCCGGTTCAGCCGCAAGACCGCGGCGGCTACCAGCACTGGTTGGCATCCAACCTGCTGGAGATGACGTCGGACGCTTACCGCACGCGGCTCTGGGACAACGACGGGCGGGCCGTCGACCTGCCGGGATATCGCGTTGATGCCCTGGCCGACGCCACTATTCGGCATCTCCACGAACGCGTGCGGGACCACCCCGATCAACCGTTCATGGTGACCACAAGCTTCCTCGAGCCGCATCACCAGAACCACGTCGACGACTATCCCGCCCCGGACGGCTATCGGGAGCGTTACGCCGGGCGATGGGTTCCGCCGGACTTAGCCGCGTTGCCGTCTTTCGCCGAGTCGGGCAGATACAACGCCAGCCCGAGCGCGACGCTGAACGGTACGACGCACGCGCATCTGGGCGGATACTTTGGGATGGTCAAGCGGCTGGACGAGGCGTTCGGTCGGATCACCGACGCGCTGCGATCGCTAGACGCGCTGGAAGACACGGTGATCGTGTTCCTGTCGGACCACGGCTGCCACTTCAAGACCCGTAACGGCGAATACAAACGCAGCGGGCACGACGCGTCGATCCGGGTGCCGATGATGCTGCACGGCGGGCCGTTCTCCGGCGGCGGCCGGCTTTCGCAAATGGTGTCGCTGGTGGACATCGCGCCGACGCTGCTGGACACGGCCGGCATCGCCGTGCCGGACGCGATGGCGGGGCGGAGCCTGCTGCCGTTGGTGCGGCGGGACTCGGCGGCGATCGCCGATTGGCCGGAGGAGGCATACGCACAAGTCGCGGAGATGTGCTGGGGTCGGGCGGTGCGGACCAAGCGCTGGAAATACATCGTCCGCGCCGATGCGGAGGACGGAGACGAGTCCAACGACGGCGTGTTCGATCGCTACCGGGAAGCCGAGTTGTACGACCTCCGCCACGATCCGTACGAATTGACCAATCTGATCGCGCACGCGTCGCACGACCAGGTGCGTGAAGTGATGCGTGGCCGGCTGCGGCGTTGGTTGAGCCGACTGAACGAACCCGACGCGCGGATCGACGAGCCGGAAACCAAGGTGGCGGCGGGGCAACGGTGGGTGTCGGACGCGGAAGCCTTGACTTGAGCGGTCGGCGCGGCTCGCGTCTGTTTACGCGGGGCACCGCAATCGCGACCTTCGTCAGGGCCGACGGGTGATCGATGAGAGTTAAAGTGGAACGAGCGAGTTGCGTTTGGTTTGCGGATCGATGTCTGGCCTGGAGGCACCCATGAGGCGATGTTTGGTTGGTTCGGATCGGCTTCGGTTGGACGATCGGCTTGGCAAGGGCGTCGAGACAACGTGTCCGATCATCGCTGGATTTGTGCTCGTTTGTCTTGGGCTGTTTGGCGGAGCGGTCGCGTGGGCAGGATCGGAGGGCCGTGTGTTGTCAAACGGACAGGAGCATTCAGGGAAACCGAGCGACAAGGTGGCTTTCGTGGTGGACGCGTCGGCGGAGACCGGGCGACTGCCGCATTTCTGGAAGAGCACGGGGTTCACCCCGCCGGGTCTGCTTATCGACGACACATCGATGCGGGTGCAGATGGCGCACTTCGACGGCGTGCCGATGGCGGGCGTCGAATGGGTTCGGGTGCACGACCTGTTGACGTTGGTGAAGGTCGAAAAGATGACGGCGGCGACGCCGCGGTATGACTGGTCGGGGCTGGACGCGGCGCTCGACGCGATTCGAGACGCGGGGATGAAGCCGTTTTTTGAGGTGATGGGCAGTCCGCAGGGTTGGACGTTTAGTGACGCGTTGAACGACCGTCAGGTCGCGATCTGGCGAAGGTTCGTGGGAGACATGGCGCGGCACCTGATCGAGCGGTACGGAGCGAGCGAGGTGCGGTCGTGGTACTTCGAGGTGTGGAACGAGCCAGACGTACACCCGTGGTTCAACCACCCGTGGGCGGAGGACGACGTAGCCGGGTTGATCCGGTACTACGACGCGACGTCGGCGGGTTTGGTGGACGCGGACCCCGAACTGCGATTCGGCGGGCCGGGCACGGCGGAGCAGCTCTCGACCATGTTCACCGGCTTGATGAAGCACCTCGACACGGGGACGAACCACCTGACCGGGCAATCGCCGCCGCGGTGTGATTTCATCTCGATCCACGTCAAGGGGGGGGACCCGTCGCCGACGCCGAAGGACCCGTCGATGGACGCGATCCTCGATGGGCAGCGCGAACTGCACGACTACTTGGTCGAGCATCATCCGCGGTTGGCGGAGCTGCCGCTGATCAACAACGAGTGCGACCCGCTCGTGGGGTGGAGCCACGACCACCATTGGCGGGGCGGGGCGTACTACGCGTCGTTTGTCGCGCGACTGATCGAGCGGCAGCTGCAGGAGGCGGTGCGCGGGCCGGCGGATTTCGTGCTGATGAGCAACGACCACGGGTTCCTCGGAGGTTGGGGTCGGCGGTCGGTGATGGTTCCCTTCGACAGCGTGGACGACGACGGGGCGTCGGGCGGGGTCTCGATGGTGAAGAAGCCCGTGTTAGAAGGGATGGCGATGCTGTCGCTGTTGGGCGACCGAACCTTGGCGGCGTCGCGCAAGGAAGGAGCGGCGGCGGTGACGTGCCTGGCGAGCGTGACGTCGGCGGGGGACCTGGTGCTGATGGTCACGCACCACGACGACGATTCGTCGGCGACCGGCGAGGCGTCGGTGGCGATCGAGATCCAACACGGCAACCCGGCGTGGTCGCGGCAAACCACCCTGCGGATCGACGCAGAGCACACAAACCCGCGGGCGGTGTGGGCGGCGGCGGGTGCCCCGCAACTCCCCGATGCGGAGGTGCTGCACGCGATGCGAGAAGCGGCGGAGATGGACGCGGACGTTTCTTCGGCCCCGGCGGCGGGTGAGTCGATTCATCTGAACGTGCCGATGCACGGCGTGGCCCTGGTGGTGTTGAGCCGTGACCCGGGGCGGGTTCCGACGATGCCCCACGGCTTGGAAGCTGAAGTCGTCGCGGGCCTCTACGGCCCGGAATTGCTGGTGCGTTGGGAAGACGCGGGGGACGCGCGGAAACTGGCGGGCTACCGGGTCGAGGCGGTAACGCCGACGGGCGTGGTGACACTGAGCGAGACGATGCCGTTGAGCACGGCGGTGGTTCGTCCCCTACCGAGCGGGACCGATCGAGTCCGGGTGTTCGCGGTCGATGCCTGGGGGCGTGTGGGTGAAGCGGCGTCGGTGCCGGTCGAGCACGACTGAGCTTTGACCGGGCAAGCAGCCGGTTTCCACGCATCACGAGCAAATGCCCGATTGGACGTCCGTGTTTCTTGCGAACCAGCGCGAGCGGACGCGTCTACGTGGAGTGATCCAACGTGGGCTTTGTTTTCCGTCGCACCAACGATGCGGTCGGCCGGCACACGGGCCGAGTTACACCGGATTCAGTTCGTTGGCATTATGAAAAGCTCTGGCGAAGAGTGGTTGCGGCAGGAGGGTGTATTCACGGGCAGCGTGAACGCCAAGCCGAATCCTCGTTCATTAAGCCCTGGCACTTCCGTCACCCCACTCAAACCGAGAACCGCGATCGGCAAACCAACCGACCTCAGTGACTTGGACACCTCGGCCGATACGCGTGCGCGGATTTCGTTCGACGCGACGCACGATCTGGACGGCGGAGGCCTTTTCGCGAACAAACATGATCGTGAGCGACGGCGATACCTTCCCGCCGTCTGGTTCGCTCTGTACAGGCTCTGGCCGCGTAGCTCCGGTGCTCTGGCAGCGAGTTCGGTCCGGGCCGTTATCGACTGCTCGCCGCGAGTGAGTTTGCCGGCTTGACCACAATGCCCGGGCTTGTGTTTTCGATCTGGCGACTGCGTGTTCGGGTGCTGTCCCGGCCAGCGTCAGCGTGCAGGACAGCGCTGGGTTGACGATTTAGTGAGATCGCGTTATCAATTCAGGAAATGATAGGTGATTCTCGATTTATGGCGGCAAGGCTGTTGAAGCCGTCCGGGGCTTCGGAGAGTGCCGTGGTAGACGGCGGATTGGGGCGGGTTGCCGACAGTCCCGAGACTGGCTGGGCGGATCGATTGGGGATCGGTTTGTCGGCGTGCTGTGGCGTGCATTGTCTGATCACGCCGGGGCTGTTGTTGATGTTGCCGGCCGTGGGCGGGTGGCTCGCGGCGAAGTGGGTGCACTGGGTGGCGCTGGGCCTGATCGCGCCGGTGGCGTTGTGGGCGCTGTGGCGGGGAGCGCTGCGGTCGAACCTGCCGGGCGAGCGGCGGTGGGTGCCGCTGGGCTTGGGGGTGGCGGGGCTGCTGGTGCTCACGGTCGGGGCTTGGGGGCATCCCGACACGTGCTGCCCGAGCGATCCGCTTAACGGTGGGTATGCGGCGATGGACGCGTCGGCGTGGGGTTGGGTCGGGGTCAACGTGCTGGGCAGCGCGCTGCTGGTGACGGGGCACGGCTGGAACTTGTTGCGTTTGCGGGGGCAAGGCGGTCAGAAGGAGTGCGGGTGTGCGGGCTGTGACGCTTCGATGGAGGCGGCGTGAGCGTCTCAACGAACCCTCATAACGCAACCCGTCATGGGGCGAAAGCGCGGTCGTTGAACTCGTTTTGTCCGCCAAGCCCCTACGCACGTCCGCGGGCCAAGTTGGAGGGGCACGTCAAAGCAAGCAAGAAAGAAAAGGTCTTCGCGGCCGATCTGATGCATCAGCAGTGCTGGTGCTGGGGGCAGGACGTGGCTTCGGCCGAGAATCTACTTCTGCGGTTCGGCTTCGAGCGGCACCGCTCGCCCGAAGGTCCGGGCGGGACGCGGTACGAACTCGCGGGCGATGGGATGCACGTCGCGCTCTGGGGCTTCGGGATGTGGCTGTGTTTGCCGAGCGGTGAGCAGGGGTACTTCGCGCGGTATCGCCGCGGCGTTTGGCTTTTGCCGAGATCGTTCGAGCTCTCGGGCGTGCATTCCGGTCGGCAGATCGAGCCGCACCTCCGTCGGCCGATGCACTTGGGTGAATACGCCGACGCGCGGAAGCTCGGGACGACGGCGGCGTTGTGGTGCGGACAATACGAGCGGTGGGTGGTCGAAACAGAAGGCTTGGAGCACCGCCAACGGACGTTGGCGAAGTGGAAGCACGCCGTGGCCGAATCGCACGAGATGGTCGCCGCGTGGCAGCGGGTGCGTGCCAGCTACGCACGGTGGTACCGGACACCATGCAACGTTGACGCGTGGGTGTCGTCGCCGATTCCCGATGGCGAGGCCGATCGCAGTTTTGATGTGACCAAAGCGAAGCCGGTTGTCGATGGCCTGGCTTATGAGGATTCCGCTTACTCAATTGCAGTGAGATAAATCGATGATTCAGTCGAACGAATTTAAACTGCCGGTGACCGTGCTCTCGGGCTTTCTGGGCGCGGGAAAAACGACGCTGTTGAACCACGTCCTGCACAACCGCGAGGGGCGGCGGGTGGCGGTGATCGTGAACGACATGTCCGAGGTGAACATGGACGGGCCGGCCGTGCGGGACGGCGACGCGGCGCTGTCGCGGACGGAGGAGAAGCTGGTCGAGATGTCGAACGGGTGTATCTGTTGCACGCTGCGGGAAGACTTAATCGAAGAAGTGACGCGGCTGGCGAAAGCGGGCCGGTTCGATCACCTGTTGATCGAGTCGACGGGGATCGGCGAGCCGATGCCGGTGGCGGCGACGTTTAGCTTCCGCGACGAGGGCGGGTTCTCGCTGAGCGACGTGGCGGACATCGACACGATGGTCACGGTGGTGGACGCGCGGAACCTGCCGCGGGACTTGAAGACGGCCGACGACTTGCGGGACCGAGAGATGGCGCTCGGCGACGACGACGAGCGGACGATCGCGGACTTGCTGACCGATCAGATCGAGTTCGCGAACGTGATCGTGATCAACAAGTGCGACTTGGTCAGCGAGGACGAGTTGGGAGAACTCGAGGGTCTGCTGCGGGCGATGAACCCCGAGGCGGAGTTGGTGCGGGCGACGCGGGGCGACCTGCCGATGGATCGGATCGTGGGGCGGGGTCTGTTCGACGAGGAGCGGGCGTCGCAGATGGCCGGGTGGGCGAAGGAGTTGGCCGGCGAACACGTGCCCGAGACCGAGGAATACGGAATCGGCAGCTTTGTCTACCGTGCCCGCCGGCCGTTCCATCCGATCCGGCTGATCGCCACGGCGCAGGAGGAAGGCTTGCTCACCGACGTGACGCGGTCGAAGGGGTACGCGTGGCTTGCGAGTCGGCCGCAGCACTGCGCGGTCTGGTCGTCGGCGGGCGTGAGCTTCTCGATCAACTACGCGGGGTCGTGGTTCGCGAGCGTGCCGAAAGAGCAGTGGCCCGACGACCCGGAGACGCTGCAGTGGATCGAGGAACGGTGGGACGAGAACACGGGCGACTGCCGGCAGGAGATCGTGTTCATCGGCGTCCGGCTGGATCGGGAAGCGATCACGGCAAAGCTCGACGCGTGCTTGCTGACGGACGAGGAAATCAAGGAAGGCCCGGAGCGTTGGCAGAACATCGACGACCGGATGCCGTCTTGGGATTGATTTGATTCGTCGATTGAAGGGCATGGCACAAACCACGCGACTCAAGCCCCGGAGCCCACCGATGCCCATTTACGTGTACGAAGTCGTATTGCCCGACGGCGAACCCGGCCAGGTGTTCGAGGTCATGCAGCGGATGTCCGAGCCGGCGTTGACCAAGCACCCGACCACCGGGCAGCCGGTCCGTCGATTGATCCAGCCGCCGAATATCGCAGGCAAGTGGTCGGAATCCGGGGCCCGGCAGACGTTAAGTGACCGCAACCTGGCCGAGCGGGGATTCACCAAGTACGTCAAAACCGGTGACGGCAGTTACGAAAAAACCACCGGCGATGGACCGCGAGAAATCGTGGCTTAAAGCGGTTCGTGAGACGGCTGGGCGGTGAACTTCGTCTGGTTTCTCAGGCGTGATAAACTGTTCTCATGAACAGGACTCTCCCGATTTTTGCGTTCTGGGTTGCGTTGCTGCTTGGTTGGGCCGGAGCGGCCACGGCCGAGCCACTGAAGGTGTGTGCTTCCTCCACGGACGTGAAGACGATCGTGGAGGCGGTAGGCGGGGATCTCGTCGAGGTGACGCACTTCGTGAAGGGGCCCGACGACCCCCACGTGGTGGAGCCGACGCGGCGGATGATTCAGGCGTTGGCGGCGGCGGAGTTGCTGGTGATTGTGGGCGAAGGCATGGAGGAGGGGTGGCTGCCGGGGATGCTCGCCCAGGCCGGTCGGCCGGAGTTGATGGCCGGGGGGGAGCGGAAGCTGGACCTCTCGGACAACCTGCGGACCATCGCCGGTCCCGAAGGCCGCGGGGTGCCGGGGTCGTTCCACCCGGAGGACAACCCGCACTTCCTGGTGGACGGCGTGGAGGGCGTGAAGGCGGCCATGGCCGTCTCGGAAAAGCTGAGCAAGCTCGCCCCGGAGAACGCCGAGACGTTCGAAGCCAACTTCCGTGCGTTCGCAAGCGAGGTGATGACGCTGATGCTCGGCGAGGCGCTCGCTTCGCGGCACGAAGCAGAGGGCTTTGAAGAACTCGCGATCGCGATCGAGCAAGACAAGCTCCCCGATCATCTCGCAGCGCACGGCGGTGAGCCGGTCGAACTCGGCGGGACGCTCGCGGCGTTCGAGCCGTACCGTGACCTGAGAGTCATCGGCGACCACGACCTCTGGCCGTACGTTGCGCGGCGGTACGGCGTACGGGTGTTGGGATACATGGAGCCCGAGCCGGGCGTGCCGCCGACGGCGCCGCACCTGGCGAAGCTGATCGGAGAGATGAAGCAATACGGCGTTCGGGTGATCTTGACCGTGGCGTATTTCGATCCGCGTCACGCGGCGTTTGTCTCGGACGCGGTGGACGGGATCATCGTGCCGATGGCCCACAACCCCGAGAGCCGGCCGGGCACGGAGACGTACTTGGACATGATCCGATACAACGCGGACATGCTGCTCGCCGCGCTCGAGCAGGCGAGTGCCGACACGACGGCGGTGACGCCGTGAGTATCGCGCCGCTCCCGAGGCCCAAGGCGACCGACCAGGCCGGCAACGCGCCGCTGCTTTCGTTGCAGCAAGCGACGCTCGGCTACGGCGGGCGTGCGGTGTTGAGCGACGTCACGTTCGACATTCACGCCGGCGAGTTCTGGTGCTTCCTCGGCCCCAACGGCGAGGGCAAGACCACGCTGATCAAGTCGCTCCTCGGCGCGCTGCGGCCGCAGCGTGGGCTCGTACGCCGGCAAGGCAAGATGTTCCGCGCGGGCAAGGTCAGCTACGTGCCGCAACGCCTGGAGTTGAACCCGGTGTTGCCGACGTCGGTGCGGGAGTTCGTGTTGTCGGGGTTGGCGGGGGTCAAGAGCGACGCGACCAAGCGGGCGAACCGGCTCAAGCGGGTGTTGGAGTTGGTCGGCCTGGGCGCGTCGCAGCGGCAGAACTACTGGACGCTCTCGGGCGGGCAGAAGCAGCGGGCGTTGGTGGCCCGGGCGCTGGTACGGGACCCTAGCTTGCTGATCGTGGACGAGCCGACGGCCGGGCTGGACTTCGCGGCGGTCGAGGCGGTGCTGAACGTGATGCGGGGCCTTTACCGCGACTTCAACGTGACGGTGGTGTTCGTGACGCACGACCTGAACATCGCGGCGGAGCACGCGACGCATCTCGCGTTTTTCCGGAACGGCCGGGTCGTTGCCGGGCCGAAGGACGAGGTGCTCACCGGTGATCGACTGCACGCGACCTTCGGTGTGCCGGTGTCGGTAGAGCGTGACGAACACGGGCGATTCCGAGTGGGCGAAGCGCGGGACGAATCTGCCCGATCCAACGGGCCGATGACGAACGGGGCGATGTCCAACGGAGAACTCGACCCGCAGTCCGTGGTCGTCCCGGAGGCGGGCGCGGCGTGAGTGTCTTCGAGTTTCTGTCTTCTTGGAGCCTGTTCGCAGAGCCGTACACGCTGACGCTGCTGGCTGCGATGGGGCTGTCGATGCTGGGTGTGGTCACCGCGGCGCGGCGGCAGGTGTTCATGGCGGCCGCCGTGGCGCAGGCGTCGACGTTCGGTTTCGCGCTGTTTGCGCTGTTTGCGGGCGCGGCGGCGACGCAGGCGACCGGTAGCGTCTGGCGGGACGCGGTGGTGATCGGTTCGGCCGTCGCGGCCGCGTTGCTCACGATGCTGGGCGACGGACGCCAGACCCAAGGCAGTCGGCTCGACGGCGACGAACGCACCGCGTGGGTGTTCATCGCCGCGGGGGCCGGCGCGATCCTCGTGCTCGCTCATGCCCCGGCGGGCATGGAGCAGTTCCGCCGCATGCAGACGTCCACCATGTTTGGCGCGACCGCCCTCGACGTGTCGACGTTTGCGGTGCTGCTACTCGCGATGGTCGGCGTGCTGGTCTGGACCGGCCGCTCGCTCGTGCTGTTGCTAGCCGACCGGGTCATGGCGGCGGCGTTCGGGTTGCGCGTGCGGGCGTGGTACTTGGGGTTGGCGGCCTTCAGCGGCGCTTGCGTCGGGCTTGGGGTGCGCTCCACGGGGATGCTGTTTACGTTCGGTTGCCTGGCGCTGCCCGTGATGATCGCCAAGCAGGCGTGCGGCGAGGTGCGGTCGCTGTTCTGGGCCAGTCCGTTGATCGCGTTGTCCGCCGCGTTCCTGGGCCTGTGGCTGTCGTACGTCTGGGATCTGCCGCCGGGACAAGTCGTGGTGGCGTTGCTGTGTGTGGTGTTGGTGGTCGCCGCCGCGGGCCGGGTCGCGTGGGACGCGATGGCGCGGTGACCGCACCCCGGAATCGCGCGAACTCGTTCGCGCACGGTGCTCGTTGCGGCCTACGTCTCCGTGAACGAGTTTCTCGATTGCCCCGTCGTCGACCGCTCAGCGATGCGTCTTCTATCGCGGTCGGCGGGTTCGGCCGCTGGCGTTGATGACAAGCCAGGACAGTGCGAAGAACAAACCGACCGCGGGCTCGGGAATCAGGCGAAGGGTGTCGAGTTCGTAGATGTTTTGCGGTTGGTTGCTGGCGTCGTAAGGCGTGCCGGCTTCTGTGAAGCTGTACTCGTCGTTCCAGAAATAGTTCGCGTTGTCCTTGAGGCCGCGGTCGGCTTCGAAGTCCAGATACTGCAACCCGGCCGGGTCGATGGCGCTGCCCGGATAGGCGGCGTTGTGTTGCGCGTAGTCGAACACGATCTCGACGACCGGCATGATGCTCGGGTCGATGGGCTCCCCGTCTTCCGGGCCGAGGATGCGGGCGAACATCACCTTGGTGTCGGTATCGTTCTCGAGGCCGCCGTCGCTCTTGACGCGTTCGGTTTCGTAGCCGTCGGTGCCTTCGTTGACCACCGCCACGCCGCCCGGCCCGCCGACGTCGCCGTCGGTGTCGTAGAAGCCTTCGGCCGACTTGGTTACGAAGGTCGACGACCAGAGTTCTTTCGAGTCCCCCGCCACGCGGAGGAGGAAGCCGTCGGCTCCGTCGGGGTCCTGATCGCTGAAGCGCACGCCATATTGCGTACCGGAGCCGAAGCTCTCGCCGTCGATGGTGCCGTCGTCGGTTTGACGGACGCCCGTGTAGAGGACGAGTTGGAAGTACATGTACTGGTCGTCGTAGCCGTAGCTGCCTTCTTTGAGGTCGACGTAGCCGAAGTATTCGTTGGCGGCGGCGACGACACCGACGCCGGGCTTGTTGCGGTTCTCGTAGGTCTGCGCGGTGGGGCGTTCGTAGGTTTCGTTGAAGTAGTCGTCGGCGCCGGGGTCGACGTTCCAGCGCGTGCCGCCGTTGGCAAAAAAGGCGTTATCGCCGGTGGTGGCGTCGCCGGCGGTAAGGCTGTATGTGGGGGTGATCGTCGAGGCCGAGGCGGGGTAGGCGACCCAATTCAGGGCGAAGGCCACCGCGGCGACGCAAGGGCAGCCGGCGCAGACACGCGAAGCAAAATTCATATTCGTCTCCTCTCGGGCAAGATGGGTGTGAATCACATTTTTTTTATCAAATCGTCCGCGCGGGGACTATTGCGGCTTTCCCGATGCGTCCCGCGCGTCGTTGATTGGTTTTCCTTGTTGTGAGCCGTGTTGAACCGGGCGGCGGCGGACAGGCTGAGATCGCCGCATGGGGTTTGTTCTGGTTCACGTAAAAAAGCCCACGGTCATGGACCGTGGGCTTGGGTGGGGGTTGCGTGGGGGGATCAGTTCAGGCCGGAACGGGGACGGCGGCCTTTTCGAGAGCCTGGGCGAAATCGGCCTTGATGTCGTCGAAGTCTTCGATGCCGGTGGACACGCGGATGTACTCGGGGCTGACGCCGGTGCGCTTCTGTTCGTCTTCGGACAACTGCGAGTGCGTCGTCGAGGCGGGGTGGATGACCAGTGTTTTGGCGTCGCCGATGTTGGCGAGGTGCGAGGCGAGCTGGCAGGACTCGATGAATTTTTTGCCGGCCTCCGCGCCGCCACGGATCCCGAACCCGAGCAGCGCGCCCTGGCCGTCGGGCAGGTATTTCTGGGCGTTCGCGTGGTCCGTGTGCGAGTCCAGCCCGGGGTAGTTGACCCATTCCACGGCGTCGTGAGCTTCGAGGAACTTGGCGAGCTTGAGCGCGTTGTCGCAGTGGCGCGGCATGCGCAGGTGCAGGGTTTCGAGGCCTTGCAGGAACAGGAACGCGGCGAAGGGCGACATGGCCGCGCCGGTGTCGCGGAGCTGGTGCGTGCGGATGTGGACGTTGTAGGCGATGTTCCCCATGTCGCGGAGGTGCTCTTCGAAGACCGCGCCGTGGTACGACGGGGAGGGGCCGCAGAACTCCGGCCACTTCTCGGGCTGGTCGGCCCACTTGAAGTTTCCGCTATCGACGATCGCGCCGCCGATGTGGGTGCCGTGCCCGCCGATGAACTTGGTGGTGGAATAGACGACCACGTCGATGCCGTGGTCGATGGGCCGCAGCAGCATCGGTGTCATCGTGGTGTTGTCGCAGATGACGGGGATCGCGCCATATGGAGCGGAGTGGGCGG